>NZ_JAVTSN010000002.1:0-254466 GCF_032678585.1 Pedobacter psychrodurus | reverse complement strand
AAAAATAGTGTCAGATGGTAACATCTGACACCACAATTACTTTAACCCTGTTTACAGTGTGGTGAGGCACCAAACAAGGAGGAAAAATATAAAATTTATTACGTGTCAGTTGGTAACATCTGACACCACAATTGTATCTCTATTACAGAGTTGTCAACTTAAAGAGCGGGTTGACGAGAAAGTTGACAACTCATAACACAAAAAACCCCGGTGGATGTACACCGGGGCTGCATTTATAATGACCTCATAGGTAGAGGGAAATTGCGATATTATCCTTGTTTTTGTGCGCTTGCTTTTAATGCATCGTTAGCTACAATTACAATTTCTACGCGACGGTTAGCTGCACGGCCAGCATCAGTTTCGTTATCAGCAATTGGCTCAGCAAAACCTTTACCGATGGTAACTAACCTGCTTGATGGCACACCTTGAGAAACTGCATAAGCTTTAACTGCTGCCGCTCTTCTTTCTGATAGGCCCATGTTATATTGCTCTGTACCACGGCTATCGGTATGACCAATAATTTTGATATCTGTATCAGGATATTGGTTTAATGACGAAGCTAAACTCTGTACATTTGTTTTAGCTGCATCTTTTAAAGCCGTTTTATCGAAATCGAATAAAATACCACTATCAAATTTTACAATAATCCCTTCACCCTCACGAATAACTTCTGCATTTGGAATAGCTTTTTGGATTTCAGCTGCCTGTCTGTCCATTCTACGACCGATAAAAGCTCCTGCTGTACCACCGATAGCACCACCAATTAAGGCACCAACTGCTGTATTACCGGCTTTTTTACCGATTAATGCACCAATTACACCACCTGCTGCAGCACCAATACCGGCACCTTTTTGTGTTTTAGTTAAACTATCACAACTTTGGAAGGCCATAGATCCCACGGCTAATCCTATACTTAATGTCGCTATTCTTACTTTTGAAATACTCATGATATGCTAGATTTATAATTTCTACTCGTTGTATTCAAACACAATGCCAAAATCAATGCAAAATGTATTTTCTGCCTATTTTGGCCAATTTTGAAGCAAAACAGGAATCCTTGTGGCCAAAAAAGGGCGCTGAAGAATCAACGCCCTTTTATTATGTATCATTCTTAGTACAAAAACTAAGCGGAGAAATAACTCTCCAGCTCTTTCAATGTATTTTCATCTGTTTTGAAATCTTTGATCACCTTTCCTTTTTCTACCAGGATAATCCGGTTACATACATCGGTAACATGGTTTAAATCGTGACTGGAGATAAAAGTGGTCATGTTGCCCGTATGCTCTTTCAACAATTTTTTTAAACGGATCTGTGTAGTTGGATCGAGGTTGGCAAAAGGCTCGTCCAAAATTAAAATTTCTGGCTTTTGCATCAGCGCCGCTGCGATACCTACTTTGTTCTGGTTCCCCTTACTAAAATCTCGGATATATTTTCCACTTTTTAATATTTCGCCATTAAAAAACTCGCCATACTGGCTAAGGTAGGCAGAAACATCGGCCACGCTCATCTTGTGTAAGCTGCCAATAAAAATGAAATACTCCTCAGGGGTTAAATAATCGATCAGGAAACCTTCATCTAAAAATGATGCGGTATAATTCTTCCAGTTATCGCTCTGCATTACGTTTTCACCTTTTGATAAAACCTCGCCATTACTTGGGCGGATCAAATCTAAAAGCATACGGAAGAAAGTGGTTTTACCAGCACCGTTATTCCCAACCAAACCAACGGTTTCGCCGGCAGCAATCTGCAAATCTTCGATGTTTACAACGGTTTTATCGCCATAAACTTTCTGTAAATTCTTAACTTCTAAAATCATAATTATTCTCTAAAGCCTTCGGCTATTTTATATCGTTGTTTCTCAAATCTTTTTGCAATGTAGTTTACCCAGAAGCCACGTAGCAACAACATGGCCAAACCAAAAATAGATACTGCAACCAAACCCCAGTAAGGTTTATGCAATATCCCAAATGGCACATAAATTAAAATGGGCGTAAGTGCATAAGGGAACATCAATAACCATTGTGTAGCACCCGTTCCCTGATAATTAAAGCTAGCCGCTTTGGTTATATCCAATCTTTTATAATTCAGTGTGGCCAAATAAAGTACCACTACGGTTCCGAAACCAATATTGTATAAGTAGGCCGCCAAATGTAACAGTAATAATTTCGGACTTAAAAACCCGTAAAAACTTGCCAACAAGGTAATAATGGTACAACCAATAGTAAACAATAAGAACTTAGCCCTGATAAAATCTTTAAAATTGATCTTATTGGCGAGTAAACCATCAAAATGGGCACTTTGCCAGGCAAACATAAACTGTCCGTAAATAATGATGGAGATTCCAGTCATAAAAATAGCGCCAAACATCATTTGTCCAAAGGCATCGCTATTGATCGCCTTTTCTTTATAAAAGATAAAGCCATAAAAAAGGAAGAAGAAACCAAGGATAACCGAAGAACGCGGACGTTTGTGACGAAGGATTAACTTAAGCTCAAGAGCGGCCAATTCGCCCACTTTACCAAAACGATTAAGGAAAGCGTAGTCGGTACTGCCTTTTTTCTCCTGCCTGGTACTTAGCTCCTCAACGTATAAGTTTTTACGCAGGAAATTTGAGTTAAAAAAGAATACGGCGACTGCAGCAACAGTAAATGCAAAACCATATAAAGGATGTTCAGCGATGGCCCTGAACACAAAATCAGAACCTGCCATGATCGAAATCACTTTATAATATTCCAATGCTGCAAAAGCCGCAATCACAACCAACCCCAGAAAAGTATATAATGTATTGGTGATTGATTTCCGCTTGATGTACAACACCAAATAGTTATTAAAAATCATGATCGAAAATATAGAGACGATGTACATCATCGTAACTAAAGCTCCGTACTCACCAGAAATTTTAATAAAACAAAAAGGCAGGAAAATAAAGAAAGGCCATATGTTAAATGCCGAGAACAATGCCTTAACATTTAAAAAATTAATAATCTTACTTTTCTGGATCTTTAGATGCAGGTAAGGGATAATACTTAGGGTTGGCAACTCCTGGAACTGCAAACGCATGATAAAATCGAATGCAAAATAATAGAGTATAATTCCGTTAAAACTGGAAATTACCTCTTTGTTTGGGAAAATTTTTGGGAGGAAATGCGACATCCCGAAACCAACGCCTACGGCAATGGCAAAGAAATAGAGCATAAAGAAACCCAAAACAATCTGGCCGGCAATGCTACTGCCCCTGTTTCGCGAACGCCAGAAAGATTTTCTTTGATGGCTTAAAAAAGTACTTAGCATATTTAGTTTAGGTGTTTGATTTTTAGTCAATATACCTATTAGTATGCAATCGGCAGAAAATGTTACACTAATATTTGTATTTGTCTTTCCAATTCTGGCGAAGTTTCTCGCGCAGCTTCTCTTCTGCTGCATTTTTACCCGGATCGTAGAGCTTCGTACCACTTAACTCCTCAGGAAAATATTCCTGCGGCGAAAAATTACCTTCATAACCGTGCGCATATTGATAATCTTTTCCATAACCAATATTTTTCATCAGTTTGGTCGGTGCATTTCGGATGTGCAGCGGCACGGGCAGATTTCCAGTTTGTTTAACCAAAGCCTGCGCTTTGTTAATGGCTTCGTAGGAGGCGTTACTTTTAGGTGAGCTGGCCAGATAGGTTACACATTGCGAAAGGATAATGCGTGCTTCTGGATAACCGATTACATTTACCGCGGTAAAACAATTATTGGCCAAAAGTAAAGCATTGGGATTTGCATTCCCGATATCTTCTGATGATAAAATCAGTAACCTCCTTGCAATAAACAGCGGGTCTTCGCCGCCTTCTATCATCCGCGCCAACCAATAAACCGCTGCATTGGGGTCGCTGCCCCGGATGGATTTAATAAAAGCTGAAATGATATCGTAATGCTGTTCTCCGGCTTTATCATATAGTGCAAGGTTTTGCTGAGCATGCGCCAGTACATTTTCATTGGTGAGTACAATCTTATTCCCACCGATACCGTTAATGGCGATTTCGAGCACATTTAGCAATTTCCTCGCGTCGCCTCCCGATAAACGGATCAACGCCTCGTGTTCTTTTATGGTAATTTTTTTCTCTGCAAGAATCGTATCTTTTTTAATCGCCGTTTGCAATAAACCAACCAGTTCAATTTCAGTTAGCGACTTTAAAATGTATACCTGACAACGTGAAAGCAAAGCGGAAATGACTTCGAATGATGGATTTTCGGTTGTGGCACCAATTAAAGTAACCAAGCCTCTTTCTACCGCACCCAATAAACTATCCTGCTGCGATTTGCTAAAACGGTGAATCTCATCAATAAACAGAATGGGCAAACCCAAAAAACTATCTTTTAACTGTGCCGCACGATCTATTACCTCGCGGATATCTTTTACGCCACTGTTAATGGCGCTCAAATTAAAAAAAGGACGGTCCAATGCCTGTGAGATGATGTAGGCCAGGGTGGTTTTACCAACTCCGGGTGGGCCCCAAAAAATCATGGATGGGAGCTGACTGCTTTCTATCGCTTTACGCAACACCGCTCCTACTCCTACTAAATGTTGTTGACCAACGTATTCATCGAGATTTTGAGGGCGCATACGTTCGGCTAAAGGAGGCAGGTTTTGCATAATGGTAAATATATAAAAATTGAGTATTTTGTTTGTCGATAATTTACTAACCAAATATCGGTAGCATAAATCCTTGACCTAAAACAAAAGGATGCTTGCTTTAGTTCTAATTTAATATTATGGACATCAAAAATTTAGATCATCTTGTACTAACCGTTGCCAATTTAGAAAGTACCTGTAAATTTTACAGCCTGGCTTTGGGCATGGAAATTATCGAATTTGGCGAAAATAGAAAAGCCTTAAAATTTGGCAATCAAAAAATCAACCTGCATCAATATGGGCGCGAATTTGAGCCAAAAGCATTTAAACCCATGCCCGGAACGGCCGATTTATGTTTTATTACCGATTTTCCGCTGCGCGAAGTAATGCAGGAACTGAAAGAAAAATGCATCGAAATTGAAGAAGGCCCCTTAGAGCGGACCGGAGCGAACGGTAAAATTATTTCTATTTACCTCCGCGATCCAGATATGAATTTGATTGAGGTGAGTAATTATTTGTAGTTTGACGTCACCCTGAATTTATTTCAGGGTCTTATCTTTCCCTTGATAGATGCTGAAATGAATTCAGCATGACGACATCTCCACATTCTGCTCGCAAATTAATCCTCAATCTTTGAGTGGTGTTTGGTATCTTTCATGGTAGTATATAAAATCAGTGAGATTAAAATACATCCGGTTACGTACCAGTAGAAATAATTTTCATGACCGATTTTTTTAAACCAGAGTGCAAAATATTCAGCTGTTCCACCGAAAATGGCAACGGTTAACGCGTAAGGTAGACCCACACCAAGGGCTCTGATTTCGGCCGGAAAGAGTTCTGCCTTCACTACCGCGTTAATACTCGTATAACCGCTCACAATAATTAAAGCGCCGATCATTAACAGAAATATGATTGTGGTATTCTTTTCTCCAGCTAAACCTGTTAAAATTGGGTAGGTACATAATGTGCCCAAAATTCCGAAACCAATTAATAAAGGTTTGCGGCCAATTTTATCCGATAACAAGCCAAATAAAGGCTGCATGATGGCAAAAACGAGCAATGAAATGAACGATAAGGTGGTGGAAGTTTCTTTACTCAAATGCACGGTATTCACCAGAAACTTTTGCATGTAGGTGCTAAACGTATAAAAGGCAATTGTTCCACCCAAAGTTAACCCTACAACGGTGAAAACCTCCTTTGGATATTTCAATAATGCTGCAATGCCACCTTTTTTATCTGCTGAACTTTTACTTTTAAAAGCAGCGGTTTCATCAATGTGCCGGCGTAGATATAAAGCAATGAAAGAAAGTATGGCGCCAATAAAAAAGGGAATCCGCCAGCCCCAATCGTGCAGTTCGGCAGGTGTAAGCAACCAGTTTTGCAAAATCAGCTGAATGCCGAGCGCCAGTAACTGTCCACCGATTAGTGTTACATACTGAAAGCTCGAATAAAAGCCCCGGTGTTTTTTGGTGGCCATTTCACTGAGGTAAGTGGCTGAGGTTCCATATTCGCCACCGGTACTCAATCCCTGGATCAATCTGGCAAAAATCAATAATAATGGAGCCGCAATGCCGATCTGTTTATAACCTGGGGTTAAACCGATAATCAATGAACCTATGGCCATAATCAGCACAGAGAGTGTCATCGATCGTTTTCTGCCCAATTTATCGGCAATACTACCAAATAACCAACCGCCAATAGGGCGCATTAAAAAGCCAACGGCAAAAATTCCTGCGGTATCCAGTAACTGTGCCGTTGGGTTGCTATTTGGGAAAAATGCAGGTGAAAAGTAAAGGGCAAAGGCAGAGTAAGTATACCAATCATACCATTCAACCAGATTGCCTACCGAACCACCGAATATAGATTTCAACCTGTATTCTACATCCTTGATTTCGTTTTGGCGTACTGTTTTTTCCATATTTGAAAATGAGTAAATGAGAGAATTATTGAATGATTGAATTTTGAACGATTTGAATGTAGAAATGAAACTTAAATCAGGCCCACTTGTTATTCAAAAATATGATAATTTTATACAGAAAGGCTGAGTCATTACCATTTATTCCAATTCACTCCTTCTCTCACTCAAAATTCAATCATTAATAAAATGAAAGATAATTTTTCTACCCAATCTGCCGATTACGCCATCTACCGGCCAACTTATCCGCAAGAATTGTACGATTACCTGTTTGCTTTGGTAAAAAATAAAGAATCAGCATGGGATTGTGCCACAGGGAACGGTCAGGTGGCGCGTGTATTGGCCCAGCATTTCGATACCGTTTACGCAACTGACATTAGCGAGAACCAATTAAAAAATGCTTTACAGTTGCCCAATATCACGTATAAGGTTGAACCTGCAGAACAGACTTCGGTAGCTAATGATAGTTTTGATTTAATTACGGTAGCACAGGCCATTCATTGGTTTAATTTCGAGGCATTTTACGCTGAGGTAAAAAGAACACTAAAACCCGCCGGGCTTTTTGCGGTAATTGGTTATGGCATCATGTTTATCGATAAAAAAGTAGATGAAGCCGTTCATAAACTTTATGAAGATATCCTGGGTAAATACTGGGACAGCGAACGCCGTTATATTGAAGAGGGTTATAAAACCATCCCCTTTCCTTTTGAAGAAATTATCGCCCCACATTTTCAGATCAAAACCACCTGGAATTTTAACCAGCTGATCGGCTATTTAAATACCTGGTCTTCTTTACAGCATTATAAAAAGGCAAATGAGCGGAACCCGCTCGAATATATGTTTACCGAACTCAAAGAAGCCTGGGGCGATGATGCGGAAAAAAATGTTCATTTCCCCGTTTTATTACGATTGGGCAGGCTGGTTTAACCGCAAAGGAAATCGTATGCTTAGAAAATTCGCCAAATCCGTCACGCTCCCGCCTCCATGTTCTCTGTGAAAACACGGTGGTCTCTGTGGTTAATTAACCTTTAGTAATTCTAGAATACCCAAAACCGTCAGTTTTTTCTGCTCACCGCTTTGCATGTCTTTTAGTGTGAGTTCGCCGCTTGCGATTTCATCGCCACCGATTAAAATTACATAAGGGATATTCTTAGCATCAGCATAGGCCATCTGTTTCTTCAGTTTAGCTGAGCTTGGGTATAATTCAGCTGAAATGCCCGCGTTTCTAAACTGCTGAATAATCGGCAAGGCATACTTCTCCGCTTCCGCATCAAAATTGCTGATCAATACCTTTGTTCCCACTTCAGCAGATGCAGGGAAAAGGTTTAATTCTTCCAATACATCGTAAATGCGGTCGGCACCGAAAGAAACACCTACTCCCGTTAAGTCTTTCAAACCGAACATGCCAGTTAAATCATCGTAACGACCGCCGCCGCCGATACTGCCCATGGCAACCTCGTTGGTTTTAACCTCGAAAATACAACCGGTATAATAGTTTAAACCACGGGCCAAAGTAATGTCCAATTCTAATTTCGCAACCAGTGGCAAACCGTAAGAAATCAGACTTTCTACATATTCAAAAACCTGTTCAATTTCTGCTATACCCTTTAAACCCGTTTCAGATTGGCTCAAAACATCCTTTAAACTGGCCAGTTTCTCTTCGTTGGTTCCCTCCAATAAAATCACCGGCCGGAGTTTTTCTAAATCCGTTTCGGTAAAGCCACGTTCCAACAGTTCTTTACTTACTCCATCTAAACCGATTTTATCCAGTTTATCGATGGCTACGGTCATATCGATAATTAAATCTGGCTTCCCAATAATCTCGGCTATACCCGATAAAATTTTCCGGTTGTTAATTTTTATACTGAAGTCTTTTAGTCCTAGTTTGCTTAGCGCTTCATTGTAGATTAAAATAAATTCGGCCTCGTTCAGTAAGCTTTCAGAGCCCACCACATCCACATCACATTGATAAAACTCACGATATCTGCCTTTTTGCGGGCGATCGGCACGCCAAACAGGTTGCACCTGAAAACGTTTAAAGGGCAAAGTAATTTCGTGCTGGTGCATTACTACATAACGCGCAAAAGGCACTGTTAAATCATAACGTAAAGCTTTTTCAGAGATGAGCGGGATCAGTTTATTGCTGTTGTCTTCTTCCGAAAAATCGAATGCTTTCTTTTTCGGATCTTTAAGATACTCTCCGCTATTTAAAATTTTAAAAATCAGTTTATCGCCTTCGTCGCCATACTTTCCGGTCAAGGTAGACAGGTTTTCGAAACTTGGGGTCTGGATTTCTGCATAGCCATATTTCCTGAAAACCGTTTTAATGGTTTCATAAATAAAATTGCGTTTTACCATTTCAACCGGGGTAAAATCGCGGGTACCTTTTGCTAATGAGGGTTTAATAACTGACATAGCCGCAAAAGTACAAAAATGTAAGGTTTATTAACCACAGCGTTTGCGGAGTTTTTATAAGTGTTTCGATAATTGACCACAAAGGCACCAAGATTTTTTCCGTTTTCTGTAAACAAGTCGTTCCAAAACCAATCAATCAATTATCTTGGTGTTCTTTGTGTCATAGTGGTTCAACTTTGGAAAAACTACTTTCCCAACATTTCCTTCACCAATTCGCGATTTGGTTTGGATACCGGAATTTTATCACCGCTATCCATTAACAATGTCCCGCCATCTTCCTTTAACCAGCTCTTTACAAATTTTGGGTTTACGAGATGGCTTTGGTGTGCCCGCACAAAACCATGCGGTTTCAGCAAGTAGGAATATTCTTTTAACGATTTTGAAATCAACAGCTGATCTCCGTCACTGAAAAAGAAATTGGTGTAATTGTTATCTGCTTCACACCTGATGATTTCTTCCGTGTTTACATACCTGATTTCATTTTGCTGGGGCAAAGCAATCCGGCCATTTGTTTTAACAGCTTCCATCTTCTCTTTTTTTTCCTCCATTACAGGGTTTTGAAAAGCAGCAGGAGGAAAGTTAATCGCAACAGTATTTGGTGCCAGATTTGGAGGCGTATGCCGGCTTTTTTTGATTAAAAAATAGATGAGCATACAAATGCCAAAAACGAAAGTCAAAAACAGCAACCCAACAATCAAAATAATGATGATTTCGGCTGTGCCCAACATGGCCGCATGCGCAATTTGAATGCCATAGGCCAGTATAAAAATTAATCCGAAAACTATCTTATTTTTCATTTTGAACATGTTTGCGCTTTTTAACTAAATATAAAAATAAGAAAACAAAACCGACCACTGCAGCAATTGCAATAAAACCAACAATAAGAAGGATAATTAATTCAGGCACGCCAATAATTGCAGCATGCGGGACCTGTAATCCAAAAGAAATGATAAAAAAGAATAAAAATAATAGCTGTTTCATATTGATTGATTTAAATGTTTAGTGAAAGTAATTACGCACTATACATTTAAAAACCAATATTTAGTATTGGGTAGGTTTTGATGAGGATTAAGCGCCAGGCTTTTAGTATTGCATTTATTAAACCTCGCAGGTTTCAAAAACCTGCGAGGTTTGAAAAGCTATTTGCCAAGCATCTCTTTTACCATTTCCCTATTCGGCTTGCTTACCGGAATTTTATCGCCGTTGTTCATCAGTAAGGTTCCGCCATCTTCTTTTAACCAACTCTTTACAAATTTGGGGTTTACGAGATGACTTTGGTGTGCCCGCACAAAACCATGTGGTTTTAGCATATCTGAATATTCTTTTAGTGGTTTTGAGATCAAAACTTTATCGCCATTGCTTAAAAAGAAAAACGTATAGGTATTATCGGCCACACAGCGTATAATGTCATCAACCGACACATAACGAATTTCGTGCTGCTGAGGCAAGGCAATTTTCGGAATGCCCGGCTCGCTCTTTTTGATCTGACTCAGTAAAAAATTGAGCTGTTCGCCCTGTATTTTGTTTTTTATCCTGATCTCGGCTTTATTTACAGCCGCTTTTAGTTCGTCAGGGTCTACGGGTTTAAGTAGGTAATCTAATGCTGCAAATTTTACCGCCTGGATACCGTAATTATCATAAGCGGTTACAAAAACCACTTCAAATGTTTTTTCGGCAAGCTGGTTTAATAAATCGAAACCCGTTGTCTTCCCCATTTGGATGTCTAAAAAAAGCAGATCGGGATGGTGTAGGTTCGCCTGGGTAAAGGCATCTTTAATATTGCCTGCAGTGGCAACTACTTTAATATTTGGACAATGTTTATCCAGTAAAATCCTCAGATTTTCTAAATTGGCTGTTTCGTCGTCTACTAAAATTGCCCGCATTTTATAACCATTGGCTTAAGGTGATTTTGATTATCGTTCCTTCTACATCCGCTTTCATTTCCAAAAAAAACTGATTTTCCTTATAGATGGAATTGAGTAAAGATATTCTGTTTTTGGTCAATGCCAAACCTAAACCCTCGTAATTTTTGGTCACATCAAAGCCATCTCCATTATCTTTTATGCTTAAGATCAGATCTGATGATTGTTTGATAAAATCAATCTCGATCTTACCATCATTTCCCTTTTCGGCAATACCATGTTTTACGGCATTTTCTACAAAGGGCTGCAGAAGCATTGCAGGTATTTCGATATTCTCTACATCCAGATCTGGCGAAGCACTGATCTGGTATTGAAAGCCAAAACGCAATTGCTCCATCTGCAGGTAATCGTCTAAAAGCGTTTTTTCTGAGGTTAAGCTAATGAGTTCCTTATGATCCAAAACATTGCGCGTTAAACGGGCAAATTTAACAAGGTAGCGGTTGGCATTGTCGATTTCGTTTTTGTTCATCAGTGTTTGGATGCCTGCAAGCGCATTAAATAAAAAATGCGGGTTTAACTGCGAACGGACAGATTCTAACCGGAGTTTGGCGATTTCTTTTTCCTGAGACTTCTGAGCAAGTAACCTGGCTGCCTTTCTTTTACGGTTATTAAGAATTAAAACCGCTACAAGCCCACAGAATCCACCTATGATTGCGCCTTTCAATAGGTCTTTAGAAGTAAAAAAATTTTCCTTTGGTTTTTCTACTGTAAAATGGAAAGTTCTAGCCAATGTATTATCCTTCCAATAAGAATAAGTACGGGTTTTGGGGTATACGATAATCTCATATTTACCGGAACTAATAAAATTTTCAACATTGATATCCCCAATTACCAAATTGGCACCCTTAATCAATTTCCATTTAGGCTCAAGCGTGGCAGAAGAACGGGCATCAACATGATCAACAGTTACTGAGTATAGAATATTAAAATCTGTATTCTTCATCATAACTCTAATCCCCTTTACTTTTTCATTTACGATTAGATTGGTCCTATTTTTAATATTCTTGGCTCCTTTTTTTTCTAATACCTTAAATGATAAGGATTGCGGTGGCAAAATTGGTTTATTGTATATGAATACTCGGCTAACTCTTTTTTTATTATCAATTCTGAATATTTGAACTTCTATTTTTTTACCTATAACATTAAACGTCCCTAAATCTACAGCTACGTAATTTGGCAGCACACTTCCTTTGCCCCATTTATATTTTATCTTTACTGGAATTGCATCCCTCTTAAGCTGTATTGAGTCATTTTCTATAATTGAATAACGATAAAAACTCAAGCTGTCCTTTTGTATCCGACTTTCAAGCTCAATTGATGTTGCGCCTTTTAATAAAACTACATTCCCTAAAGCAAGATTGTTTAAGTATTCGAATGGGGTAACCTGTTCAGTACTCCCATCAACCACTAGAAATATATTGCAATTAGAAAACCTATTTGCAATAGAATAGTGCATTGGATTACCATATTCATCAACCAAATATTTATTTTTCTGCGCATTCGCCGCTAAAACGAAAAACAGGAATGAAAGGGCAAGGATTATCTTTTTCATGCGTTTAATTTTCCATAAACATCTTGCAAAAAATCTGCTCAGGAAACAGTAAAACAGAATGTGGCATGAATAAACTTGTAAATGGCAGGTTTGGGGTAGTATTTAGATTTGAGGGTGCACAACGTAATCCGTAAAGCGATACCGCAGGGAATAGTTTTTGCGTATTGAGCACTGCGCTGCCTTCGACTATGCTTAGACTGACAAACGCCCTAAGCGAAGCTAATCTTGATACAACATACAAACCCCCATCAAGGCATTACAATTCCCAAGCAAGTTGGGAATGACGCATAGATTGCAGGCATCGTACTCTGAATGTAGTTGAAGACTATGGCAACAAGCTAAATCAAAAAAGATCCTTCGTTGCTCTCAGGATGACAACTCTGTTTTGTTACCCCCCGGCTTTTTTCACTTTGTAACCATCCTTTTGAAGAATTCCCATCACTTTATCGCGTACATCACCCTGGATCATAATTTCACCATCTTTAACCGAACCACCCACACCACATTTGGTTTTCAGCATTTTGCCAAGTACGTCTAAATCTTCTGGCCGGCCGCTAAAACCTGTAATTAAGGTTACAGCTTTGCCGCCACGATTTTTTTTATCGAGCATTACCCTTAAATCCTGTTGATTGTTCGGAGAGGTAACCGTATTATCAACTTCTTCCTCGTATTCGAACTCCGGATTGGTAGAATACATAATTCCGCCAAGATCGCTTAAACTGTTTTTCTTTGGTTTCATGTTTTATAAAAGTTCTTTGGTTCACTGGCCATTGGCTCATTATATATTGGTTAATCGGTTAATCGACTCCAAAACTCCAAACCGATTTTTTGTTCACCAGTCGATAGTTTATAGTTGATCGTTTATTCGCCAAATCCACTCCAAACGCCAAGCACTAAACGCCACACACTAGGGCACAATTACTTTGAGCGAGAGTGGCTTTATCACCGCTTCAATCTCAGTTCCCATTTGTAAAGGCTCGCCATCTACATGCACTGCGCCTGCCGTTTCCCTTATAATTTTAATATTTTTTCCGTTAATAATCTCAATCATATCCGATGTTTCGGCCTTGCCCCTTAACATGACATAACCCAATACAGGCAATTTTATTATCGGGAAAGGTTTAATAATACAAACATCTAGCAAGCCATCTTTTACCGAAGCATTGGGCGCGATGTAGACATCGTTTCCATATTGCGAAGAATTGGCAATACTGATGGCAAAAGCTTTCCTTCTGTATTCGGTACCATCGATATTGATTAAATATGTTTGTGCTTTATAGTTAAAAACCTCTTTAAAACCCAGCTTCACATAACCCGATAAACCACGCTTTTTATCTTTCGAAAAAACAGCACTCAAATGGGCATCGAAACCCATTCCTGCCAGATTGAAAAAACATTTTTGGTTAAACTCAGCCGTATCAATCTCATCAACATTAAAGTTGTTGATGATAGAAAGCGCATACCTTAGGTTTTTAGAAATATTTAAAAACCGGGCGAGGCCATTTCCTGATCCGAGCGGTAAAATACCTAAGATCTTTTTGTGTTTTAACACTTGGCTGGCCACTTCGTTAATGGTTCCATCGCCACCCGCAGCTACAATCACATCAAAATTTTTGGTTGCCGCTTCGTCTGCCAGTTCGCCGGCATGACCAACATATTCGCTAAAAACGAAGTTCGGACTGAACTTTTCTTTATCCAGATATTTATCGATAAAATCGGGAATACGCAACTTCCCTCTCCCACCAGAGATAGGGTTTATGATAAAGAGGATATTAATCTTTGTGTGCAAAGTGTAAGAATGAGTGCACAAAATAATCTATAATTTTTGAAATAAAGAAAATATGCTAATTTTGCAACAGTTAAAAGTGGATTGATTTGCTATCCCGATACTTCGGGACCGGATTGCAACCACTTAAAAAAATTGCTAATACCTCCTTTCAATTATTTAACCACCTGTTTACTAGGGGTTTGGCGATTTTAAATTTGTTTATTTATCACTAAATATTTAATAAATGTCATATTTATTTACATCAGAGTCTGTTTCTGAGGGTCACCCAGATAAAATCGCCGATCAAATTTCGGATGCATTAATTGATAACTTTTTGGCTTTCGATCCAGAATCAAAGGTTGCCTGCGAAACTTTGGTAACAACTGGTCAGGTTATTTTGGCGGGTGAGGTAAAATCTAAAACATATTTAGATGTACAACAAATTGCCCGTGATGTAATCAAGAAAATTGGTTATACCAAAAGCGAGTATATGTTTGAGGCCAACTCTTGCGGAATTTTATCTGCAATACACGAGCAGTCGCAAGATATTAACCAGGGTGTAGATAGAACGAACAAAGAAGAACAAGGTGCTGGCGATCAAGGTATGATGTTTGGTTACGCCACCAACGAAACTGAAGATTATATGCCATTGGCATTAAACCTTTCTCATAAATTATTACAGGAACTGGCTGTTTTACGTCGCGAAAATAATGAAATTACTTATTTACGTCCGGATGCAAAAAGCCAGGTTACTTTAGAATACGACGATAACAACAAACCAGTACGCATTGATGCGATTGTAATTTCTACACAGCACGATGATTTTGATGAAGAAGCAAGCATGCTGGCGAAAATCAAAACTGATTTAGTGAACATCCTGATCCCTCGAATTATCAAAAGCAATCCAGCTTACGCACATTTGTTTAACGATAAAATTGAATACCACATTAACCCGACCGGTAAATTTGTAATCGGCGGTCCACATGGTGATACCGGTTTAACCGGAAGAAAAATCATTGTGGATACCTACGGTGGTAAAGGTGCGCACGGTGGTGGTGCTTTCTCGGGTAAAGATCCAAGTAAAGTAGATAGAAGTGCGGCTTATGCTACACGTCATATCGCTAAAAATTTAGTGGCTGCAGGTGTTGCCGACGAAATTTTGGTTCAGGTATCATACGCTATCGGTGTTGCAAAACCAATGGGTATTTACATTAATACTTACGGAACGGGTAAAGTGGGTAAAACAGACGGTGAGATTGCTAAAATTGTAGAATCGATTTTTGATATGCGTCCTTACTTTATTGAGCAACGTTTAAAATTAAGAAACCCAATTTATAGTGAGACTGCTGCTTACGGACACATGGGCCGTACACCAGAAACCGTTACCAAAACTTTCAGAACACCAAACGGTGAAGAAAAAACAGTTACTGTTGATTTGTTTACCTGGGAGAAATTGGATTATGTAGACCAGGTTAAAGCTGCTTTCGGCATTTAATTTTTCGCGTCAATTTATAGAAAAAGGCGTTTTGCAGCCATGCATGACGCCTTTTTTTGTTTCTGCCCGCATGTAACTTACGAAGTTTTCCCTACGCTCATGCCTTGTTAAACTTCATAATTAGGCCAAATGGTATTTCAGGTCCTGGTGGCTTCACTGTTCAACCACCACACCTTTATCCAATACGATAATTTTATCGGCATTGTTCAATGTGCTCGATCGGTGTGTAATTACGATTACCGTTTTCTGTTCAGCTTTTAAAAGTTCGATCATTCGCTGTACATGCTGCTCTGAAACCGAATCGAGTGATGAAGTTGCTTCATCTAAAATCAGAATTTCAGGATCACGGTACAATTTTCTTGCAATGGCAATACGCTGTCTTTGTCCGCCGGATAATGCGGTTCCATTTTCACCTAAATAGGTTTGAAAACCTTTTGGCAAAGCTTCAATAAAGCCGATGAGACCAAGTTTGGTAGCGATGTCGATAATCCTTTGCATATCGGGTTCTTCTTCGCCAATGGCAATATTATCGATTACATTGCCTGCAACTAAATCGATCTGCTGGGGTACTACCGATACCAATCTGCGCAGCGAAGAATTGGTAATGTATTTTAGATCGTATTTCCCGATGCGCACGTTGCCGGCCTGTATGGGATAAATATTCTGCAGAATAGACATTAGCGTGGATTTCCCTGATCCACTCTCGCCCACAATGGCGGTAAATTTACCCTGCGGAATGGTTAAATTCAGGTTTTCGAAAACAGGCAACCGCATTCCATAACGGAAGGAAACATTTTCAAAATGAATATCCCCAATTTTATCCGTACTTAATTCGATCTGGTTCTCATCACTTTCGCGTTCCAGATCCATAATTTCGAATAAACGATCGGCAGCAATCTAAACTTTTCATACTAGATTTTTTTTGAGTTTTAAGATCCCTACTCTTTTAAGGCTTTTCGGGCTGCGCCTGATGCTTGGCCAAACACTTCGACGAATGTAACCAAATTAGCTATACAGATGTAGTATTAAGCATCTAACATAAACCTAACGATTCGTTAATAAGTAGGACAAAAACGATCTCCAGTATATCAAAAACGCAATCTCTACTAAAAAACTAGGGTATTAGTTTTCATATTCAATTTATTCATTAGCGAATAAGCGATTTATATTCTTTTTATCCGCTGTTTTTTAAGCAGATTCCTTTAAGAACAGCTTATTTAGAGCCCATTATTTTTCATAAATTCTACCTCCTTTTCGGCGATATGATCATCGTCGATGGTATATGATTTAATATTGGCAATCTTCATCTCATCAATTACATCGACAAAATCCTGAAACCTGGAGGTTTTACTGGGTTTGATGATGACGATCATATATTTGACAGGATTATGCTGATGGGTTTCGGCAACCAGCTTCTCGTTTGAAATGATTTCTTTTTGAATGGTTGCCACTGGGATAACTTTCATATTGGCCTTTTCTATTGTGCCCATGTAACAAACGGCCTTGTTATTTTTTCCCAACAAAATCGTCATGGTTCGCGATTCTGGATACGGTTCGATTACACCATCGTCCTTAACAGGTTTGGCTATATCCGCCGCATTTAACGAGCCTAATGACGTGGTGAGCATAAAAAATGTGGTTAATAGAAACATCAGATCTACCATTGCGGTAAGATCTACCCTTGGGGTTGGTTTTTTGGTTCTTCCTTTTGCAGCCTTGCCGCTTTGAGATTCGTTTAGCGTTGCCATAATAATTTAGGTTTTTTAATCATGATGACAAGGCAGATCAAATTGCATAAAAAAAGCGGTTAAAAATTTAACCGCTTTTCTTGCACTGAGCTCGTTGATTATATTCCTATCATTTATTACAATTAGTCTTCGACAGGCTTAGACTGACACATCAAGCATTACTTCACCGCCTCAATCACCCCGCAACCTACCCTTGGCCCCGAGTTGCCTGTCGGTTGAGTGGTATAATCGTCGGTACCGCCATGCACAATAATGCCACGACCTATAATATTTTTAATATCGCCTTCTTTAATGCTCCATCTATCAGTGGATACCGAAAGTGTGGCGTGGCCTTTACTGTCCAGTTTAATATTGCCAATATCACCACTATGATAAGCTGCAGAACCCCATTTTCCGTGGACCTCTTTGGTTGGATTCCAATGGCCGTGTGTATTTTCGCCCATATTGCTACAATCGCCGTGTTCGTGAAAGTGTACCGCAACATTGCTGTCGGCACGTGCCGCAAAATTCATCTCAATATCCATTTTAATTTTTCCATCACTCAATTCGTAAAATTTCACTGTACCAATGGTTTTGGTGTTATCAGCAGTTTCGGTTAATGTTGCCTGAGCAATTTCTTTGTCGGTTTTGGTACAGGCACTTACAAATGCAAGACCCGCAACGGCTAAGCTTAAAAGGTATTTTTTCATTTTATTAAAATTTAGTTCACATACGAAACACATTGACAATCATTTAGTTTGATCTAAAACAGATACAGGTAAAACCATTTGCATTACCACTTGTTTAATCAGTATAAAATCGTATAACTATGGAACAGCCAACTGCAATGAATACTTTGAGTCAAATTTTGGAGAAATTGAGGCTGAAAGGAAAAGATAATGAACTTAAAATGTCTGATCACGGTAAGATGCAAAGTAAATCGTTGGGTAAAATTTACAAGCCTGAGGATTTGACTATCGTTAAAACCTACCGCTTTGAGGGAGATTCAGATCCGGCAGATAACTCTGTGCTTTATCTTTTAGAAGATCAGGATAAAAATATTGGGTATATATTAGATGCTTATGGCATCTATTCAGATAACGAAGGGCCATCTTTTGACGATTTCTTAAAAAAGATCCCAACTGAAAACCGAGACGAGCAGGAATTGTTCAGTTAAGAACCTTAAAACACAGAACAGGGAGAATTGGTATAATCTGATTCTCCCTTTTTTATTTAAAAAAAATAGGAAAGTTATAATTCCGTAATTTTGCGCCTCATTTACGAGCCCTGATGAAAAGCAAAATCAATATTCCACCAATACCAGCTGTTTTACTGTCAATTATCAGTGTGCAGTGTGGGGCGGCAATTGCAAAAGGGCTTTTCCCGCAGATCGGGGCAGCAGCAACTGCATCTTTAAGGATCGGTTTATCTGCTGTGATCTTATTGATTGCTTTCCGGCCAAACCTGCTTAAATTAAATGCCAAACAGTGGAAATACGTAATTTTATATGGCGTTTGTTTAGGCGTAATGAACATGGTATTTTATATGGCCATTGCCCGCATTCCAATTGGTTTAGGCGTAACCCTAGAATTTGTTGGGCCGTTAGGACTGGCCATTTTCGGGTCGAAAAAACCTGTTGATTTTCTTTGGGTAATACTGGCCGCCACAGGGATTGCACTAATTGCTCCCTGGACAAGCACCGGTTTAAATGTTGGAGGAGTACTACTGGCACTTTTGGCGGGTGTATTTTGGGCAGCTTATATTATACTCGGAGGTAGGATTTCCAAAATCATGAAAGGTGGCGATGCCGTGGCCATTGGGATGTTATTTGCGACCATAGTTATTTTGCCCTTTGGGATTTATGGTGGTGGCTTAGGTACTTTGAACCCTAAATTACTAGGTTTAGGAGCAGCGCTTGCGCTATTATCAAGCGCCATTCCTTTTACCCTCGAAATGAGGGCACTTAAACAGCTTCCCGCCAGGACTTTTAGTATTCTAATGAGCCTTGAACCCGCTATGGCATCGTTGGCAGCCCTGGTTTTCCTACACGAATACCTCTCGCTAAAAGAATGTTTTGCAGTGGCTTTTGTGGTGATCGCCTCAGCCGGCTCTTCCTTAACCGCCAGGCGAGCTAAATTATAACTAAGCCAGTTTTTCTGTTTTGTAAATTACAATATCTTCTGTAAGTGTAGCGGCCTGTTCAACAAAGGCTAAAATATAGGGTTGTTTATTGTGTACATCTAAACTCGGTTGATCTTTCCATTCTTCCTGAAAAATGAAAGTACGGTTGCTTGCAGACTCGTGCAGATCGTATTGGATACAGGCTTCTTCTTTGCGCGAATTTTCGACCATATCCAATAATACAGCCCTTAAAGCTGTAATGGTTTCTTTTTTACTTTTAACTATTGCTGTTAGATAAATGCTCATATACTTCTGTATTTAAAAAAATTTGGGTTAAATGTTCCTGATGTAACTTAAGGGCACTGATGATATCGGCGTTTTTTTCCACGTCGTGAAAATGAATGCCATCTATCCTTTCCATTCCGGTAAAAGCATTCATTCTATGGAAACCGAATAACACGCCGTCATCTACACTCGTTTCCATAAAAAACTCTTCAGGAAGTGTAAAGGCTTCTTTTGGCGCGTTCCATGATGAAGTTACCATATATTTCCGACCATGCAACATGCCACCGGTACCATAATTCCGGGTTGGGTTATCCGCTTTACGGCCATCACTTACATAAATCCCTTTCTTATGGCCTTCGGTAAAGACTACATCAATGTACTTTTTAAATCCATGTGGCAACTGGAACCACCAGATCGGGGTATGATATATCACCACATCGGCCCAAACATATTTCTCTACTTCTTCCTTTGGGTTGTAATTGTGGTTAATGTTTGTTGTTTTCACTTCAAATCCTTCTGCTGATGAAAAGAAATCGGCTGTGGCGTTGGCTATTGTTTCGTTAAACAGGCCTCCAGAGTGACCAAATTTTTGTCCGCCGTTGATGATGAATATTTTTCTCATTTCGTTTTCTATTTTGATAAGACAAAATTACAGCGCCTAAACCTATTATTAAAACAAGTTAATTCATAGATTTATATCAGAATTATAATAACAGGATTATGGTTAATTTAGAGTGGTATAGAAGTTTTAAGGCGATTTATAAAACAGGAACCTTAACGGGCGCAGCAGAAAACCTGTTTATTTCGCAACCTGGAGTAAGTTTACACTTAAGTTCTTTAGAAAGTTATGTGGGTTATAAACTTTTCGAACGTACAGGCCGGAAAATGATCCCTACCGAAAAGGGTAAAGTATTGTATAATTTCATCGTAGAACCGCTCAGCAAACTCGAGGATGCTGAAAAACACTTCCAAAAAAGTACGGAGAAACATACCCCCACCATTAGCGTGGGCATGTGCTTCGAAACTTTTCAGATCACACTCGAACAATATATTTCGACCTTGCCTTTTAACGTGATTATCCGTTTTGGCGAGTATCCGGAGATGCTTGATCAATTAGACAAAGGTATTTTAGACCTGATCATTACGCCTCAAAAAGGGAATTCGCCAAACATCGAACATGAAGCTTTTTCTTCTGAAACCATCGTTCTGGTAGGGGGCATAGAAACAGACGGACAGACTTTCGATTCGTTGGTGAAAAAGAAAGATCTTTCGGGAATGGAAGCCTGGTTAAAACAACAGAAATGGTACGGCACCGCAGGCGACATGGAGCACCTTTTACGTTTTTGGCAACTTAATTTCGGCAAACATGCTGATTTCCGACCTAATTATATTGTGCCCAACCTCAATTCGATTGTGCGCTGCCTATCGGGTGGGAATGGCCTGGCGATTATTCCCGATTTCCTTTGCAGAAAAGAAGTTGAAGATGGAAAGGTCAAGGTGATTTGGGAAGGCACATCAAAACTCACCAACACTTTATACTTTGGATGTAGAAAAAACACGCAATACGCATCAGAAATTCATATAATTAAAAACCTTTTTAAGGAGGTTATGGTTAGTATATAGTTTCTATAAAAAATGATCCTACTTAGGTTGGTCATTATTTTGAAACTTAGATAAAATATTTATTTTAGATCATCCCTAAAATTCCATAATGAGTCAATCCAGTCATCTTTTAAGTAACGATCAATTAATAGAAGTTTTTAATCTAACCCATACAGCAACAGCGGTGCATGTTGGAGAAAATGCCGTTATACAAGCGGCAAATGATGCGATGCTCAGGATTTGGGGGAAAGATAGAAGTGTGATCGGAAAATCGCTCGAAGATGCCTTGCCCGAATTAAAAGGACAACCTTTTATCGATATGTTTAGGAAGGTATGGCTCGAAGGCCTCGTAATTGCCGGAAAAGATACTGCTGCCGACATCATGATTGACGGTGAGCTGAAAACCTTTTATTTTGATTTTGAATATCGTGCTATAAAAAACGGAGAAGGAAAAACCATCTGCATTTTACATACTGCAATTGATGTAAGTGAACGCGTATTAAGACAGGAAGCAGTAGAAAGAGAACGTGAGAAAGCTGAAGCACTACAGCGCGAGCAGGCCCTGAACGAAGAGCTAGCCGCCACGGTAGAAGAACTGGCCGCTACCAACGAAGAGCTTGTGGCCACAAACGAAGAACTACAGGAAACACAAGAAACTTTACATGTTTTAAATAATGAACTCGAATTAAGGGTTGTTGAACGTTTTAACCAACTTTCGGAAAGCGAAAAACGTTTCAAAACCATGGCCGAGGGAACCGATATTTTCATTGCCGTTGGCGATGAAAATGGAAGCGCGATTTATTTCAACAAACCCTGGACCGTATTAACTGGCCGAACGATGAACGATCTCCTGGCCTTTGGCTGGGCGGATCTGATCCATCCTGAAGACCGCGAAGGGTATTTAAATATTTACCTTTCGGCCCTGGCCGAAAAAAAAGCATTTACCGGTGAGTTTAGAATCCTGACCAAAAAAGGTGATTACCGATGGCTGCTTGCCAATGGCCCGCCCCGTTTCCATGCCGACGGATCTTTTGCCGGTTACATCAGTTCTTGTATTGATATCACCGAAAGGAAACTGATCGAACTGGAACGGTTGAATTTAAATAAACTCATTGAAGCCAGTTCCGAATTTATCGCTTTAGCCAGATTAGATCTGTCTATCCAATATTTGAATCCTGCGGCCTTAAAAAAATTAGGCTGGGCGAATATTGTTAACAGGACCATTTTAGATTGTGTTTTCCCTGCCGACAGGCCCGCAGCCCAAAAACTTTTACCTGGAATTTTGCAGCGCATCAATTTCAGACAGGAAATCCGCTTCTGGAATGAAAAAACCGGAAATCCGTTTTGGATTGAATGGAATGGCTTCGCGATTAAAAATGAAAAAACGGATGAAGTAACCGCAATTGCTACGGTGAGTCCTGATATTACGGAACGAAAAATCTACCAGGAAGAACTTCAGGATATCAACATGGAAATGGCGGCAGCAAATGAAGAACTGGCTACCACCAACGAAGAACTGGCCCAAACACACGAAGACCTGATCCAATATACCAAAAAATTGGCTGATAGCGAAGAAAAGCTACTTCAGGCTATTGATACCGGCAGGATGGGTACCTGGAGCATAAACCCAAAGACCCTCGAAGTGACCACGTCGGGTTTCGTTAAAAATTTACTTGGCTTACCGCATGATGAACCTGCTAAGATGGAGACGATTATAAAAGCCATCAATCCAGAGTACCACAACATGCTCAATGCCGCATTAGAAAATGCTTTGAACAATCATTTATCGAGCGACAATGAATATCCTATCAATAATTTAATTACTGGCGAAGAAAAATGGGTTAGGGCAACCGGACGTGTGTTCGAAGATCAACATGGCAACGCTACAGAGTATTCGGGGCTTTTTATTGATATTACCGAACAGAAACTTGATGAATTGCGTAAAAATGACTTCATTGGAATGGTGAGTCATGAATTAAAAACCCCATTAACGGCCATCAATGGATTTGTTCAGGTTTTACAGCGTAAGGCTAAAAAAGACGAAGATCAGTATGCGATTATTGCATTAGATAAAGCACATAGCCAGATCAGGAAAATGACAACTATGATTAATGGTTTCTTAAATGTATCCCGTTTGGAGTCGGGCAAACTGCTGATCGAAAAAAGCAACTTTAACCTGGATGAGCTACTGAAAGAAACCATCGAGGAAACTTATATTTCGCAATCGTCGCATCAGATTATATTAAATCCAACCTGTAATGTTACCCTTAATGCCGATCGGGATAAAATTGGTAATGTAATTTCGAACCTGATCAGTAACGGATTAAAATATTCGGATAATGGAACACGCATCGAAGTAACCTGTAAATTGCATGATACGCAGGTCGAGATTCAGATCAAAGATGAAGGTATAGGCATAAAACCTGATGATATTGAGAAACTGTTTGAACGTTATTACCGAGTGCAAGGCAACCATACCATTTCTGGCTTTGGCATTGGGCTTTATTTAAGTGCCGAAATTATAGAAAGACATGGTGGCCGGATTTGGGCCGAAAGTGAAGAAGGCCAGGGTTCTGTTTTTCATTTTACTTTGCCTTTGAGTTAATTTTACCGCAAAGAATACAAAGATTTCGCAAAGGGCGCTGAGTATTTTAAGAAAGTCGCCACTGCATAAATCTGCACAATCTATATTTTGTTTGTCATTCTGATCCGATAGCTATCGGATGAAACGAAGAATCTTTCACATCAACACAGCTTTAAGTGTAAAAAGATTCTTCACTGCGTTCAGAATGACAACGATATATTTCTCGTCAACAAAAATCTAATTTATTTCCAATTGATCCAATATCGCATCATCAACTAAATTCGGCAGCGTAATTTTTAAAGTACCCGTGCGTTTCATTTCGCGTTCAATGGCAAAACGGGCTTCTTTATTACGGGCCCAGCTTCTTCTGGCAATGCCATTGTTCACGTCGTAAAAAAGCATATTCTGCAATTTTTCAGCCGCTTGTTCACTTCCATCGAGCACCATTCCAAAACCACCGTTTATCACTTCGCCCCAGCCCACTCCACCACCATTATGGATCGAAACCCAGGTTGCACCCCTAAAACTATCACCTATTACATTATGAATGGCCATATCGGCCGTAAACCGGCTTCCATCATAGATATTACTCGTCTCCCTAAATGGAGAATCCGTTCCACTTACATCATGGTGATCCCGGCCCAAAATAACCGATGCTGATAACTCACCTGTTTTAATCGCCTCATTAAACCGCAAAGCGATCTTCGCCCGGCCTTCTGAATCTGCGTATAAAATCCTGGCCTTTGAGCCAACCACGAGTTTATTCTCTTTTGCCGCAGTAATCCAGTTAATGTTATCCTGTAACTGTTGCTGTATTTCGGATGGGGCAGTCAATTTAATTTCTTCCATCACCTCTTTGGCCATTCGATCGGTCAAATCGAGATCTTTTTCATCACCCGAAGCACATACCCACCTAAACGGACCAAAACCATAATCGAAACACAAGGGGCCTAGAATATCTTCTACGTAAGAGGGATATCTAAAATCTACTCCATTTGGTGCCATCACATCTGCACCTGCCCTACTGCATTCCAACAAAAAGGCATTTCCATAATCGAAAAAGTATGTGCCCTTGGCCGTATGATTGTTAATGCTTCTAGCCTGCCTTTTTAACGAATCCCGGACATAAATTTTGATTTTATCAGCTGCATTTGCCATCATATCATTTGCATCTTCAAAACTTAACTCGACAGGATAATAGCCCCCTGAATATGGGTTATGCAGCGATGTTTGATCTGAACCGATGGCTACCTCAATATTTTCGGCATCAAGTCGCTCCCAAACATCAACCACATTGCCAATATAGGCGAGGGATACAGCTTCTTTTGCTTCCTGAGCAATCTTTATCCTTTTTACCAGTTCATCTAAATTATCGATCAGTTCATCTACCCAACCCTGTTGATGTCTTTTTGTTGCAGCCTGTGGGTTAACTTCAGCGCAAACCGTAATACAGCCCACAATATTACCGGCTTTGGTTTGTGCACCGCTCATGCCACCCAATCCGGCAGTGAGAAAGATTTTACCTGCTACATCTTTTCCATAAAATCCTTTCTTTCGAAAGGCGTTCATTAAAGTAATTGCCGTTCCGTGCACAATGCCCTGTGGACCAATATACATGTACGAACCTGCCGTCATTTGCCCATATTGGGTTACACCTAATGCATTAAATTTTTCAAGATCTTCCGGTGCAGAATAATTGGGAACCATCATGCCATTGGTAACCACCACACGAGGTGCGGCAATGCTCGATGGAAATAAGCCCTGTGGATGTCCGCTATAAATATTCAGCGTTTGCCGATCGGTCATCGTAGCAAGGTACTGCATGGTTAATAAATATTGTGCCCAGTTTTGGAATACACTCCCATTTCCACCATATGTAATTAGCTCTTCCGGATGCTGTGCGATGGCCGGATCCAGATTATTCTGGATCATGAGCATAATTGCTGCGGCATGTGGCGTACAACAAGGGTATTCAGCTATCGGTCTTCCATAAATCGCATAATCGGGTTTAAAACGGTACATGTAAATATGTCCGTAATTTTCCAGTTCAGTTAAAAATTCTTGTGCAAGTTCCTGATGCCATACTTCAGGAAAATAACGCAATGCATTTTTGATGCTCAGTTTTTTCTCTTCTGTATTTAAAACTGCCCGCCGTACGGGAGCATGGCTTAATGCTGTATCTCTATTCTTTTTTGCTGGTAATACTGAAGGAATCCCCGCCAATAGCTGTGCTTTAAAATCCATATTTTGTAATTTTAGATTCTTAATTCAATTTCGACTCAGCCCTTTTTGCAACAGCTACAATTCTGCCTTTTTGTACCATTTCGATCGCATTTTCCATGCGGTCGTACATGATCTGATCTTCTTCAAAATGATCAATTTCGGTCCGCACAAAATCATGCACCGCAGCCATTATTTTGCCTGGTTTTAAGGGATGATGATAATCAATGGCCTGTGCGGCACAGAACAGTTCGATACCCAGGATTTTCTCTACGTTTTCAATTACCTGAAGTGCTTTACGACCGCTGATGGAACCCATACTTACATGATCTTCCTGCCCCAAAGAAGTTGGAATACTATCGGCACTGGCAGGGAAACAAAGTCCTTTATTTTCGCTGGCCAAAGCGGCTGAGGTATATTGAACAATCATAAAGCCCGAATTTAATCCGGTTTCCTTCATTAAAAGTTTAGGCACGCCGGGAGTATTTCCTTCTAAAGAAAGGTAAATACGCCTGTCACTGATGTTCCCGATTTCCGAAGCGGCTAAACAGGCATAATCGAGTGGTAAAGCCAGGGGCTGACCATGGAAATTGCCGCCACTGATCGTTAAATCATCGCTAAATATTACGGGGTTATCCGTTACCGAATTCAGTTCGATTTCTAAAGCTTCTTTTAAATGTAACCAAGCCGTTCTGGAAGCGCCATGCACCTGTGGAATACACCTTAATGAATATGGATCTTGTACTTTGGCGCAATCGGCATGTGATTTCATAATTTCAGAACCTTGCAATAGCTTCCTTACTTGCCCTGCCACAGCAATATTGGCCGGGTAAGGCCTTAACTGATGAAGCGCTGCATGAAAAGGTTTTTCAGAGCCCTGCAGGCCTTCAATCATCATGGCAGCAATAATATTAGCAGCATCGAGTACATTTTCCAGGCGCTGTACCACTTTAACTGCATGGGCAGCAATAAACTGGGTACCGTTAATTAACGCCAGGCCTTCTTTTGGACCCAATTGCAAAGCCTCCATTTGATATTCTGCTAAAAGCTGGGCTGTAGCAATAATTTCATCTCTATAATGCACCTTACCTAAACCAATTAAAGGTAAAAACAGATGCGACAAGGGTGCAAGATCGCCAGAAGCACCAACGGAGCCTTGTTTGGGCACTACTGGTGTAGCACCGATTTCCAAAAACCAGATCATCCGATCGAGCGTTTCGATCTGAATACCCGAATAACCCTGAGCCAAAGCCTGCAGCTTTAAAACCAGCATCAGTTTAGCTATTTCGCTATCTATTGGTTCGCCAACACCAACCGCATGGCTTTTCAAAATATTCTCTTGTAATTTACGGGTGTCAACTGCCGAAATCATGGAAGTACATAATGGACCAAAACCGGTATTGATGCCATAAACCGCTTTACCAGAAATGGCAATCCGTTCGACCACTTTACTACTTTCGAGCACTTTATCCCGGGTATCTGCACTCAATACGCCTTTGATCTCACCATTGCTGATGGCCAAAGCCAGTTTAGCGGTTAAATGATCTGTTCCGTAATTAAAAATCTGTTGCTCGCTCATGTTCGAAAGGTTTTAAACAAAAATAAGCCCTATATTTGATACCTATAAATACCAATTACATCATCATGTAATAACCATGGGTTATCAAATCGAACTTAGGCATTTAAAATATTTTCAGGTGTTGGCCGAGGAACTGAAATTTAGAAAGGCTGCCGACCGCCTTTTTATTTCCCAGCCAGGACTGAGCCGACAGATTAAACAAATGGAGGAAATTTTTAACGCCCCACTATTCGATCGGACGAAGAAAAAGGTAGAGCTTACCGAAGCTGGACTCTACCTTAAAGATGAGGTAGATTTTCTTTTCAGCCATATCGAAAACATTAAAAAACAGGTCAGCAATATTAATGAGGGCAAACAGGGTGAACTCAGGATTGGTTTTTTAGGCTCAGCGGCACAAAAAATTGTGCCTGAAGTGATTTTTAAGCTTAATAAAGACTTCCCGGAAATCAGAACTAACCTGGATGAAATGCCCAATAAGTTACAGGTCGAGTTATTGGAAAAAGACATGCTCGACGTAGGTTTTGTGCGGATGCAACAGTTTAAACCGGGCATTTCCAAACACATGATCCATCAGGATACTTTTTCTCTGGTATTACCCAAAAGCCACCCCATGAAAAAGGCAAGTTTTGAAGCGGTAAAAAAATTGGGTAACGAACCTTTCATCTTTTTTTCGAGTGATGACAGTCCATTTTACTATGACCTGATGATGAGCATTTGCGAGGACCATGGTTTTAAACCCAAAACCTATCACAAATCAGTTAATGCACTCACCATTTACAAACTGGTTGAAGAAGGTTTGGGCATTGCCATTGTACCCACTGCCCTGCAATATGGCTATCAGGAAAACGTGAAGTTTGTGGAGCTTAAACATATTCCACAAAGAACTGAGCTGTATATGATCTGGAAAGAATCGAACCGGAACCCGGCATTAAAAAATGTAATTAAACTGTTGTTGCAGGATAAGGTTTAGCGCGTTTGTACGCTAAATTCATTTTAACGAAAAAAGGGTACAACAATCCGCGATGCCCAATATTTTAAGTTTTTCCCATTTAGCCAAAATTGATCAACATTATTCTTTCTGATAAAAAAGCTTTGAGAGGATGGTAATTCTTACCAATCTATCGTTCTGAAAGTCATAGTAGTGATGGATATCTCCGGTTTTTGACGACAATTCGACAACCCTTGCATTACTACTAGCGTTTTCAGAGATGTTTAGTTTTTTTAAAAAGTCTGACCGATCCATTCCGATCATGATGTCATTTTGAAGTGGCATTCCTTTATTCAAAATGATAGCATTTATCGTTTCTATTTTTTTGGTATCCTTGTTGGCATAAAATCTCACAAAACTTCCACCCACATTAAATGTTCTCGTTGCTTCCTTTTTTTCGTCTTGATAAGGCCTAACGTATGAAATCTTCGAACGAAGCACACTTATGTCTTGATTTTTAAAAGACTTGAAATCTTGAAACATACCAAAGGGATATCGTAAAAATTCATCTCCGTGAATGACGTGAAGGGTATCAAGGGCGGTAGCTTTAGCCGGTAAACTGATGCAATAAAGCATCGAAAGGGATAATAAGAACGTTTTAAAATATTTCATTTGAATAGCGCTAAGTTGATTATATTAAACAAGATGCAAATGGGACTCAATAGGTTGCATGATGAGTGAAATAAATTTAATGAGCTAGACCGTTTATAATATATTTCCTCCTACCAAATTTTAATCTTAACCAGTCGCACCAATATTATCTATTTTACCAACGAAGTTTTAAAACCATCTTCTTGTTGCTACATTTTGATAGAAAAAATCTAAATCCTTTTGCTTGATATACTTTTTATCATATAAAAGATCTAGTATTTCATCCGCTATTTCCTGATCTTCATCACATCCAGTACTTTCAGCTAATATTAAAAGAGCTTTCTGAATTATTATCTCATCAGTATTATAATCAATGATGACTTTTTGTAATTTTTCTTTTAATTTTTTATTAAATAAATAATCTTCAATCTCATTTTCAAAAGACATTTCATAATACTGATTGATCTCTTGTTTTATTCTTTCTATATTGTTTAAAGCCTCCATAATATTTACTTAGTAAGCACCTTTCAGTATTTCGTCATCGAAAAACTCTTCATCTTCTGCAGCATTACTCTTATCTTACACCCAGATAATTAAATCGCTGCCAAATAGTTATGCTTTCGTAACCGAGCCAACGATTCTTGTGAATACCTTCTGATGCAAGCATAAACTTAGCGCTAAAAGGCACAAGCCCCCTCTATGTGGACGTTTGTGCTAGGCTATAACCGGAAATCGGATTCATTATTTGATCATATTTCAGTCAACAATAGTATCCTAAGTAGGATATAACAAGCGCATATTCTTCTAGCACAACGCATTTCTAAATTGAAGTTTCATTCTTAATCAATAAATGTATCATATTCTCTGTAATAATTTATTGCCTTAATAAAATCTTCCGCTCCTGAGTTCGGAGATTAAAGTCTGCGAAAAGACTGTCTAAGGCAATTCACAGATCCAATATCACTTTTGGTAATTTTTATCTTCTGCTTTGTTAAACAATCCTTCTTCAACCAAGTAATTATTAATCTTTGGTCATGAATACTCAGCTATCCAAATTGAAAAAACCCTACTATTATATCTTCTTTTTTACTGTATATGTAAATAGCCCCGTAACCTAAAGGATAATCTCCATTTAGCGTATTGTCGGAATAATAATCTTCATCTATCTGCATCAAGAAATTATATCCATCCTCCTCAATTTTTTCAAAGTAATAATTCTCATCTTGTAATAAACGGGGACTATCACCAATTCTAATTAAGCCTAAATCATCACCATTAACGATTGAAAATGGGGTTAACGAACTTTTATTAATATTTTTATTTGTATAATTTTCATTTTCACTCTCATCAGTATAGTCGTGAACAAATAATTTAATACTACAGTCGGGATAGATGTTATGATCTATCATTAAATCATAATCTTTGGGTAAGAAAATTGAAATCATCTTATTCTGTGTCAAAGGATTTTCAACACATAAATAAAATTGGTACCCTTTTATTTCTACTTCCCGATGCTCAAATTCTATGGGAATATTACCACCTAAACGGCCTCTTAATTTCGATGAATATTCATCTATTTTTGAAATTTTATCGTTGGAAATCATATTATTAAAGTTAGTTACATTTAATTAATTTGTTTGTTTTTGCAAAATCTATCGCCTCGCTCCGTAACTCTAGTGCCTTTTTAGTCGCAAATTCTTTAGCATTTGCAGGTTCCCACCCTCTATTATTCACTAAATCATCATATATACCTCTTCTAGTTATTGCCGTATTTCGATTAATATTTTGCAAAGCAGTCATTTTTTTTAGCACATTAGGATTATGTAACCCATACTGCCTTTGAAGTTTAGAAATTGTTTTGTGCATAGCATTTTCCTGTAATGCCATTGCCGGATTTGTTGACGCAATGCCAGCAGTTCTTCCGGCAATTACTCCATTATTTCTCAACCAAGCATTTTGTAATAGCTCATGAGCAGAAAGGCCATCCTTTGCATGTACCGGGCTGCCATAACCAGCTATTCCAAATTCATTAATTAATCCAAATACATCGACATAATAATTATTATCACTAACATATCCGTAAAAGTTAGGGTTATTACCAAACAAACCAATAGGATCCTTGCTTACATATGTCCCACTTTCCGGATCATAATATCTAAAACGGTTATAATATAATCCTGTTTCTACATCCTCATACTGCCCCTGATACCGGAATGGTACAAATTCCCGATCACCGCTAAGTTTACGTATTTTCCCATAAATATCAACTTCGCAATCCCACACTTTTTTACCTGTATTATCAAAAGCCTGTACAGGTGTACCCAAATAATCGCTAATGATAGAATAATATTGGCCGTTAATGATTTTGGCACTAGGGGTAAATTTATTCTGATCGTACACCCAGGTAATTAGATCGTTGCCCAGCGGTTCCGTTTTATCGTAGCTGAGCAATCCATCTTCGTTTACTACCAGATTTGGCCGTTCAACAAGTCGATAGTTCCATTCATGGAGCAACAAACTACCATCCCAAACATAGCGGTAGATCACCCCCTCCCGGCCTCCCCCTTTTGGGGAGGAGCCATGAACAATCTTGGCTTTTCTTCTGCCTAAGGCATCGTATTCGAAACTTATGATCTCACCCTGTGGATTTTTAACCGCTTTCATCATGCCACTGGCCGCCCAGGCATAAGCCCAGTCGCCTTCTTTCCATTCTGGCAAATCCGGTTCGGCATCTGCCAGGATATCCAGCGCTTCCGCTTTGGGAATTTCAGGATTGGCCATTCCCCAGTTTAATTTTTTACCAAACAGACCATTGTCTTCTGGTTGAGAAACTTCCTCTTTGGCCAGACCGATAATATTACGCTTACTTTTCTGTACGAGGTTACCTTTGGCATCGTAACGGTAATACCATTGATCATCTTTAAGCAATTTGCCACCTTTATCGTAACGCCTGTCACTGCGGTCTGCGGTTTTATATAAGTTCCCTATTTCATCAGGATTTTTATAAATCACTTTGCCATCATCACTGTAACTTGCCGAAGCCAAACTACCAAAAGTATCGTACCTATAATTGATACTTCCACCTGTAATGCTATTTAAGCAGCTATTGAGTTTATCATTTGGCCCCCAGGCATATTGTTTAAAAGCAGTGATAGAACGACTGGTCTCAACCTTTTGGCTGATTGGATGGCCTTCGTGGTCATAATCGAATGTCGCCCTAACCCCACCGCTTAAACTGCGGCTGGTTTCCTGTCCGTTTTTATTCCGGCCAATGCTTGCTGTCCATTCTGCTGATCCGCCACATTTCGCTGCAATACCATTCAGATAACCTATTTCATCATAATCGTATTGAATATCGGCACCCAATGAACTTTTTAAACTGATCAGGTTCCCAAAAACATCGTATTGATAATTGATCTGGTAGCCATCCTGTATTTCCTGGCTAACCATACCCAGTAGATTGCGCTTAAAATTAACCGATGAATGTTCATTTTCTGCAGCAATAAGCAAACCAAGTTTATTGTACTGGAAAGCTTCATAAGTACCATCTTCATAGCTGCTATACACTAAACGCCCACTTAAGTCGTAATTGTGGTAAACGGCTTTACCATCTGCCTGTATAGTTTTAATAATCTGCCCATCCTGGTTGCGGATATGTTGTTGTTCTTGCCCATCGAAACCGATTTCCTTTACCACATCATCGTTGGCATCCCTTAAAAAGAGATATTCTTCGCCTTTTTCGTTGGTAATGGCCTTTAAATTTTCCCATTTATCATAGGTAAAATTAAGCGTCTGGGTGTTTTGATGTGATGAATTGCTGCTTCTCTTTTCTGTTTTTAGGCTACCCATTGGGGTATAAGCCATGTACCATTCTTCACGGCCATCAGTAGCGTAAACCGGAAGATCATAAGCGTCGTATTCGAAACGTAAAGGCTCTTCACCAAACTCTTTCACCAGGATAACACGGCCCATTTCATCACGCTCCCAAACCGTAGTTTGATTACCGTCAGGACTAAAACGGATCAACCGCCCGTAATTATCGTAAGTCCAGCGGCGGATATTGCCTTCGCTCGAAACCGATTCGATCACCTGGTTTAAACTGTTATAAGTCCAATGGACTTCATGCCCTTCATGATCACGGCAAAACACCGGTAATTTTTGCCCTTCGGTATAATAAAAATCGACTACCCTATTGTCTTTTTGTACATGTTTAAGCAATTGGTTCTGCTCGTTATATAGCCACGTTTCATTCGATCCAGCCGGATCACTCCTCAGAATGAGGTTATTGTTTTCATCACATGCGTACTGGTATTGTTCGCCATCTGCGGTATGGTAAGTTTTAATATTGCCCCGGTCGTCGTATTCGTAGCCGATTACCCTACCCTCAGGACTGGAAACCATTTTTTCTTCATTATAGCGATCGTACTCGTACCAGGTTTCACCACCCAATGCATCTACTTTTTTGTACACCAGATCGTTCTCATCATAATAATAACGTTCTATTTTTCCATCCCGATAATATACTTCGTTATATCCTTGCTCCGGGAAATAGCTTATCGATCCGCTCATAAAACCATCCCTACCTTCGGTATGGATTACACGGCCTTCTGCATCGTAAGTCCAGAAATAAACCATATTGTTCCGGTTCGTTCTTTTCACTACACGGTTGTTCTCATCATACTCAAAGCTGATGGCCTTACCAGCCCGATCATATACTTTGATCATATTGCCCCGCTGATCATAATCGTAAGTCGCCAACAAATCGCTGGTATTTTTATAGTGATAATAAACGGCTTTAATGGCGCTAGCAGATTCGTTGTGCTGCATTTCGAGCGCACGACCTGAATTTTCGACAATGCGGGATAAAAGTTGTTTTTGATAATAAAATGTAAGGCTGGTACCGCTGCTGTATTCGATCTGATTGACGCGATAGATATCACCATCTGGGCCGCCACTAAAAAGTATGTAAGTATAAATATCCTGATCGATGGTAAGCACCCAGGTATTTTCATCAGGCCTTTCCATCCAGAGTTTCTGGGCACGGTCGTATTGTTTACCTGAATATGCTTCGATATAAGGTAAAGGCATCACCATATTTTCGGTGGGGTGGTTAAACCCTACGATTCCAGCTTCAGCATCAGGGTAAATGTAAAGGTCGTAATTGTTATATACCTGATTACCTAACATACCCGCGTAGGGTTTGTCGCTGCGCCATACATTATTCCAGGCCAGTGTTTGACCGCCCGGCAGCTCAAAATCCGTCCATTCGAAGAACATGGCTCCTGTAACGAAATTGACAGGCTCAAAACCAAAGTGGCATTTCAGTTTTTTTAGCGGGTTGCCTCCAGCAAACATTTTGGCAAGCATTTTTTTCACGCCATTTAATGCCGCCTTAGATAAAGCCCCGCCCAATTTGGTAAGTCCCCTCATAATACCAATAGCGGCAAAGCGCATTAAATATTCTTTCAGTGTGTAATTATGCGGTGCAAATTTACCACCAACCAATACGGGTTTACCGGTATTAATCTGCACATACATGCTTAATAAATCACTATAAAAAGCGAAATAAGCCAATGGATTTTTCTTTAACTTACCAGGTACGGTAGGCAATGGTTTTAAACCCATTGGCGGGCACCAACAGGTTAGTACCTGGCCGGGATTAGAACCACTCATTTCTGATCCCTGCCCTTTTACAGTAGTAGAACCCCAATACACTTCGCCTTCGTGTGGCGAACCCGGAATATTTACAATAAAATAAACCGGTATGGAACTGATGTGTCTAAACGGAAGTAAAACCCCCATTACACTGGTAGTTGTAGTGGCTTTATGTCTGCCATGTACAAAAATAGAGCCGCCCATCGGGATGCTGGCCGCACCAATTAAACCTTGTGCAAATTTTGGAATAGGAATGTTAAACCGCAGGTAGTCCATCGGATCGAACACCATGCCAATGAACGGATGGGGTAAGGGCAAGGGTATGAATCCGAAAGATGGAGGAATGGGAATGGTTGTCCAATGAAAATCGATCGCCAGCACCACATCAAAATGTTTACTAACATGCTGCACAGCTGTATTGGCCATTGCGGGTTTTTTGGCTGTTAAAAGCTTTAACGTACTTTTTGCTGCAGGCGGATTACTTCCCGGAGCAACAGCTCCACCGCCGCCGCTACCTACAGCTTTTGGTTCGGCTTTGGTTAAACTCGCAGATAGGCTGATTGACCTATCGATAGCCATATTCGGTTTACTTGCTTTTACTTTTTTCATCCGTATAGTTTTTTAAGGCAATGTTATTTTCATTTTATTGCCGATCATCTTTACGACAATGGATTGGCGTGGTTCGCGGGCACTTCTGCCATCGATTTCCAGTCTTCTCCATAATCCTGTCTCATCTCCAGATCTAGTTTTTTGCCCTCAGGACTTCCTTCTCCATATTTTTTTAACATAATCGATGCGGTATAAGCCATCGAACTTTGTCGCCGTTTTTCTATCGGCATTTTCTTCGCAATTTCCAGGCATCTAACATAATACGTCATTGCTTTTGAAGAACCTGTTATTTTACTCTCCGAAAGCTGGCCAAGCAAACGGGTGCATTCCATGGCGATAAAATTGTTTTCAATCATTTCGGCAATCTTAATTGCTTTTTCGAAGTACTTTTTAGCTTCATCTTTACCGGCATGCGCTAATAAAAAGCTGCCATAACTCATATGGATATGTGCACTTAGCTGTGAGCGCTCTCCGGCCCGGGCCAAAGCCATTTCGTATTGTTGGCGCGCTTCGTTTTTTTTGTTTTTTATCGCTAAACTCTGTGCCAGCATAATCCTTGCAGCAACAACAGCTTCTTGCAACCCTTGTTTCTGGGCAATCACAATGGCGCGTTCCAAAACTGCATTGGCCTGCTCATGTTTCCCTTTACTCAAATAATTACTAGCAATCAATATCTGTTGCTGGTAATCGGCTTCAGGATCGTTTTTTTCGCGGTTGGTATGCGCCGCGGCATTCTGCATCAACTGGCTTACATCTATATTGAGCTTAAATTCTGTTCCCTGTTTTAATTTCTTTAACGTACGGTGTATATGGTGCTCGGTATAAACCAGTTTAATATTATGGTTATTTAATGTTTTAATACAACTGCAGCACTCGTTTATCCATTCGGAAAGACTAACAACATCATCAATAACTGTTGGTGCCAACTGAATATATATTTTCTTTGAGTTCAACTCCGGATAAAGACCACAAAGCCTTATCAAGGCCATAACAGGCACAAAGGCATCTGTTTTATAATCTTTTGCGTCACCTGATTCAACATCCCAAACAATGCCTTTACCAGTGTCTTTCTGCCATAAATCAAAGATTTCTTTCCACTCCCTCACTAAACTTTTACCATAATCATTTTTGTTGTTAAAACCTTGATAATGGAGCAGGAACATATCGTCGGTCCGGCTTTCTTCTGTTAACTGGTATTTGAAATAAGCTTCAAATAAATTTACCTCGTGCCGTTCACCTAAACAAAGAAACAGGGTTTCTGATGGATGTTGTCTTACTACTTGTTGCCATTGTTTATCTATTTTAAATAGTTCGAGTTGTATCGGATTCATTGGAGCTTAAGTCGGCATTAATTTAGGTTAATCGTTCCACTACTGATATTTGTTTCACTTTCGCCACCTACGTTAATCTTTTTCGATGCCAGGTTGGCTTCTGTTTCACCACTCATCGAAAGTGTTTTTGTACCAATATCCAGGGTTTGTGCTTCGATACCGATACCAGAGGTTGGTGTACCATCTTCGGGACCTACGCCTATACCAATACTTACTGAGGCTGAGTTCCCAATGTTTTCTCCTAATGTTAAAATATCCTTGCCTTTGATGATGATCTTGCCTGTTTTATCCATAAAAATGCTGCTTTCACCACATTTGATCAGGATCGATTCTTTGGTTTCGAAAACCGCTTTACCTGCCCCATCCAACTCAATAAAATTGCTGTCTTTATCGCGCATAATCATACCCGCACCGTCGTCCATGGTTAAAGTGTGACCACTTTTAGAAGTTAAACTTTTGCTGTTATTGCTTGCGCTGCCACCGCTGCCACTTTTGCCGTGAAATACTGATCCCAGTACAATCGGACGGGCAATATTGCCTTCTTCAAAAGTTAAAGCTACCTGATCGCCGATTTCGGGAATAAATACAAAACCCCTGTTTTTACTTACCTTATCACTGCTTCCGGCATCTGGCGTAATTACCCGCAACCACTCGGTTACATCGTTGGTTTTACATTCCCACTTAAATTTCACCTTAATGCGCCCCTGGCCTTGTGGGTCGGCATTATCAATCACATCTGCGAGTTGCATATCAGGATTAGGCTTGGAATAGTTTTTTACCGAAAGCCGCTCCGTTGTGGCTATCACACCTTCGAAAGTATTGTAATATTTGCCAGTACCATCAATATCGTGGTTAATGGTAGTGATTAGGAATTTACCCAGGCTTTCGGTAGAAAAAGAAAGTTCTTTCCGCACACTCATCGTAATTTCGGCAATACTGCCTATACCCAAAGCAGCATTATCGCCACTGGCGTTTACCTTTAACAGGTTGCTAATATGTGCTTTTTCTTCATTCTGCACATGGCTTTTAATATCATTGTTATTGTCTACACGGATAAGTGCGGGTTGGTTAAATGTTTTGCTGTACATGGCGTTAGATACCTGTATGGCATGCGCAAGGTCAGGCGATCCATCACTTGCGCCACTGCTTTCGCTCTGCAACATTTCGTCCTGTTTGGGATTATAAGCGAAACGTTTATTTTTGATCGGCGCGATTTCCATGGCGTATTGTAGATTCTGAACATCACGACCATAAATTAGGGCAACTTCTTTCTGATCATCCGGTTTACCAAAATTCAGTTGTTTGCCATCATAATAAAACCATTCGTGGTATTCGCCAGAAAGTCTGTTCAGAAAATCGAAATCACTCTCCCGATATTGGATCAGATAATCAATAGGTTCCTTTCTGGCCGCATTGGCTACAATTTTAATGTCGTTTGAAGGTACATCTGAAGTAGCAAGATTTACAATACTATTGAGATCTTTATCCAGATAAGAGCCTAAATCTGGTCCGCGGTCAATCAGAATTGTTGGACTATATCCACTCACAATCAGCACGCCGTGGTAACCATGGCTTTGCGCCAGTTCCACTTTAGTGACCAGGCCGGCAAATTCCTGTAAACTGCCAGAATCATAACCAAAGGATGCGGTAAGGGTTTTACCCACAAAATCGCGACTATCATTTAAGCTGATCATGCCAGGCGAGCCCATCTGATCGTGATTAAACCGCAGTTCAAAATAATGATGCGCATTAAAAGCCTGTTTTAAGCTAAAAGAAGCGAAATGCGTAATGGCCTTATCTTCTATGTTAATTTCGGTGATTAATTTCTTTTCCATATCAACTAAATAATAGTTTATGACTACTTGAACATCCCATCGCGAAAGGTTAAAACGTTCCTTTTTCCAGTGAGCACAGATCCATCCTTTGTTTCATTAACCTCAGGATAGCTGATGGTTTTACCGCCTGGGTTATATGTTATTGCCAGCTGGGCAATCAACTTTTCTTTATCCTGATCTTCTTTAAGTTCTGCGGAGGCGAATAACTGTGTTTTAACTGCTTTGCCTGTTTTGAACAAAGCTTTGTTGATGCTAAATTTTGCATGATCGATTACCAAAGTGTGGCTTACACTGTAAGGTTCGGTGCCACTCATTTGCCCATACCCGGTAAGCAAATACGTTTTTTGAGGCGATGTATTTAAAGCATAGATGTGTTCAAAAAATGGTGTAGGACTGCCTTCATCGTCTTTATCCTCATAAAGACTATTAAACGAAAGAGCTATCACCGCATCATTTTCATCCTTATACTGCACAATATTTTGCACATGCCACATCGATCCTGAATATGGTGAAAGCCAGTAAAATACCCTAAGTCTACCATCATCGGCAGTTAGTACCTTTATTTCATATTTCTTTAGATTGGCAAAATCGGTTTCAAAAGCCTTTGGCTGTTTTAATGCCTCAATAAATGCGTCGATAAATATCCCTTCAGCTTCGGTGTTCCCATCATTCCGGTAACTTTCAGCAGAAGCTACCATATTGGCGGCCAAATGTTCAAGCGAATCGGTTTTGGCAGGAACTGAATCCAGCTTTCGTTGTACAACAGTATCGGTATTGCTGGTTTTTCCAGGTTGCTGCTTATCATGCTTTGCTCCGCAAGAAAACAGCAAAAACACCACAGACATATATAAAAAGAGTGTTGCTTTCATGTTATTGTCTTGGTATGTTGATTAATCCTCTGTTTTCCATAGCCTTTAAAATAACGGCCGTTCCGATCTGCTTGTTCACATAATCGAGACTAAAAAAATGATCTCTTGGGAAACCTCCTTTAGTGTAAAGATTGGAACCGCCCCATAAATAAGGGGAATTGATATTGTTGTTCTGATAGGCTTTTGCGATCCCGTTATATTGTTCCAAACGCAATAATACTTTAGGTAGCGACCAAACGGTTTCTTTATCCAGCCCACGTAGTTTTAAGGCGTCTACAGCACTTTCTTCAAAGGTGAAAGGTGGCCCATGGCTTATTTTTGGCCGGTTAGCAGGATGCTGTCTGGTAAAACCACTAAGGGGATCGCCATTATGCAAATGTTTAGTAAAATCAGAATTACTTTCCCTATAGTGTACACAGGCAATAAAATACCATGGAATACCGGTAGTTTCAGAGAAAAGACCCGTATCTGAAAATGACCTGTTAAAAAAGCTGTTGGCCATTTTAGGATTCTTTTTCAGTAACAGATCATCAGGTTCGGTTACAAAACAGGTACTGCGATACGTATATTCGTTTAAGTTTAATAGTTTATTCCTTACTGCCTGATATCTTGATTTGTTGCTTATGATTTTATCATCAATAATCCGGTTGATCTCAACAGATTTTAACGGCGCTATTGTGCAGGAATTAAACAGCTTAATGTATTCTAAGTCGGTAGCCATAGTTTAGCTCTTTATATCACACCTCTAAAGCAAAAAAAAACCGTTATTAGGCCAAAACCAGCAACTAATAACGGTTTTAATAAATTAAGCTTTAGGCCAATCGTTTTCGTGTTCTGCATTGCCCAGCTTTAATTTACGGGCAGAAACTACAAAACTTAATGTCATTGGTGTATTGTCGTTTACCGCAATACCCTCATTATACTGGATGATGTAACCATCTTCGAAAGACAGTTCTTTCATTTTTGAATCTTCTTCGCCTTTTTTGAAAACCAATGTTCCTGAAAGCGGTTTGTACTGGTTGTTCACCATCGATTCGATTACCGAAGTATCTTCAGTTGATTCGATTTCGATGTGGATGGTACCACCATAAACACCTGATGATGGACGGCCTTTTGCGTCAACATCTCTATTTAATGAAAAGCTGCACTGTAGTACATCAAATTCTTTTGATCCTAAGTTTAATCGGGTTTTGAATGCCATTGTAGTAAGTTTTAATTTCTTGAAAAATGAATTGCGGTGAGCGGTTGGCGTTGGGCTGGAGCATAGCTGTTAGCGTTTTATTGCCTAAACTCTAAACCCTCCTCTCTAAACTGTTTAGAGGTTAGCGGTTAGCGGTTAGAATTATGCTCTACCTTCTACCTAACTAAGCTTTTGGCCAATCGTTAAGGTGCTCTGCGTTGCCTAATTTAAGCTTTCGCGCGGAAATCTGGAACTTGAGTGTCATCGGGTGATCGCCCACAATGTTGATCCCTTCGGAATATTTAACAATGTAGCCATCCTCGAAGTTAACTTCTTTCATTTTGGCATCTTCTTCCGATTTTTTGATCAAAAGGGTTCCTGTAATAGGTTTGTACTGGTTGTTTACCATCGCCTCGATAATTGAGGTGTCTTCGGTTGATTCGATCTCAATGTCGATGGTACCGCCGTAGACTCCGGAAGAAGGTCTTCCTTTAGCATCTACATCACGGTTTAACGCATAGGCACAGTGAAGCACATCGTACTCCTTGCCTGAAAAGTTTAATCTAGCTTTGAAAGCCATAGTTTTAAAATTTAAAGGTTAAAAAATTGATTTTACGTAGCCTCCGCTACATTAGTTATAAACCAAATATTAAGCCAATTATTGTGTATCTTGCTCATATATAACGGCTAACACATACAATAATTTCCAAAATATTAGCCTACGGTAAGGGGAACGCAGATTTTTGACAAGAAAAAAAATTATATTTTTTCAAAAATAATTGGAGTCTGATTTTTACTACAGCATCTAGATCAAAACATTGTAGCATTTCTGGACAAGGTGTTACTTTTATAAACAAATTTACAGACAACGCTAATTTTTGTACCAATCGAAGGCACGAAAGGCAATCCAATCTTTTGTAGCCTTATCTTTTCTATTTAAGGCTGTTATCTCAAGTGATAACTCTTTACCGGTAAGGGTTTCAATCCAGAAATAGGAAATCCCGGTTTTGGCATTCTCCCAAACCCTGTATATTTTATTGCTCCGTTCAGACGCCTTTACTTCATCTCCGTTTTCATCCAGTTCGATGGCATTTGCATTGCTGCTTTTTTCGTAAACCGGTTTGCCCGAAAATTCCTTCAAAGCAGCCAACAGTTCGTTCCGTGTTTTTTCGGTATAAATTTTAAGTTCGAACATCCCTATAGTTTGATCGCTATCCTGATAATGAAACACGACCTGATTTTTCTTTGCTTTGGTTTCTCCGGCTAATGATACACCATCAAAATTCAATAATTTATCTGATTGGGTGCTGTATGTACTAAAACCCATTATCGTTTGTTCTGTACTTTTACTATCGCTAAGTTTAAGGCCTTGAGCAGTTAAGATTGTATTCAGGTTTTCCCTAAAATTAATTTTGCCCAGATCAAAATTATTGCTTCTAACATGATTCTGAGCACCTTTATCCTCCTCTTTTTTATCATTCGCATTGCAGGCCGTTAATCCAAAAATGGCAACTGTTGCTATCAGTATTTTAATCATATCTAAATCAGATTAGTGTTAAAGAAGTTTCATTTATATGTCTGTATAAATGGTGTTTACAGGTTATTTCACAAAGGGATTATCAAATAAAGCATTGGCGATCAGATAAATCGAAAAAAATAAACTCACCAACCAAAGTAAACCAAAAAGCACAATACCTCTTACCAAGTACAGAACCCATATTATTTTTATCTTTTTCATCAAAAGATCTGTGAGAACGAAGAGGATGGCTGCGGGGATACTGATCACAATACCAAATTGTGTGATCGTTTTTAGCACAGCCTTTAATGTAATTGATTGAGCAAGATTACCGAAAATAAGAATGAAAAGTAACGTAACGATTAGGGCTGATAATAAAAAAACGATTAAAAATTTAATCAATACCTGGATTTTATTATTTGCAATGGGCTGAGCATTCGTGATGATCATATTAGTTGATGTTATTTACAATTAATTGCCGAACTTATTGTAAGTTCCTTTTAAATCCGGATTTAAATGTTAAAACTTCATACAATAAAAAATGAACTGGTAAAAATCGGTGTGCCATTTTGAGAATAATCCTCAACCATGTAACTTTATCTAGCTTTTAATACACCTCTAACTTATTGCTTCCTTTAACCCTATGCAATTCCAATCCATATTGTTTTCTTTTTCCTTCCTGATCCTTGGAGTATAAAGGAGTGACCCCATTTGATGTAATTAGACCAACTAATTTTCCATTAGGGTGGATAAACAATTTGTAATCGGTTAAGGGTTGCATGTAACCTTTCGATGAGGAGATGCGTTTCTCTAAGGATTCTAAATATTCCTTTTGCTTGTTCTCATCCATATATACTGAAACCATTTCCCTCTCGCGCGATTTTTTATACAATTGAAGATAATCTTTATGATTTCCCTCATTAATTATATTATGAACATTTTGATAATATGCTAACACTTCAGATAATAGTTGAGCAGGATCTTCTTTAGTTAAGCTTAACGAATTTGTAAAGCCCTCTAGTTCGTAAGGCACATCAGCATCAAATGTCCAAGTATAAACCAATGAATCTGCTGGCTTATCGATAGCGGGAAAGGAACATCTTTTCACATTTTTAACGGGGGCAGCTGCACCATTTTCTGTATAAACAATGTCAATAAAATAATCTTTTACATCTTTAGGCAATATTTTTGAATTAGGGCCGAAAGGTTTTACAACGAGCATTATATTTTGAACGCCTGATTTCGATATATATGGATTCAAATATTCAATTCCGCTGACCACTCCATCCTTCCTGTTTCTGACCATGCTTACGCCATTAAAAATGATGTCGAAGCGACCACTAAAATCATAATTTGCAAAATAAGTCTTTTTCATCTTTTCTTTATATTTATAGTTACCTGCTACTTTTTCTTGCTTAGCCTCGGTACAGCTAACTATGAAAAGTAAGGCGATCAATGGGATATATAATATTTGTTTCATCAAAATTGAATTTTTTTAGTTAAGTCTATTTTAGGGACTAGACTTTTAACTATGTCCGGTTCTCCATCATTATCATTTGGATTTAAACTGGCCTTAAACCAAACTTCTAGTTTTACTCCTGAAAAATAAAAATCTATATCTACTCCCCCATCCTTAATTTCAAATGGACAGGTAAGTTTGACATAAGAACTTGCCTTTGCACCAACTCCTACTTCCGCAATCTTTTTCTTTTCATCTAAAACTCTAGCATTAGCATCTTTAACCTTCGCTAATATTTTTACCGAGGCACTGATCTCAATCTCTCCTAAAATCTTACCTTCAATACCACCACTAAAATCTAGTTTTCTATCGACAAAATTATACTTTGCATTTGCATGTCCCTCATAAATAGGCTCTTTAGTTTTCGGATCAATTCCTGTTTTTTTGCCCACCAACTTAATTTGAGCTTTAAAACGAACCTCTATTTTATAATCAAACTCTACTCTTCCTCCGCTAAAAACATTAGCTGCCCAAGAAGCAAGGTCTAAAGCATCCAATATCAGGCCCCAAGGCTTTAATTTACTCCCTAATGCAAGTATATCTAGTTTAACATTTGCTCCAATGAGAGGATCAGCAACTAATCTTCCCTCTAGTTCATAACTAATTTTGCCTGATTTTGAGCCAGCGAAGCCAATTCCTAACCCAACACCAATATTTGGAGCCTCCAATTCGAAGCTCATTGGTAATTTGTTCAATCTACTTAAAAGGCCCGTATTTCCGGAAGTTCTGATATGATTATTTTCATTTCTAGCCTCACTTACCCCTAGATCACCATCCAATTTATTCACAATCCATAACAGGGGAGAAAGCATTTTTCTATATTTTTCTCCCATTTCCTTTGAGAGACTAATTATATCGTCTTCACCACTAACCTCGCACTCTATTCCCAGGGTAAAGGATGTTTTCCGCCCCTCGTCCACCTGGCCGGCATTATTTATCATCCGCTCTCTAATATCCACCCGGGTAGCACTATTACTCGTAGTTATCCTCCCTCCTTCATAAGAATCGGCATAGTGTTCAACTAATGAAGCAGTTGGCTTATAGTAGATTGGCGTTTTAATATTATAATTAAAATTGAATACCCATTTCATATCCGGGTATACATTTATTCTTGCGATCTGATTGGGATAACGACAAGTTGTTACCGGCACAAAATAGCTTTGATAAATCTTTTCCTTATTAATAAGCTTTAAGAGATACCTGATAACCCAGATGTTCTTTACATTTTTAGAAAGCGCTCCACCCTCAAAAGCTTCTTGTGTTCCTAAATAATCGGCTATTTTATTTTCATAAACCTTATTATATACATAGCCAAGTTCTAAAGAAATTGTATCTTTTTCAATCTTATAATCTTTATCTGTGAGGCCTTGCACTTCGGCTACTGAAATGAGTTTGAATCTATCCATACTACCAGATGGGTTTGGCAATCCCTTAGCTTGCTGATCATCTGAATATTGCTTATTATAAGGATCATCTACTTTAAGTTCTGGTGCTTTTTTCCCGTTTTCAGGATGATAAAATCTAAAGCTATTTATCGTACTAAAATTTAATAATCGATCCATTAATCGGCCCGTAAAATCTGCTGAAGGTTTCCATTGCCCAACGATGTATTGCATTTTAAAAACATCTTCTGGCTTTTCATGCTTATGTCCATCATTAAGTATGCTTTCACATTTGTATGCCCCTCCGATATGCAAAGATTCTTCCGGGCTTTTAGCATCTTTCTTAAATTTAGCTGTTACAGTAACCTTAGTCTTTTCTTTGTCTCCTGCTACGATATCAAAAGTATTAAGACTGCTATCTTTTACTTTACTAACCAATTGATTTTCATCAAATATTACAACACTTCTTTCCCCTTCCTTTAGCGTTATCGTAGAGTAAGCACAGGGATTATTCTCTTTTTTTGTGTAATTAATATCTCCAATATATTGGATCATATTATTTTTTTCGATCTCTTTCCTATCAAGAAATTCGGACATGGTTTCTTCTGAAACCTTAAATTCGCTATATACGGGATTTTTTTCTTTTTGAAGAGCTTCCATTCCCAATAACTTAGCGTTATACCGCGACAAGTTCTGAGACGGTTCGCGCGCAAAATTCTTAATAATTGGATCTTGTACACTATCGTAAGAAACTACTCCTGCAAACTCTTTTTCTTTAGTTTCATATAGTTCTATGATTGGAACAAAGGTCTTCTCTTCTTTATCCTCTTTTCTCCAGGCAACATCTATTATGAAATCTATATTGATAATGGTATTGATATTATCTGCCTTATTGTAGTCGATAAACCCCAGTTTTTTGGTAAAAGGTTTGTCAAAAAGATTATGTTCTTCAAAATCATCAGTATCTATAGCAGTTAATGCATCTTCCTTTTTTAGCAAGTATACTTTTGCTTCATAATTTCCCTTTTTATTAATGTTATCTGGATATTGATGCAGCAAAATTTGAAGGTGCATCGTATCACCGTATCTTCTTACCTTTTCACTTTCGTTAAAATAAGCATAGCTGACGCTTGGTGTATTAATGTAGGGTATAATGAAGAAATGAAATTCCTGATCGGCATTTTCGTTAAATACAACAACTCTCTGCTTAAAGCCGTAATAGTAACTGGTCCCTTCTGGACTAATACTGAATTTACTTGCTTTTTTATATTGTTTACCAATACCTTTCTCAGTAATAAACTGATTTTGTCCATTTCCAATATCAGCCCAAAGATCATTCTGCTGCCCTTGGCTGTCTTTTATACTCGCATAGTAATTTTCATAAATAAATGCCCATTTTACATCAGGCGATAGTATGTGGTCGCTAAAGCAGGTTTCATCTAAAAAGAAATTTACATTGGAGCTGGCTTCTACCGTAATGGTTTGCCCAGAATAGACCAACTGTTCTTTCATAAAAGTGCTTAACGGTCCTGTCACTTCAATTTTACATGCTATTACTTTTCCCATGGTTATTCCGCATTTAAAAACTCATATGGATCCAGCTTATCCAGATCCATCATATTGATCAAAGGGTTTACGTTTGCTTGAAGCTCTTTATCAGCATTTTTTAAATTTTTATTGCTTGGAACACCAATCTGACCGCTTTTAACAATCTCTATACATGGGCTACCAGCTACAGCACAGGTTGCCTTGCTATCTTCTAAAATAATGTAGCCACCAGGTGGGTCGTATTTTTCTTTCTCGTAAAAACCATCCCATTTAGTGATATTTGGCACACAAGGACTATTATTCATTTTGGAGCAAGATCCAAATGTCTTTTTTTTTAGGGGTACTCCAATATCCTTATTGGTAACAATAAGTTTCTCTTTCGCTTCATGATCATTGGCATACCACTTTTTATGGCTAAGTACCACGAGCTGATCTGGAGTTGTACCAAACTGACATTTGCAGATTGCGCCCTGAACTACCTTTTCTTTTAGTGCCATTTTTATGTCTCTTTTAAAATCAAACGCCTCAAATTAATCTCCCACCAAAGCATCTATAAACTTCATCAGTTTACTTTTCTTGTTCTTTGGTTCGTCATCTACGATTATGTTATGCTCATCTGTTTTTGAAACAGCATTGATTTCATACATCGTAAAATATATTCTTTTTACTAAACAGATATTCTGTTCATGATCTTTATAATAAAAACTAAAATAGGCCGTAGTATTGGTCAGAAATAAATGACTGGCATCGAGATCAAATACGACATCCAATTTCATATAATACTTCTGATTTTCATCTTTTGCCCCCCTTAGAAACTGAGGGGCCTCCATTTCGTCCGAATTAAAATTTACTTCTAAGGTATGGTATGAAGTAACCTGTCTGTTAAAATATTGTAAACCTGTAAACCTAACCGGAAATTTATAGGGTACAACAGCAAGATGTAGATCTGTTCTTACACCGGCTGTACCATTATATCCAATGAATTTAGGATGAAAAAATAGATTCCAGAACATATCATATTTCATTGATTTTTCAATCAATGCTTTGCTTCCAAACTTTATATCCGCAACACCTATCAACTTATCAACCGTCTCCCCCTCATATTTGTCTGCAATCCTTTTTTTATTTTGATTCCAACGGCTTAAAATTTGATCATGATTGGTAATTCCCCTTACCGGCAAACCTTTATTGTTAATTACACACTGCACAGGATAGATTGATCTCGTTATTGCCTGCGATAAAATTTCGCTAATCAGATCTGGTTCATGCTGGTTGAAAAATACATTTTGTTTATCGATATCTATTTGCCAGCCGTTATGATGTGTATCAATTTTCACATCAACTTCGTAGTCTATTCGTTTATTAGGTGATTCATCATTTCCGGCATAATATTTTACAGAAACACCATAACGCCTATCTCTTAAAATAGTTTGCGTTGAAGATGAAGGATCTATATTTTTAAAATTTATATTCATTTAGATGAATTTCAGGCTTTTGATGTGGATATTGACTACTGCGATGTGAAGTCACCAGGCGTTAATAATATCTATATCGTTTAAAAACTACTGCGATTGGTTTTTTTTCTGCTAAATTGTCATAAGTATAAATAAGTGTAGGATTGTTATGTTGATCAAAAGCTTTCATGACCTGGATATTTAAATTCTTTGTAGTGTCCAAATTATTTACCGTACTCAATGCCTTAAATTTTTCTACTCTGTCATTTTTTATTACATGTTCCCAAGTAGTATTAACTTCGACATTATTTTGTTTCAGTTGAGTTTTAATTGTTCTATAATCCTGATCCATAGTTACCAGTAAACTATAGCCATTCCCGGCTTTATTTACGATTTTATAACTCCTATCATCTAACCAAACATATTCGTAACTGCCCTTTTCTATTTCTTTACCATCAACACTTCCAGTTTCATCATAACTTCTATTTTTACCTTTCCCAGAAAAAACCAATTTATATACGATCTCAATGCCATTTTCATTTTTGGTTTTTCTGAAATCTTCCATCACATTACCATGTTGATCAAAAGTGAACCTCTCCTTTCCGAAAAAGTTTGTCGTATCAACAGGAATATTCCCCCCCTCTACCTTGCACATGTGGATAATCACTTCTTTTACCGGACCTTTTAAATTATATTCTGTTTTTTGCGAATAACCCTTTTTTTCATGCAGCCCACAATTCGAAAAGATGAATATTACATTTACAAGTAATAAAAGGGATATTTTCATTTTACGTTGATTAATCATGATCAATTTTTTCAAGGTTCCTGCCAATAATCAAGCTTGGGAAATGTTAAAGTGTTTCGGCCTTCCCATTTTGGGAAAACGTAGCCTTTGGGAAGCGAATATTTGGAAAAGCTATAGGCCTTGGTTTTGTTATTCAGCTTTGGCGCCCTGAATTTCATAATTATATCTTCTTTATCCTTTCCTAGGATCATCACCTTTCCGAAAACATAAGCCTGCCCAGGAATTTCTTTATCCATCTTTATTAAGATCCTATCATAACCGTAGTTTTTAACAGCTCCGCTAGATGTGAATTTTTCACTAAAATTATTAGGCAACACAATTTCTGCCTTGTACCATTGCTCATCATCTTCTGAAATCCATTGTATAGAAAAATGAACTGGCAATTTGTTTTTTATTTTACTACTTGAAGGTGTATAATTTGCGTTTTGTTTCAGCATTACGAGCGTAGTATCCTCTTGATTATAACCAATTGTTGTTCCGTCCTTCGAATAGCCTGTTATCCCAAAGCTGTAATTTTTATCTTCAGCACTACTAAATCCAATAGTATAATTATATTCTTTTTCACCCACTTCCCAAACGTGATAGGGAATGCCGTGCAGTTCCCAATAGGTTAAGTAATCTTCCCATCCTTTTATGTCTTTCTGCCTATAGCTCTTATCAATGTTCGGATCTTCAGTCCCTTTTTTCACCTTAAATTTTGCCACTTCGGTGAGCACAGTACCTGCTTGCATCCAAATACAAACATTACCACCTGGTGCCATTCCCGCAATAATTACAGTGTAATCATTTCTTTTCCCCAAGAGGTCGGTTGTACCCTTTTTGAACAATTCGAGCATTTTCTCTCTGGGCAATTTAAATCCTGCTTTATATAATAAATCATCCGCACCACACACCCACTTTACATAAACACTATCGGGCACTGGTTTTAAATCATCACCCCCTGTAAAGCCACCACTTGTTATGCCCCAGCCTTGATCAGCTCCAGTACCACTTGATGCACCTGCTAGGTCCTCTCCTTTATAAAAATAGCTCACAGATGGTGCGCCAGAAGGATAATGCTTAGGTCCAGAAATTCCAGCATCCCAATCAAACTTTTCTTTGGATTGGCAACTTGCCAACAGCACAAACAAAAACAACAGGCTATTTAGGCTGATAAATTTCTCTTTCATAGGTAATAGTTTCGTTTGCGAAATGATAAGGCACTGGTCGATTTACAAAACCCAAATTTCCTAACAGGTAGTGATCTCCGGTTTTTACACGAATAGTATCGAATCCGCCATAATTGGCTGATAGGTGTAAATATTTATTACAAATGTGTTTCCGCATTTCTGCCGGAATATTATAGCTGCCGTTTTCAATACCTTTCCCTTCCATAACGTTCAACATCAGCGATAAGTAATCATTAAGCACATTATCAGTAATTTCATATTCAAACTTATATGGCGGTTTTGGGGAAGCCTCATCATAATTTTTATAAAAAGGAACCTGGCAATTGAGCGCTTTTTTCAGCATGATATACATTGGTACCAATGCATAATTGTTTGAAATATACCGTTCATCAACCAGCATGTAATGGTCGGATACTTTAGACTGACTGGCTTGATAATAAGGACTGCTGGATATTGTTTTACCTCCATCTGGAAAATCTGCAGGTCCATCTATATTGCGACTTGAATATATAGCACCATAAGGACTTGATGTTGTACTGGTCTCTTTGACGTGGTCATAAGTATTTATAAAACTGATTTGATTTTCATTACAAAAGCCTTGATTGATATAAAATTGCCTTACAGCCTGTTTTTCTTTCCACGTTTTAGTATCATTGGGTTTTAGATCAAAATAATCGAGCACAGTAGTATATTTATCGAGATTGCCATAACCTCCACCAATATCGGAGTGTGCACCAAGCATGCTTATGGTATGGCCAGCATTGGTAGGAGTAAACGCAAAATTTTGCCTCCACTCTGAAGCAGCCTGAATGTGAAAAATATTTTTTATACCTAAACCTCCAACCGCTGTTTTAATATCCTTTAAACTTTCTTGTATAAGTGGCCCCATTAATGTGAGTGGGATCGCTTTGTAGCCTAAATTTTCTTTAACAATACCATCAGAAATTACCGTTTCGAACACGCCTAGAAACCGAATTTCAATGGAAAAAGTTTCACTAACCGATTTGAATCCATTTTGTTGTAATAATCTACCTAAAAGCCCACCTGCATGCGATGATACGATTTGTTTGCCCGTTAGTACAAGCCCTTTATGTTCCGGATCATACTTATCCCTTACCATTTCGTGCGTATAGGATGCTTTTTTCTTTACTTCATTACAAAAATGCCTCGCTGCAGCTGCACCCCTGCTAAAACCAAAAACATCGAAAACAATTTTATTTATTTTTTTTGCCTTAACAACGCCTAATTGATTTTTTACCAGATCTTTTATCCCTTCCTCTACCCGTCCTATAATTCCTCGTGAACCTCTGGCAAGTGCAGAACCGGCTACATCATCCTCCAAGTTACGCTTGGTCCCTATCCCTTCGACGTATTGTTTTAAAATAACATGTTTACCATATTCTTTGTGTAATTCATCTGTATGCTCAGGATTTTTTTCTTCCTTGTATAAATCATACAGTTTAACCACATTCGAGTATGGATTCCAATAACTGTCCCTATCTGATATTTTAACTTTGGTTACTTTGCCATTAATATCCGTAATGGTTTTAACCGCATGTGCAGGGATGGTATTGGCAACATAATTGACATTATTTGAATTGATCTTACTGTAATATTCCGCTTCAGAATTAAATCTGTTGTTACCCGTTCCATCAAAAAACATCCCTACATATACGTTAACAGCATTTTCTGCTTTTGGTGCCGTTTGTGGTGTACCATGGCTTACTCCCTCATTAGCCCCTTTTTGCTGCACTTTTTTCCCAGCAGAGGAAACGATGCTTTCTTCTGAAAACATCTGGTGATTGCCTTTCGAAACTTTAGTATAGCTACCACCAACAATTCTTGATCTACTCATAAATCGATTAGTTAGTTAATACCCAGTTCCACTCTCACCACTATTATTCTGTACTTGTTTTTGAGCATGTTTATTAATATACTCATCTGAGCTAATATTCATAATACCAGCACTTATTTCATTTCGTTCTTTTTTGGTTTCACTGTGTACATCTCCTTCAATCATTTCCATTAGCTGACCAATTACCATAAGGTTCATATTACCCGCTACAGTTGTACTTTTGATTGCGCCAACTGATTCTGTAGCACTCATGCCTACAGTTTCCGATCTATTCATACCGATTGTATTAGCCATATTTTGACCTACACTTGTTGCCATATTCTCGGATACATTAATCTGCATATTCTTACAGTTTAGCGTCATGTTCTCCAGAGCGGTAATCGTAATATTATTGCCCTTTGTGTCAATATGAATAATATTCTGATGGATATCCGTGAGTGTTATACCTTGCGTTCCATCGCTATCATCAAACTCCAGCAAATGTCCGCTTCTGGTAATTATACTTTTTAAATGGTTTTTAACCAAGGGGCTACTGTTTACACTCGAACTGTGGTATACACTGCCCATTACCACTGGCCGGGCAATATTTCCTTCTTCGAAAGCAATCATCACCTGGTCGTCTATCTCGGGGATGGCAAAATATCCACGGTTATTGCCCCTGTCGCCAACACCTGCACTTGGGGTTACCACGCGCAACCACTCGGTTACATCGTTGGTTAAACACTCCCATTTAAATTTCACTTTAATGCGGCCCTGACCCTGTGGGTCATTATTATCAATCACATCGGCCAGCTGCATATCGGGCTGTGGTTTCTCAAAGTTTTTAACCAAGAGGCGCTCCGTAGTCGATATTTTCCCTTCAAATGTATTGTGGTATTTACCATTTTCGTCGATATGGTGTTTGATACCGGTAATGAGGAATTTTCCCAAACTTTCTGATGTAAAGGCCAGTTCTTTACGCAGGCTCATGGTAATTTCGGCAATGCTCCCAATACTCAGACCTGCATTATCGCCTCTTGCAGTAACTTTTAAGAGTTCGCTGGTATTGGCCTTTTCTTCGTTTTCGACCAGGCTTGTAATATCGTTATTGTTATCTACCCTGATTACGGAAGGCTGGTTGAAAGTTTTGCTAAAGGTAAGGTTCGAAGCTTTAATGGCATGTGATAAATCGGGCGTACCGTCTACCTTTCCGCTACTTTCGCTCAATAACATTTCGTTCTGCTTCGGGTTATAAGAGAACCTTTTATTTTTAATCGGCGCAATTTCCATTGCGTATTGCATCTCCTGAACATCCCTTCCATAAAAAAGTGCTATTTCTTTTTGGGTATTGGGTTTCCCGAAGTTTAGCTGTTTGCCATCATAGAAAAACCACTCATGGTATTCTGCCGAAAGCCTGTTCAAAAATGCAAAATCACTTTCTCTATATTGGATAATATAATCTATTGATGAACTTCGAGCAGCATTTGCAACAACTTTTAAATCGTTTGCAGGTGTATCTTTTGTTGCCAGTTTTACAATCTCATTCAAATCTTTGTCTAAATAGGAGCCTAAATCTGGTCCGCGGTCGATTAAAATCGTTGGACTATACCCACTTACGATTAAAACGCCATGATAACCATGGCTTTGTGATAGCTCTACCTTCGAAACCAGTCCTACGAAATTCTGCATACCTTCTGGCGAATGCCCAAAAGATGCGGTTAAGGTTTTACCTACAAAATCGCGGCTGTCGTCTAAACTGATCAGACCAGGTGCTCCCATCTGATCGTGGTTAAAACGCAGTTCGAAATAATGATGTTCGTTAAAAGCTTGTTGAAGACTGAAGGATGCAAAATGGGTAATTTCCTTGTCCTCTATATTGATTTCTGCAATGAGTTTCTTTTCCATATTGATTTATCTTGATCACAACAATACCTCAAACCCAATTCTGGGTGTATAAACACGCGGTGGGATTAATCATAAATCCATTAACGATGTATACCATGTTTAGAAGAATATTGCGCGTGGATGCCGAACCAAACGTGTTACCTGAATAGTAGACGTTTTTTACTGCAATATGTTTGAGATGGTTAGGCATAATTGAGCATTAATTTTGATATAAATTGTGATGAGTATAACACATCACAAAGCAACATTAACTGAGATAGTAGTAGATGTAGGGTGATAAATAACAAGCGATCAAAAGCGCCCCGATATATCGGGGCGCTCTGATAACTATAAGCTTAATGCGGATTAAGCTTTAGGCCAATCGTTTTCGTGTTCTGCATTGCCCAGCTTTAGCTTACGGGCAGAAACTACAAAACTTAAAGTCATCGGTGTATTGTCGTTTACCGCAATACCCTCGTTATACTGAATGATGTAACCATCTTCGAAAGACAGTTCTTTCATTTTTGAATCTTCTTCGCCTTTTTTGAAAACCAATGTTCCTGAAAGCGGTTTGTACTGGTTGTTCACCATCGATTCGATTACTGAAGTATCTTCAGTTGATTCGATTTCGATGTGGATGGTACCACCATAAACACCTGATGATGGACGGCCTTTTGCGTCAACATCTCTATTTAATGAAAAGCTGCACTGTAGTACATCAAATTCTTTTGATCCTAAGTTTAATCGGGTTTTGAATGCCATTGTAGTAAGTTTTAATTTCTTGAAAAATGAATTGCGGTGAGCGGTTGGCGTGGAGCGAAGCGCATGGTACTTAGGTTTTATTTACATTTAACCTTTCTACCCTATACCTTCCTTCCTTCAACCTCTCTTTAGGCTTTTGGCCAATCGTTAAGGTGCTCTGCGTTGCCTAATTTAAGCTTTCGTGCTGAAATCTGGAACTTGAGTGTCATCGGGTGATCGCCCACAATGTTGATCCCTTCGGAATATTTAACAATGTAGCCATCCTCGAAGTTAACTTCTTTCATTTTGGCATCTTCCTCCGTTTTCTTGATCAGAAGGGTTCCTGTAATAGGTTTGTACTGGTTGTTTACCATCGCCTCGATAATTGAGGTGTCTTCGGTTGATTCGATCTCAATGTCGATGGTACCGCCGTAAACTCCGGAAGAAGGTCTTCCTTTAGCATCTACATCGCGGTTTAACGCATAGGCACAGTGAAGCACATCGTACTCCTTGCCCGAAAAATTTAATCTAGCTTTGAAAGCCATAGTTTTAAAATTTAAAGGTTAAAAAATTGATTTTACGTAGCCTCCGCTACTGCATCAACTTAACCAAATATCAGGCCAATTATCTTCTATATGGCTCATATATAATGCATAGCCTTGTTTTAAAAAAAGCGGCAAAATCAAGAAATCGCACTAAATGCTTAGTTAAAGGAGTTATTGCTGTGGAAAAAATGTGGAAAAGTTAAAAGATATTTTTAGTGTTACAAATATTCATACGTTAGAATAAGCTATAAAACTGTAGCGATTTCTCCACAGTGTGTAGCAATTTAGGGCAAAGCTCTTAGTGGAAATACTTGATGTGATCCATTTATAGATTTACTTTGTGGGATCTTCGGATTAACCTTTTGGCTCCTATTGTACCGATGTCATTAAGTTCACAGGAAATAATCAATTAACCACAGCTAGATAGGATGCACACACCTGCCCGGCTGTTCAGGCGGGGCTATAGAAATCCGTGTTTATCTGTGGCTAAAAATACTTCACTAAATGACTTTGACCATTTTACTACCGATAAAAATAAATACCAGTTACGCTTCATCCGATAGCTGTCGGATCGAAATAACGAAATTTAAATCAGCTGTGCGCCAAACTTTTCCATTTTGGCCAGCCACTTCTGACTGTAATGGTTTTCGAGAGAATGTAGTTCGCCAATGGTATTTGTGAGCACAGGGCTCATCCTGCATTTCTCAAAAACAACTTTCTTGATGGATAAATAAGTTGTTTTCTTATTTGCTTTCCATTCTTTAAAGGTTGCTTCGTCTAAAATAGACACAATCCTTGCCGAGCGACCGCTAAAATTATTGTTTACATTTTGCTGTTGAGTGGTAAAAATCTGATCGGGCATAAACAAGCGGTCAAAAAAACCCTTAATCTTTGCCGGAATATGGTCTACATACACCGGACAAAAAAGCACAACATGGCTGCTTTGCCGAATAGCCGTTAAGGCTTTCTGCAAATCGGGTTCTAATTCGGCAATCTGTCTATTGTTAAACAGCTTGTTCGAATTAAATATCAGATCGATAATAGCCAGCTCCCTCACGGTTGCGCCAACACTTTCTGCACCTTCCTTATAGGCGTTAATCAGGAAATTTGTAGATGCGTTTTTTTCAATATCCCCATTCAGGATAAGTACTTGCTTCATTTTTTTTGATTAATCTGATCTGGCCGATGCGTTACAAAATTATAAAGAATTTGTTAAGTGTTATGCATAACCATAAAAAAACCCAACGCTAGGGTTGGGTTTTTATTTCAGCGATCAAAAAATTATTGCTGATTGTACTCTGTATTCCATGTGGTATTCTCATCTTCACCTTTATGTCCGTCTAATTTCACTACGAAACTTTTGGCCGGAAAATAGGGTGTAATATGGATATCTAAATGGATTCTGTCTTTTTGAAGCTCATCTCTTTCGAAACGCATAATCTTAAATCTTTCGATCAAACGGTCAGCCCCCTGGATACCATCCAAAAACTTAACAATCTGACCGCGCAGATCCTGCTCGGTTTTAGAAGTCCAGTTTTCGAATGCCCTTCTGTTTAAGAAATCGAACAGTACTTTAGTAATGTAATCAAATACACGCACAACCGAATAGGTTTGCAAACCGATATTATCACCATTAAACAAAGTTTTAGCTGAGAAAGCCATCACTTTACCATATTCATTTACCATTGGCACTAAACCCACTCTTTCTAAATGAGAGATTTCGCTTTTCTTTAAATCGAATTTTACCCCATCTACCTCGTTTATTGCACCATGTTTTTTACCTGCTGTAACCTGCGACATTAAGGTATAATACATTTTACCTGCAAGTGCTGCCGATCCAGGTACGGTAAGGTCATCTTCTTCGCCAACTTCGGCCACTTTACCACGGCCTACCAACCAGTTACAGGTCATGATTACGTTCGATCTGAATGCATCACCTCCGGTAAAGTTTGCAGCAGTAAATAAATCAAGTACATCATCCGGCTGATCAAGATCGGCGAAATCGGTTACCAGCATGGCTTTGTTGTTGTGCGCTATTTTGCCCCATCTTTCTAATACTTTATTAGAGCCCATGTAACCTGGCACCACCATTAACGAATAATTTTTACGAAGATCTAAACGATCGTAGTTCTGCTTTAATTCATCATCTACATATTCGATAAAACGTGGATTATCCAAATCTTTGATCTGATCCATCGATGCATTTAACAGCACTACATTCTTCAGTTTATCGGATTCGGTATTTTTATAGAATAAATGAACCGAACGATAAGCCTGCTCCAGCTCTCTGGTGCTTTCGAGTGCGGTACCGATATTCTTTTTCAGATTCTCTTCCGCAGCATTCAACTTTTCAGTACTTTTCTCTACCATATCCGCTACCGAAGTAGAAGATTCGAGCACATCAATCCAAAGCTGGATTTTCTTTTTCAGCTCTTCGCGCTCTTTCTTTTTTTCATCACCCGTTAAAAAGATCTGCTTACGTGCCTTTCTTTCAGGGTTTAAATTTTGAAGACCATCAACTGTAGCTTCCAACAAATCGAAACCGCCCACCCTGGCCAGTTTTTCTAAGTTATCCTTCAGTGACGTCTTTTCTATGCTTTTTCCTTCGGCGGGTTTAAAACCTGCTTCGGATGTATTTTGGTCTGCTTTTAATTCTTGAGGATTTGACATGTTTTCTCAGCGTTTAGATTATTTATTTTGCTCCAATTCGTCAACAAAGTTCTTCAAAGCACTGATGAAAGCCGATTTGGTTTCTTCATCATCAAGTGTAGCTTTTAGGGTTTTGTTCGATTTTAACTGTTTGATTACATTAAGCGACATTTCCCTCTCGATGTTAACATTGGTTAAATAGTTACTTTGGTTGATGATGTTTTTTACGCCAAAATCGCCCAGATCGTTAAAGTTTATCGTTTCGCCAACGGTAGAGCCATCCTGCTTTTCGAAAGCTACTTTTACATTTGGTTTATAATGTTCGAATACTTCCTTTACCGTTTTTAATCCTTCTACCTTTTCTGGTTTTATCGGTTCGTTATCGGTAAGTTTCTGTACAAAAAGTGTTTTATTATGGGCAATTTCTGCGAAAGCTTCCGAGGTATCAATTTTTCGCTCGTTACCTCCAATTTCATAGTTAAACATAGTATGTTGATTTAGATTTACGATTAATTTTTCTTAATAATATAATAGTTAACGTTTTAACTCAATTTTTGTTCCAATATTGCGGCTTCAGGCTGAATAATATTCCATTCTAACTGATCTGCATCCGGATGTTTACTCACTTTGATCTTCGATCCTTTTTTTAACTCGCCCGAAATGATGTATTTAGAGATGGGCCGGCGCAACAGATTTCTGATCACCGCCGACAATTGCCTCGCGCCATATTTCGGCGTAAAGCCATCTAAAGCGATCATTTTTTTGGCATCATCTGCGATTTCAAACTCAATACCCATTTTGTTTAAGGATTGGATCAGGCTGCTCAACTGGATTTCGAAAATGCGCACCACATTGCTCTCGTTAATCGGTGCAAAAGGAACGATTTCCGAAATTCTGGCTAAAAACTCCGGACGGAAATGCCCCGCCATTACTTCCATCAATTGGTTCGAAACCGGAATAACACCTTTGCCTATCTGCTCTGCAATCCATTCACTACCGATATTTGACGTGAAAAGAATGAGCGAATTACTAAAATCTCCTTCTTTTCCCAAACGATCGTGCATGTGGCCTTCGTCCAAAATCTGTAAAAAAGTATCAAAAACCGAAGGGTGTGCTTTTTCAATTTCATCAAACAGCAATACAGAATATGGCTGTTGTCTGATTTTGTTCACCAGCAAACCACCTTCTTCGTATCCCACATAACCCGGAGGCGCTCCATAAAGCAAGGCGGCACTATGCTCTTCCTTAAATTCGGACATATCGAAACGGATCATCGCCTTTTCATCATTAAACAAAAACTCAGCGATTGATTTGGCCAGTTCGGTTTTACCCGTTCCGGTTGGGCCCAATAAAAAGAACGACCCAATGGGCTGGCCTTTTTTGTTCAATCCACTGCGAGATTCCAATATGGCATCAGAAACAGCTTTTAAAGCCTGATCCTGTCCTACCACACGTTTCTTGAGGTATTGCTCCATATTAAGCAGTTTCTCCTTCTCGCCCGCCTGCAGTTTACCCATCGGGATCCCTGTTTTATAGGCCACTATAGAAGCAATATCCTGTTTGGTAATACGGTCGCTTTTTTCGGCCGCATATTTTTTTAATTCCTGAAGGCTGCTGTTGATATAACCCTGGTATTCGTCAGCGGTTTCAAAAGCATCAGTTTGGGTTTCGTCGGTTAAGCGACCCAATAAAACAGGACTTAATTTATTCTGAAGCAGGGAAAAAAGCCATTTATAATCGGCAAATTGATCGGCTTCTGATTGTCCCTCGTTTGCCTTTAATACCTCCAAATCACTTTCCAGACTCTCAATTACCTGATCGGAAGTATCGTTCATCATTTTCATAGCTGCCATGGTCCGGTCTAGCAGGTCGAAAGCCGAATCAGGAAGGCGCCTGTCTTTCATGTAACGTTTGGCCAAACGTACACATTCGCCCAATGCATCGGGCTCGATAGTTAAAGTATGGTGTTCCTCGTATTTTACAGCCAGTTTCTGCAACATCTTGATGGTGCTTTCTTCATTTGGCTCATTTACCTGAAGCACTTCAAACCGGCGGCTAAAAGCCTGTTCCGGTTCAATAATCTTGCGGTATTCATCAATGGTTGTTGCACCGATTACTGTAATTTCGCCGCGGGCAAGCTCTGGCTTTAATAAATTGCCGATGCCTGCACCCAAAGGACCTTTACTATCCAATAACGTATGGATCTCATCAATAAATAGCACAGCTTTTTCAAACTGTTTTATTTCTTTAATGATGTTTTTTAAGCGGTCTTCTATTTCTCCCTTATAAGAAGCACCTGCGATTAATGATCCTAAATCCAGTTCGAAAAGCTGAACAGGCTTTAAACTTTCAGGTACATTCTGGTTAACAATATCGATAGCGAAACCATCAACCAGTGCTGTTTTACCTACTCCGGCATCACCTGTTAATATTACATTGGGTTTGGTTCGGCGGCAAAGGATTTCCATCATCATCCGCGTTTCCTTATCGCGGCCAATAATTGGGTCTGTTTTGCCATCACGCACCATCTGCAAACGGTCTACACAATATTTATGCAGTGCATTGCCGGTACTTTTATTTTCAGTACCCGATGCGGTTTTATCAGGCGAAACCACCCTCGATATTTCTTCGTCCTTTACATAGAGATCTAAAATCTCACGTTCTTTGATCGGAAAAGATTTTAACTGATCGGGCTGAAAACCGATGCCTGGTTTTGCCAGGGCGGTTAACACACAAACCGGTGTAATTAAATCGAGACCCAATTTAATGCGCACATTATCTGCTTCTTCAAAAATCACCGCAATTTCGGCTGCACCGCTAACGGTATCGCTAAGGCTAGCCGATTTTGCCTGCTCATCAATCCGAACTTCTGCCCACTCGCTAATGTATTCTTCATCCTTCCCAATAGAGGTGATAAATGAACGTAAACCAACATCCTTATGCATCAAACCCTTAAGCAAATGAGCAGCAGAAAACACTTCGTTTCTGTACTCTTTAGCTAAAGACTGTGCTATGTGTAATGCTGTTTTTACCGATTCGCTTAAATTTGTAACTGCCATATCCCTTAGTTGGTTGTAGGCAATACTGCCGGGTTAAAATTATTTTCGGTGATGTAGTAATATATTTTGCCGTTCGAAATAAACTGTTGTTCAATCTGCGTAGCACGTTTAATTTGCTGTACGGATTGATTTAATAATTTAATATAAGTTTCAAACTGATCTAACGGCATTTTAGACGTGCTCTTTAAGTCGCTTACCTTGTACTTACCCAAAAACTCATTGTTTAAAGGTAAACCAGTAACCAGCTTAATGTAATTGGCCAAAGTCATCGCTTTAATATCACCTGATGATACTTTCATACCCAGCAACTGTTTAGGCATTCTTACATAGTTTTTAACCAGCTTGCTCCTGAAAGAAGACTGATCGGCCTGAAGGTTTTGTCCCAACATAATCGAAAAAACATCCACAATCTGTTTGTATTCCATGTTGTTTAATACAATGGCGTATTGCAAAGTAGAGCGGTTATTTTTTACCACATCAGCTGAAACATTTGCCGTGCTATAGTATTTAAAAGCATTATGCGGCATACGGTCGGCCACCTCTGCACCAACAGGCTCAGGCAATAAACCTTCTACATCAGCAGATAAATTTTTGCGTGATATGCCCGTTAAACGGAACGCACTATCCAAAGAACTGATCTGGTTATAGATATCGGCATTGGTTTCTTTTACAAAACGGCGCAACGCAATGGTCATGCTCTGGTTAGAGTTTACAGTTCCTTTTGTAGGGAATACCACCCCGCCCTGTATCAAACTGTTTTTTGGATAATCTAAATAGTAAGAAATCGAATCCTGCAAACTGGTATTGTACGGTTGAAAGCTTTTCAAACCTTCACCCTTAACCATGGTATTTTTTCTATATTCTGCCGAACGAATGGCCGATTCGGAAACGAGTTTACGCGATTGGATTACAAAATCATTAAACGATTGGTTAAAATCGCTATATACCTGTAAAGCCAAAATCCGCGCATCGGCAAGGGCAACCTGCTCGCTCAATTCGTTAATGAGGTAATTATTGGTACCACCTATGTTTCCGGTGCTACCCACCAGAACAATTAAATTGGTTTCGTTCTTTTTTGCTTTAAATAAATTGATACCCGCTTTTAGTGCAGTAAAAACCGGTTCTTCTGAGATCTCGCCATTACACCTAAGGGTATTTTTAGCCTGGTTAGATAAGAAGGTCATTAACTGTCTGTAGTCATTTTGAATCGGGCTCACAAAAATCCCCTGTAATGCACATCCGGTTTCGCCACGGTATACCACGCCACCATAGTTTACTTTTGTTCCTTTGCCAAAATCGCCCATTATACTTTCAAATGAAGCAATGGTATTGGTCATTCCAGAAAGATATTTCGTCATCGGACTTCCGCCATCCACCACAAAAACAACATTTACCTTTGTTTTATTCTTGCGCAGTTTTAGGTAATCCTGATAAGAAAGTGATGAACCGTTAATGGTTAATATTTTATTGTCTTTTTTGTTATAAACATCGGTTGCAATACCCACGGCATAAGCACCGGCATCATCCGAAACAACTGGTACGCTTCTCAAAATCAGGTTTTCACTTGGCAATAAAGGATCTACAACGAAAGCGGTTCCTTTATCAATTCCATTTTTGATGGCTGTCGACGTAGAATCATCAGCATCGTAGTTACCCGGTTTAACTGAGGTGATATACAAACGGTCTCCCCAGCTGTGTACTGCTTCTGCCGAAACCCATCCATAAATACTTTTTAAAGCCGTATCGGCCACCAACTGATCATCAGAACCGATCAGGTATTTTTTACCATCTTCCGATTTTTTATAGATATAGGCAATTTCGTGCAACCGCACTTTGGTACGCCTGTCTTTAAGTTCGGGTGTGTTGTAAACCAGGATAGAATCGGTGGTATCGAAATAGAACTTTGGTTCTGTAAGTGCATTTTTTCCATTTACAATGCCAATTGCTTTTTCTGCATAACCCGTTTTTTGGTTAGAGAATGCACGTTGCCATAAAAGCAGTTTAGATTTTGCAATCCAACCGTAACTGATGGCACTTTTTTTATCGTTTATTTTTCTGCCCCTGATCATTCCCGCCTTATACTTAATCAACTTCAGGTACCCGTTTTCTTCTTTCGAAACATAAAAAGGCTCCATAAAGCTGATTTTTTTCATGATCAAACTCCCACCTGGGGCAGTAGTGGTATAGTTGTCTTCCCGATCGGAAAAAACAATCCATGGCAAACTACTGCTGCTGGTATTATCGTTAACATTTATGGTTTCGGCAGGCCTTTCGTAAGATTTAGGCATGTATTTCACTTTTTTGCCAAAGGATGCCGGTGACTGTGCATGGGCAAACGATATTCCTAAAAACAGGATGGTTAAGGCATAATATCTTTTCATATTCTTTGTAGATGAGCTTTAAAATTAGGTTAAGAGGTTAATCTATTTCGTTTTCGCCGGAGCATCGGTTGTTGCTGTTGCTGCAGGCTGGGCCGTTCCGGAATGTTGTTTAATATTTAATAAACTGGCACAGGTAGAATTTGGCTTAATGGTTAACTGCGCTTCATCTACCGCTATTTCACCACCAAAGGTTAGGCCCATACAGTACGAATAAATATCGGTCTGTTTTTTCTTACCGTTCATTTCCACATTTACAGTTACTTTTTCGTTATTACACATGTACTTGTTAATGAGGTAATAATAATTGGAATTGAAATCGGCACCATTGGCAATAGCCTGTAAACGCGCTCTGATATCATCAATCGTTTTGCGTTCTCCATCTCCTGGTGCAACCAGATCTTCTACAATTTCGGCATTTGGATCGGTAATTAAAATGGTTAAGAAAGCAGGTTTACGGGCTTTATCCGACCGGAGACGGACCACATATTTTCCAGGGGCGCGATAAGTGTATAAAGCGGTTTTTCCTTTAACATCTACACGGCCGGTTTCGCCGAACGACCACTCGAAATCCTTTCCTTCGCCATCGCCCTCCAACCTGATTTCTTCGTTAACCAAACCTGCGGTTGGCCCGCTGATGGTGAGCACGCTATCCACAACTGCGGCCTTTACGGTATCGCGTACAGTGATCGGAAATTCCTGGCGGAGTTCGCCATCAACCGTAAGGCGTACAATGTAAGTATCGGGTTTGGTGTAATGATAAGATCCGGTTTTAGTAGTGGCTTTTTCCCCATTACCAAATTCCCATAACCATTTTGAGGCTTTTGGCGTATTATCGGTAAAAACTAAATCTTCGTTTAAATAAATTTCATCCTTAAGGATTCTCGCATCAATTGCCCGTTTTTCGAACAATGAACTCTTAAATAAGAAAATCAGACCCGTTAGTAGCAGTACAGCCAGGAGGATGTAAAGAATAACATAGCCTTGCGAATTTGAATTAACTTGCTTGGTGTTTGTGTCAGACATAGGTAGCGTTTTTTATATGGTGTTTGAGAATGTTTATCTTGCTGATATGGTTTGTTGTAATTGGCGCCTGTTGGTAATACAGTCGTCGAGTTGTTTTTGATAAAGTTCGATATCCGAAATATTCTTATTCTGCTCTTGTCTATCATAAAACAACCTGTCGTATAACAGTTCGTTTTGGATAAAAATTTTATAGCGCGAATCGGATGCTTTCCGGTCGAATGCTGATTTAATAGAACCTAATGAACGTTGAATATCGTCTCTTAAAAACACAGCCCGTACATTTGGATTGTAACGGGTAATCCATTTAAAGGTGGTATCCACAATAGGCATGGTTTCTTTCACTGTATTTTCAAACACTTCATTTTCATTAATTTTCACTTCAAGCTCTGCTTTAGAAATTTCGTACTGCGATTTGCCACTATAAAAAATGCCAAAGCTTAAAAGCCCAACCGTAAAAACAAACAGCGCTAAAAAGAACAAAAATTGTTCGCGCCTTTCTTTTATGCTTAATTTTATCATCGTATTGCTAATTATCGCCCGAACCTGCCGTTTCTAATTTTTTTTGCTGCAGCCTGGTTTGCCAGAATACACTCATCAACTCTTTCTTTGGCCCGTTGTATCACCGACCTCGAATCGATCAGCGAATCTTGCAGATTGGCCATAGCGCCTACATTATTGTTCAGTTTTTCGTACAAGGTAAAACTTGGCGTAACTGCTGTTTTTTTGGAGATCAGCTCTTTTATCCTGTTGTTGGCGCTTTGAATATCACTCAGCAAAATGGCCTGTTTGCTCATTTCGTCTGCATTATAATTGGTATACTGGGAAAGTTCTTTAAAGCGGACCAGAATAAGGTCGAAGTTTGTATTGATGTCTTTTCTGAGGTAAGATAGTTTTTCGGTTTCCTTTACTTTTTTATCGAGTAGGGTGTATTCGTAATCGGAAGCCGCATAAAAGAGGTAAATACACAGAATAGAGAAAAGCGTTAGGAATACAAAGTTTAAGATAAACTTCGTGTAAGCACTCCTAATTTCGATGGCGTTAATGGGTTTCATAGAGGGATTAATGGGTCACATAGCAATAGTCTAGTAATTAATCTGACATCAACTTCACTTAAAATCTCACAATCATTTCAAATTAACACAGTACCATAACAATTTTTAATATTTGTTGTTTGGTTATAAAAACGATTTTATTTCTTTTACTTTTAACAAACTTTAAGCCAAATCATCTATGTCTGAAAATTTTTACAACAAACCCTTCAGATTTAAGTCTGTTTTCTCAGGTACTGGCCTTCAGCCAACTGACCTTGGTAAATCGATTTCGAACCACATAGAATTGGTTATTTTTACCCGCTTTGGAGAACATAGGTACCACAACGATTTTGGCTGTGAGATATGGGACCTCGATTTTGAATTAATCGTGAGTGAAAGCATCTGGGAGGAAAAATTCCGCAAATCGCTGCTCAAATCGATCACCGATTACGAGTTCAGGATCTATAATACTTCGGTAGAAGTGCGCATTACCGAGGTAGAAAATGTATATCCATTGCGTAAGATAACTGAGATCAAAAAAAAGGTGGATATTAGCGTTAGGGCACTGATAAAAACCACAGGAGAAAAATATTTTTTCAATACTGCATTATTCCTTAGCCCACTATCCACCTAAACGAAAACGCCCCAAATTTTCTACACATGAAGCCAGTTTTTTATTCATCAAAAGATGAAATCCGCAATAGAATTTTAAAAAATGCCGAAGATTTTTGGAATGTTAAAGACAGTAATGATTTCGACCCGCTCGTAAAGCTGATTATTGAGGCCTTAAGCAACGAATTGTTCAACGTAGCCAATGATGTTAAAAACCTGGAAAATAGGATCTTCGATAAGATTAGCCGCATTTTAGCGCCCGATCATTTAACTTCCTCATTACCTGCCCATGCCATTATCCATGCCAGGCCTATTGAAGATGAAGATTACCTCTCGCCATATACCCAGTTTGCCTTTAAGAAAAATATCCAGCAGGAAAACGATAAGACCAAAAAAACCGATATTTTCTTTAGCCCTTTGCATACGGTAAAGGTTAACAATGCTTCGATAAAATATATTGCCACCGGAAATACACTTTTTAATGTAGAAAACTCAAGCAAACAGCTTGGACTGAACACGCTGCCGGGCTTTTCTATCGAAAAGAACACCCTGTATATTGGTTTTAGCGGGATCAAAAACTGGATGGACTTTAATAAGCTGAACTTATTTTTCGATTGGAAAAATTATTCAGTGCCCGAAAATACTTACGATCTTTTATCATTGGGGAAATGGTTCTACAAAGACAACGAAATCACCCCCTATACCGAACGGTTTATGGATGAGCCCTTAACCGGCAAAGTTGAAGCCCCCTTTCACCACAAACAACTGCTTAATCTGATTAAAGCCGATGTTTTACAGTTTTACAGCAACCGCTTTATTACACTGGGCGATCTGAATGATTTTAATATTGATGAAAGCAAGGAACTGCCAGCCGTTTTCGAAAACATTTTTCAGCCAGCCGGATTAAACCGCATCGACGAAACGGTAAAATGGCTGAAGGTTGTTTTCCCTGCAGCCATCAACCAGGAAATGCTGAACGAACTGCACATTTATATTAATGCGTTCCCGGTGGTGAATAAAAGGTTAAGCCAGATTAAACACCGGCTTAAAACCATGAATAATATTATTCCGATTAAAACAGAATCGGCAGATCAAATGCTTGCTGTAGAAAACCTGAAAGACAATAAGGGCAAAAGTTATAATGAAATTCCATACACCAACGAAAACGAAAAGGGCGACGGCTCATTTTCGATCAGATATGGGGGTACTGAACGTTTTGATACCCGAAATGCGAAAGAACTGGTTGATTATCTTTTTGAACTGTTGAGGGATGAGAAGGCCGCCTTTTCTGCCTACGGACCAGACTTTTTAAGCACCATTCTTAAAAACTTGGAACAGAATATTGCCCTTATTGAACAAAAAAGCCGCTCGGCATTAAAAGATATTAAAGAGTTACCCAGCTATATCGTATTAAAACCGATTGACGATGCCGATATTTTATTTTTAGATATATGGGTTACACAAGCCGAAGAAGCCAACCACATCAATGCAGGTAGCCGTTTGGTGGTATACGATAACAATAAGGTGAATGCGGAAAGTATTTTTTTATTGAGCCAAACAAAAGGTGGCCGCTCTAGGTTAAATGCCACCAATAGGGTACAGGCCTATAAATATGGCTTAACCACGGCTGATCGGATTATTACCAAGGCAGATGTCATTAATTTTTGCCGTTACGAATTGGGCAATAAATTGAAAGGCATCACTTTGGCCAAGGGCCTTATACTGGATAATAAACCCAACGCAGGGTTTATTAAAACCACAGATATCATCATCGAACCTGCAGATCACATTAACCTCAACGCTCAGGATTGGGATGAACTGTTAAGCCTTACCCTAGCGAAATTAAATTTACGGAGCACTATGAATATACATTACCGCATGCTGTTAAAGCCTTCGGTTTATAAAATGGTATAAGAATAACCGCTAATAAAAGAATTTTTAAATATAAAGTGTATAACCCAAATAAGCACTTTCGCCATCTGCACTGAGTAATGTTTCCTGAAAATCGACTGCGGTAAGGAGCTCAACATTTACCTCTGCATCTACAGGCATAAGGTAACCGATGGCCATATCCAAAATGCCCCTGTTCTTTTGCCCTGGAATAAAATTAACCAGCTCTTGCGGGGAGGTTGGGCCTATATTAATGTTGAACGATTCATTTTCTGGCATAAAAGTATCACCTATAATGGTATCGATACCCAATGCACTCGATCCCAACTGCATCTGCAGCTCAGCGGCAATTTTGATGGGTGCTACAGTGGCTGTAGCATTTACCAGGGCAATAGGCAGGTTAAACAAGGCCGTAAGCACTTTAGATACAAAATCGATATCGTTTCTTTTCTGTTGGATTTCTGGCAGCAGGTGCATCCAAATAATGCTCTGTTCCTTGTTTAACAGGTTAAACTCATCCCATCCAAATTCAAATATCTGGCTTAAATCAGCGTAGGTTGTTTTTTTATCGAGTTTGTTTTCGTACAGCTCGGTCATGATCCTTACGTGATTAATTTCGGCATCAAAGGGCGTAAAAAATAACCTGGCCTGTTTTTCTTCCTCCCGGCGATCCCTGATATCCTTAATCATCGACTCTTCATCCATGCCTGCACTACCTGTAGGCGGCCTGTGGAAAAGGCCTTCCGGCAGCATATCATACAAGCCCTCTCTATTGGTATTGATCCGGATACGGTCGTGCCTTCTTTTTTCAGAATAATATATACTGGCATTTTCGATATCTTTTGCAAAAGCACGCTTATCAGGCCCCATAGGGATGATTTCGATCCGGTCGGCCGCTATGATATCGCGTTCTATAAGATCTGCAGCTTGTGCTACAGCCTTATAATCTGTAAAGAGTTCGTTATTAATCAAAGTTTCTTTTTTCATTTAAACTTTAAGCTTGCATTTTTGTTATAGATTAAATTTATATTATCGAAAAAATAAAGGATCATAATCAAATACTAAAGATACTATATTTGCAGTACATCATCTAAAAAAATTAATGGACGTTAAATCATTTTTTATTCGCTTTCTCTTATTCCCGCTGATCTTCTTAATCTCAACGGCAGTACTTTCTATCATCAACAAAAAGAACCAGTTCCTTAACAACAAACGACTTATCGTAAGTGTTCTGCTGATCGGCATTATTTTAGCTATTCCAGGTTTTCTGGGCTTTCTAAATTTTAATTTTATGCCCTGGGGTTATATTATCTGCTGTATTTATTACCTTTTAATGGGTACGCTATTCGTTTATCTGTTAACGAAATACTACCCTAAAGATGTATTGGAACGTAAGGTATTTATCTTTTTTGCCACCTTGATTTCGGCCCTTTTATCCGTTTATTTATTTCAACTCGCCTTTAACTGGTTAAGTTCGGTAAATTTCGGATGGTTTGGCGCGGGCAGTATCATCTGCTTTTTTGTACCCCTTATTTTTTGGTGGGCCTATGTTTCGTTATTGGGCATACCATCCGAAATTTACAAGATCTGGAAATACCCAGATACGCCTTTGGATATCAATATGGACCATGTAGATTTTAACAGGCTTCTGGTACTCGAGCTGGAACTGTATAAAAAAAGCACCGATCCTGAACCTTTAAAAGTTAAGGTAAAAGCGGTAGAAAACATGAATTTCGGCATCTGGTTCCATAAATTTATTGATGATTACAATCTGAAGTTTGCCAAAAGCCCGGTGGAGTTTAAAGGCGATGACATGGAGAATTACAAATGGATATTCTTTATTAAAACATCCTTTTTTAAACGCAATATTTTTATAGACCCCGATCTGGACATCATCGAAAACGGCATTACCGAAAAAATGACGATTTATGCTAAACGGGTATCGGAAAATGCAAATAAGCCTAACGAAGTTGGAGAAAGTGCTATCTTTATCTAATCTATAATAAAAAATCTACCATGATAAAGCCGCTAAAATATAAATCCATCAACTGGATTAATGGCATGAAGCTTTCTAGTGATCATTTTACAGTAAGCGACCTCTATTTACAGGATTTTGTGCGTGATGCCGTATCCCTGCAGCTAAACAGCAGTAATTACGGTTTTTTACCCCCTTTTGCAGGATATAAAAGCTCGCACGATATCGAAATTATCGAAAAAGCCACCAATCATATCGAGGTGAGGGTAAGGTACTGTAATGCCATTACACCCGAAGGCTGCCATATTGATATTACACAATCTGACAATATGGATACATTGGTCCATAACCATTACTTTGGCCAGTCAGAACCCCGTAATTATGTAATCTTGCTGGTGGTTAGCCCGTTTAACCGCGTACCAACAGGCACGCCTAATCCCGAAGAAAGCCCGATCCGTTATCCCGAACTGGCAAAAAGTTACTCGATTGCCGTTCTGCCAGAGACTGAAGTAAGTTCACAGACCGCAGACAGTTATTTCCTGACCATTGGACAGGTTTATTACGAAAACGGAAGATTATCCATCAATAACAATTATATCCCGCCCAGCTCCACAATTACGAGCCATCCTGCATTAATCAGGTACTACGAATCTTTCAGCGTTTTACTGAACGATTTACAATTGGCTGCTTTCAGGATCATTGATAAAACCGGTGGCCGCGATAACATTACACCACTAGGCAAGAATATCCGTTTAATCTCGGAGAAAATTGTGGATTATATTGCCGGATTATTTTACGAATACCGAAATATTGCACACCGCGAATCGCCAGTGGTTTTGGCGGGTTATTTCTCCAGCTTAGCGCACATCTTTTTCACCGCCATCAAACTGATCGATCCCCGCGAAAGGGAAGAACTGCTTAAATATTTTTACGAGTGGAAGGATGTTACCCCCGGAAACTTCGAAGAACTTTTAGCTAAAACCATCGAACTGGTATACGATCACAAACAGATTAACAACAGCATGCTCATGGCCAGCGAGTTTATGAATGTACTGGTTGCACTATGGAATAAATTGAGCGGACTGGAATACATCGGTCAGCGCAAAGAAAACATTGTGGTTGCCGAACAACAGGTGGTACAACAGGTACAGGCCAGAAAAACCTGGACATTGCTCGATTAAAATATTTCCCGGATAAATTAAAAACTAAACCACAGTGCGCTGAAGGTACATAGGTTTAATTACGAATGCCCTTCGTCGTTGAAAGCCACAGATTGACAGATTGTATTTAATCTGTCAATCTGTGGCAATAAGATAAAAATTCGTAGAAACTGAAAATCTTGTACTTAATGTGCGTATTTTCAACTCATGAATGAGACCAATGAAGCTGTACCCTTTAACCGGTTACAGCTTTTTTTGTTTACTATGATCGTTGGGTTAAAAATTAACCAGGGCAGCACCATCATAATATGTGGGCTTTGCAATACCTAAAAACTTCAATATCGTTGGTGGCACGTTATACAAATAAGGGGCCCCGTGATAATCGGTTGTTTTACGGTAAAAAATAGGTGTAGTTAAAGCGCTACGTGTAATTGCAGTACTATTTTTGGTCAGGATATCTATTTTCGGACTCACCAAAGTACCATTATAGGCAGTTCCTGAAGTTTCATTGCCTTTGGTATACAAAACAAGGTCGGCACTTTGTGGATGTGCTGAGGTTACAGCTGTAAAACTATAGGTACTGATACTCGTTGCAGGCAAAGCCGATTTAAACAACCTGACTTCGGATATGTTACCAGTAAAATACGGGCTATAATTTCCGGTACCATCCTGGCCGATTTTAAACGCTGTACCACTTTGCAGATCGCCAACGGCAGAAATATTACCTTCGGCAACTTGTATTCCACCGTCATAAATTGTTGCTTTTTGGCTAGTACGGTTAACCACGATGGCTACCTGATGCCACAACTGATCGGTTAAATCAACCCCATCAACATCCAATCTGTTGGTGCCATCGCCAAAGTTCGCCCTGATGATGCCATTTCTGTTAGCAATGATAATGCCTTTGTTGTAACCACTGGCCCAGTTTTTATTTCCGATAATAACCGGATCGCTCGTAGCTGAAGTTGCCCTTGCCCTAAACTCAATGGTAAAACTGCTTGTTGCACTCAGGTTCAAAGTACTGAGTGTTGGCAACTGACCATAAACATTGGTTTTAAAATCGACCGTGGTAATACTGTGTGGGTTTGATTCTGTTGCAGTAGTGGGCAATGTGTTCACCAATTGAGGCGCAATGGCACTATTGCTTAAAATGATAAAGGCATTCTGCTCCAGGTAACTGGCACCACCATGACTGGCGTCGCCGCCATGATCGGTAGCCACTACAATTAACCAATCCTCGTTGTTGTAGGTCGGCCTGGCCCTTAAGGCGGTTAATATCCTGCCTACACGTAAATCAACAGCCTTTACCGAATCCATATACATTTGGGTGGTGGTTCTATAGTTGCTGGCGTGCCCTGCATGGTCTACATCGTCGAAATGGCAAAATGAAACATCGGTATTGCTCGTGGTAATTTCCTGGATAATCCTCTTTTCGGTGGCATTATCACTTGCACTGTTCTGTTTTACCGTTACATCTGCGGTAGCCACAATAAAATCATTTATCGACGACCAGGTCACAATTGATGCCGTACGTAAAGCTGGCAGATTGGTTTTGATCTGCCTGAAAAACGAAGGGTAGTTTACAAAATCAGATCCCGAAAAGCTGTTATCAGATGCCTTATGTTTGGCAACACCAACGCCCGTGAACAAAGCCGACCATCCATTTGATGACCAGGTAGGCACTTGCGCCAAGGCATTGGTGCTGGTGTACGATTGATCCATCAAAGTTTTGAGGTTAGGCGCATTTGTAGCCGTAATGGCTTTCCATACACAGCCATCAATACCGATAAATAAAACTTTTTTAGGTTTGGCTGCAAGCGCGTTTTTGACTAACGATTGCTCATCCGAGATTTGGTTTTCTTCAGCAGATGCAGTGTCAGCCTTTTTACAGGACAGGATACATAAGCCCATAAGAACAATTAGGGATAATAGGGATTTCAATGTTTTCATAGTTAAATTAAGGTTAAGAAAATGTTTACATAAAATAAGTTTTGTTTAGCTAAACTAAACAAAATTCCGGTTAAAAAAGAAACATCCATCTTAAATTGCAAACGGTAGAAACACTGTGCCAGCGCAATGAAAAATTAAGGGTTGAGACGGATCATCTTCGGAGCTGCTTCGGATCCCAGACGGAGCTGTGACAATTGTACCCAAACAATCTCTGAAGCAGATCTGTAGATACCATATGCTAATGGTTGATCAATTTGCTACAAACTACCAGCGTCATATTAAACATGACTTGATTTTAATGTCACAATAAATAAACTGGATGAATTTATGAGCCAAAAAAAAGACTCAACCTTAGGGTCGAGTCTAATATGAATGAATTGGTACAAAACGTGGAGTTATTTTTTATCCAGTACTTTTTATGCAGTAAAAGGAATGCTAATCGAAAGTAATCTGTTCTGCCCCTGAGATCCTGCTGATGTGGCAGGCACACTTGCCACCACTCACTTTCACTATAGCCGATTTAGTTTGATTGGTTGTTATAGATGTACCGGTGATTTTGAGATCATCGCCCTGCTCTGATAATTGTAATTTATTTGCATCATCAAGCACCACATAATATCCTTTTACCGTACTGATTGATGCACTTGATTTTGCGTATAGTTTTTCTCCGGTCCTTTGATTTATCACGCTGAGGTCTTTTATTTCCGCCCCCGCTCCGTTTTTGTCTGCAAATTTTATACCCGTCATCACAAATTCTTCTGTGCACATTTTGTTTCCACAATCAGAAGTGCTTTTGTTTTTTTTACAAGCTACCAGGGCAATGCCCATTAATAATACCAGTGTTATTTTTTTCATTGTCTTTTTGGTTTTTAATGAAAAACGGCAAGACTGGATAAAACGCTACAATGCATAGTACTTGAGGGAACATTAATAGCTAAAGATCAGACCGTAAATCAGATAATCTTCAATCTTTCTTCTTCAAGGTCGATCTGATAGAGTTGATGGCGGATGATATCCTCATTAATAGCGGGATCTTTATTCAGTTCGGTAAGATAGCTCCGCTGGCCTTCGAGCAGTTCGATAAAAATGATTTTCGTATTTTCATTCATCCAACTATCGTCGGTAGCATTGGCTTTTTCCTCCCAGTGTTTTAATAATTTTTCCATGCCCGCATGCCCGTTCAATTCGTTATCGTATTTGTTTTTAAGAAACTGATAGGCATGTTGCTTCAAACCCTGTTTCATGTCGCGCTTAACCTTTTCATCTGTTTCCTGCTTAAATATAAAACCAAAAGCGCCCGTCCGTTTGATAATGAATGGTAGGGTTAGCCCTTGCACGAGGAGGGTTAACAAGATCACAATAAAAGTAATAAACAAGATCAGGTCTCTTTGAGGAAAAGCTTTTCCATTATCGAAGGTTAAAGGTATGGCCAGTGCTGCTGCCAATGAAACCACGCCACGCATGCCAGTCCAGCCGAGCAATAGTGGCATAAATAGCAGTGCCCTTTTCGAACGTGCCGCAGGGGTTACGCTCGGACGGAAAATAAGCGTAGCAAGCATAGCGGCATACGAACTGATGATCCGGGCAGCAATCAATACACCGGTAACCAGCAAACCATAACCGATGGCAGTACTTAAGGGAATGCCCTGTGAACGTAAACCATCCCTGATTTCGGGAAGCTCCAACCCGATAATCAGAAAAACTACGCCATTTAAAATAAAAATAAAACTTTCCCAGACACTGAATCCCCTGATGCGGCTGGTACTGTTTAAAAACACCAGTCGCTTTGCCGACATATACAATCCCCCGCTTACCACCGCCAGCACACCCGAACTATGCACCTGTTCGGCAATCCAGTACATAAAATAAGGCTCAATAAGGGTAAGCGCTGTATCGGATGGCGCATCGGTGGGTAAATATTTATGTGCCTGAACAAATAGCCAACCCAACAATAAACCAATACCAGCTCCACCAATTACCATCCACAAGAAGCTCGTGGCTGCATCCTGCCAGATAAACTGACCAGTGCCCACCGCAACCAATGCAAAACGGAAAATAATAAGCGAGGAGGCATCATTTAGCAAACTTTCGCCCTCCAGAATAGCCGCAGTAGATTTTGGGATTTTTACAAACTTCGTAATGGCTGCCGTACTTACGGCATCAGGCGGAGAAACAATGCCTCCCAATAGGAAACCTAAAGCAATCGTAAATCCAGGGATAAAATAGCTGGTCACGAGTGCTACCGATAATGCCGTAAAAAAGACAACCAGAAAAGCAAAACTTCCAATAATGCGCCACCACTTTTTCATCTCTTTAAAAGAGATGGTCCAGGCGGCTTCATACAACAATGGCGGAAGAAATATAAAAAATATGAGGTTGGGATCAATTTTCACCTTTGGTAAACCAGGTATGAAACTGATCACCAGCCCGCCCACAACTAGTAAAATCGGATAAGCAATTTTGAGCTTAGTGGCCCACATATTCAGCAGTACAATGATGGCTACGATGGCCAATAGAAAAGGTAAAATGGTATGCATAGAAGAAGTTAAGGTGATCAGCAATAGTATGGTTTCGGCACCTCAATTTATAAAAAATACGATACAATCCTGCCTGTTGCATCACGATTTGGTCGCTATAATCTACTTAAACTGTTCGGTGCCGCACGACCGACTGTTCGATAATGAACACCAAAATTCATTAAAAATAAAATCAAAATTCTGATTATCAGTATTATACGAAGAATAAATTGTTTTGGCACTTCCTTCGTTAATAGGCTACCGAACGATATGATCGCCTAAAGAAACAAAAGATCTTATCAATAACGATTTATTCAAACACCATTAAAATAAAACAAAATGAAATCTTATTTAAAAGCCCAAATTGCCATGGTATCAGTCATTATTTTAGTATTGACCTACCTCTTTCCAACAACAGCCAGCGCCGCGGCGGATAAGCCTGCAAAAACCGATCAGGTTGCGCCCTTCAGAAAAATCTTAATTAAAGGGAATGTTGAAGTGCTACTGATCCAGCGACCTCAGGTTGGCGTTTCCTACACCGATGATAATGAGGGAAACGCCAGAATAACACAACAGGGCGATGTACTCAGCATCACCGGAGCCAGTGTTACAACAGGTAAACTGATTGTTTATGTATCGGAAATTTACAGAATAGAAGCCAGCGAAAATGCCGTTGTAAAGACACAAGGAATCCTATCAGTCAAATACCTTCAGATTATTTTAAAGGGAAATGCAATTGCTGATGTGAATACCACAAGCCAGCAACTTTATACCGCCATTTACGATAATTCTACACTCTACCTAAGAGGAAATACAGATACCCACTTTCTTGTTATGGATAAAACGCAAAAACTCACCTTTGATCAGTTTGCCGTATTGCATACGCAATTAACTGAATGATAAAATGTGTGCCCGGTAGCAAACCTGGTGAAATACCCAAGCCTTAACTTATGCAAGCTAAGGCTTTGGTGTTATTAAGCTTTATATGGTTTAAGAAGCCTTGTGGATGATGAAAACCATATTCGTTATTTTACTACCGTAGCTTCAAGTTCTACTGTCAGTGTAGCAAAAAGCCCTTTCACTTCAAGTAAAGTAGTGGCCTGCTGGATACCATGTTTTTGAATGAATGGAACATACACATCCATACAACTTGTAAAAAAATCCTGCGTTGAAGTGGTGTATAAATTGAGTCGTACGATATTTTTACATGCATAGCCTGATTCTTCAATAAGCTGTTCCAGATTCGCAATGGTTTGGATCAGTTGCGAACGCATATCCGCATGGCTTGGCACGCCGTTATGATCAATCGCGACTTGCCCTGAACAATACAGAGTTCCACTGCTATTTTTAACCTCCACCGCCTGTACCGAATTGGTAGATTTACCCCATCCCCAGGGATCAAATGTTTGCTTTTCCATGATGTTGTTTTTAAATTATAATGCAAAAATGAGGCATGGCTGCGACAAGGGTATGTCAAGGGTAGAATGGCGATGATGATATTATTGAAAATTCTGATCAGGTTATTTTATGATGTTCGAATGCTTCCATATAGAATCAGTTGTTTTAAGCAATGCATGCTGATTATCCAAACGAACAAGACCTGAACCCCATCAATATAAAGCACTTAGTTGTTTACAAAAACAAATTACATTATATTCGTTGGAGAAACATTTAAATGTTTGGCGCTGTGAGAGGTTATCTTAACATTCCAAATAAATGACCAAATATGAAAAGATAATTTCCGATGTCCTGCATTTATTCGATCAATTTTTCTTGTATTCTGAATTTTACCCAAAAATCGACTCATCAATATTCATCATCTAATTAAGGCTATCTCATGAAATACTTTATTGCGCTCCTTTTACTTCTGGTTGTATTTACAACAAAATCACAAACCGTTAACAATCCTCAAAGCGAATTTACCAATACAGGCATCTACCACATTGATAAAATCACCCTACTCGACACCGCAACCCTTGTTGACGTTAAAATTAACTTTTTACCAAACTGGTGGACTACCTTCAGCGATAAAGCATATTTAGAAAATGCGGATACGGGTGAGAAATATACCGTAAAAAAGATCGAAGGTGCTCAATTTAACACCAAATTGTGGACGCCAATATCAGGTGATACCTCAGTTAGATTAATCTTCCCTAAACTGGACAAAAAGGTAAAGCGCCTAAACTATGGAGATGATGGCAAAACTTCTATTTACGGTATTTCATTGCAAAAATCTAAAACCGATAAGACAAAGTCAATACCTGACCATGTATCGAAATGGATGGATGGACAAATTGCCGGCAAAAAACGTAAAGGAGATCAAAACCGGTTTTTCGCGAACGATTCGATTAAAATTGTCGGTTACATTAAAGGATATGATAAAAGAGCAGGCTTTGCGAGTGGCATTATCTACCACCAAAATGATCTTACTGGAGAAAACTTTCCGACAACAGTAAGAATATATAAAGATGGAAGGTTTGAATGTAATATGTTGGCCATTCATCCCATTTCATCCAATATATTTTTTAATAATCAAGGTATTGATTTTTATGCAGTACCAGGAACTGTAACAGGCATAGTTTTAAATTGGGATGATTTTTTATTGGCAGATCGGTATCGCGACAAACGCTACACATTTAAAAATGTACAATATCTGGGTGTGAATAAATCAGTTAACGAGATGCTGGCCTCGATTAAGTTTATCAGGCCTGACTATGGTAAATTAGAAGAATATAGAGAAAAACAAAGGCCTGAAGACTTTAAAAGTATGCAGCTTCAGAGTTGGGAAAAAGCGAGGAAGACGGCAGATAGTACAATAGCTATAAAACAGACACCTGACGACATAAAAAAAATGATACTTAACCAAGTTGACTTAACTTATGCCAACTACCTTTTTACTATGGAAGCTCGCGCGGCTATTACCAAAAGGAAAAACCCGACAATGAAATTCTAAAGTTGCCGATGCCTGATCATTATTTCGATTTTCTGGATAAAATTGATTTAAACGACAAATCAATTTTAATTTCCCATGAATTTTCAACCTTCATTAATCGCTTTGAATTTTCGCCTGTATATGAAAGATCATTAATTTATAATGATAATAAAGGTTATTTGAAATTAGATTCTGCGTATCTCGCTAAAAACAAGAAATCTACATTGGTTTTTGACATCGCCAAGCTTCGTTCATTGATTTCGAACTTTAAGTTTAACCAATACAAAAATAAAAATTTTGTTAAAGAGACGACTTACCTGTCACAAAGCATAAAAGATCCCTTTCTGGTTAGCGAAATGAACCGGATGTATACCAAATACAAAATAGGGAACGTTGCTTATGAGCTGCCCAATAACGCCGCAGCAGCAGTCTTCAAAAAAATCATCAATCCATTGAAAGGAAAAATATTAATTGTAGATTTTTGGGCGCAATGGTGTGGGCCTTGTCGTAGCGGAATAGAGAGTAGCTTGTCGATGAGAAAGAAATACCAGAATAATCCGGATTTTGATTTTGTATTTGTGACAGATGCTGAAAGCACAGAAGCTGCATTTTATGATGATTATACCGTGAAAAACGCAATGATCAATACACACCGAATCAAGACAGATGAATATCTGGCGTTGAGAGAACTGTTCAAATTTAACGGGATACCCCGTTACGTTCTGGTAACCGGAGAAGGAAAAATACAGGACGATAACTTTTCGTCATATAATTTGCAAAATGAATTCAGTAAATACTTTCCAGAAAAATTTACCGATGCTTATTGGAGATAATAAAATAAATCATCCTTACAAAGTATTCAATTTATAAGAATTATCTGGTGTTTCCGGAGAACAAAAAAGCATGTTAATATTTAATTTACACGCTTCCATACCCAAGGTAATTCTTTCCCACCTTTGGTGGTTATGTCTGCTTGGCACTAAGCTTTTTAATAATCCAAAGCTTGTCATACATATATCGGCCGTTTGATAACCTTTAGTTTATTTTTACTGATTATTACGCAATATCCGAATTCTTCGAACACCCAGCTAACTGTAAGATTATTAACAGAAAGTTTTTATACGTAAGGTGGTAATTCTGCTGATTGAGTTGAATTTAATCGTACATGAGACTCCGGAAACACAAAATTTCAAAACCGGCAATTATAAATGAGCTCAAAAAGTATAACAAAAAGAATTGAAATTTTTCGATTAGGGAACGGATACCTTTCTGTGGCCATTTTCATTACATTACTATAACCATTTTTGTACCTCCATCGTATTCCAATAAAAGCCATTAACCAAAGTAGTAGTATTATGGCAACAGCCATTGGCCTGCTATAGACTATTAACTTCAAGCTAATTAAGGACATATAAAGGATCGAAAAAAAGAATACAAGTATATTGGCAATCATCACAGAAACGATGTTGAGACTCTGCATGACCAATTAGTATTTAAAATTCCAACAACCAACCATGCCCACTATTTTGAAAACTATATAACCATCATTTATTATCATAAATATTATTTTCTAACATCAGGCATACTACTTTGAAATGCCTTAATTTAATTTAAAAAGCAAAGTGCAGGGATCATTTAAATCCATTTATTTTTATGTCCCTATAATTTATTTCTATTTAGATAAACCGTCAACGCTTCTTTATAATTACTGCCAACAGGAATCTCAGCATTGTTTACAAACACACAGTCTCCACTGTACTGGGTTATTTTGGCAAGCGGAACGATATAGGATTTGTGGATTCTCATGAACCCGTAAGGGCCTAATACAACTTCAATTGATTTCAATGTTTTTAAAGCCATACAATAATTATTTCCGGTAACAATTTTCGCATAATCTTTTAAACCTTCAATATAATCGATATCGTTTACCAAAACCTTTACGAACTCATTGCCTTCTTTGATGAAAAAAGACGCCTCTATTTTTTTTTCACTCTGCTTTTCTTTCCAGTTTTCAAAGCGGTTAATAGCTTTTGCGAAACGTTCAAAAGAAATTGGTTTTAAAAGGTAATCTATAACCTCAAGATCAAAACTTTGTACTGCATATTCGCTATACGAGGTAGTCATAACAAACATGACATTGCTTTTTGAAAGTTTAACAAGTTCAATTCCAGAAATTTCGGGCATGGCAATATCTGTAAAAGCAATATCTATTTGGTGCCCCTCTTTTAAAAAATTGAAAGCCTCAACCGCATTGGTAAATGTTCCAACAACCTCAAAATTGCTGAATCTCTCTAAATAATGGCTGATCACATCAATTGCCAGATGTTCATCATCAATTATTATGGCTTTATATAAATTCATTTAATTTAAAGTGATTTTAAGTAGAGATGTATACTGGTTATCCACATTCTTTATTTCAAGTCGAGAATTTTTAGGATATAACAAATGTAACCGTTGCTTTAAGTTATCCAGGCCTCTTCCTTTCCGCTCGCTTTCCTGAAAATGTTGCTTAACAAAAACACTGTTTTCCACACAAAACAAAAGGTCGTTATTTTTCATATTCAACGATATATTTACATAAGCATCAGCGGAATTGGTGTAAAATCCGTGTTTGAACGCATTTTCCACAAGTGTGATTAAAAGAAACGGTTCAATTAGCTTATCTCCACTTATATTCCCATTGGTACTTAGCAAAATAGCCGCATCTCCCCCGAAACGCATTTTTTCAATATCTATATATGTTTGAATAAAATCGAGTTCTTCCATCAATGGAACTTTGCTGCGATGAGTTTCGTCTGTTAAATAGCGCATCATACCTGACAATTTAAGTATATAGTCTGCTGCATCGCTACTGTTTTTCAAGCACAAACTATATATGGAATTGAATGCATTATACAAAAAATGGGGATGCATATGGTTCCGAAGTAACTGCTCTTTCGCCTCATGCAGCTCACGTTCCAGATTTTTGTAGCGGCTGATGGCATCCAACTTACTTATCAGATATAAGAATAGATAAAACAATAACGTTTGGCCTAGAAAATTCTTAAAGTATTCGAACGATTGTTCAAAAGCAGTAAAGTTGTGAATCCTAAAATCCTTCAGTATAGCTATTGAAGTAAGCACAACAACAAAAAGCATTATAAAGGATACCCTCTGCAAGATACTCCTTGATTTAAAAACAAAATAAATTAAGGCAAAAGCAATAGAAGCACTAGCAAAATTCTCTACAGCGCCACTAGTGCTAAAAAAAAGCCAATTGTCTGGCAATTCAGAAACAGCAGTTATGATGAGCTTGACTATTATGAACGTTATAAAAATCGAATTGACAAAAAGCTTAACTGTTTTTATTGTATTGCCCGAAAGTTGTATCATAAAGTCTAGTGCTAATATCTGTATTTAAATATATGGAAATGTTATTTGGTTAAGTCGGCCGCTGGCCGGTGATTATCAGTTGCTAACCTATGTTTGTCGATCACCGTTTTGAAAATGCTCCAGTATGCATAAGTTTGAGCAGATTTTAACTTAAAGACAATAAAATTATGAGAACCTATTTGCTATTATTTACTTTATGTTTCATTTCATTAGCTGGCTTTGGTCAGAAATTACAACTGGAAAAAGCATCACCTTTTACAGCAGTAAAATGGGACGACGAAAAACCCATTGTACAGTTTAATGATGAGTGGTTTGCCTTAGAAAAGCTGGATAAATATTCAACCAAAGAAATACTGGATTTTTGCAAACAGAACTTTGGAGATAAATGGCAAAAGCGTTTTTCAGAAGATCTGGTAGCAGTGCTTAAACAAATGGGTGCTTCGCCTGAAGAAACGGTAAAGCTTATCCTTTCTAAGGAAACCAAAACAAAGACTGTGACTGGCACATACACCTTTAAAAACAGGCAAAGGGTATTTGCTTACAACAAAAGCAACGAAAATAAATAAACGGTTAATATTTCACAAAAATTGAGCCCTTCGGAGTTGAAACAAGCGTTCGCGCTGTTTAATGTGCTCACCGAATTGCTCACCTTTTTCTTGCAAAAAATGAATAATCTGGTGTTTTCAGAAAACGAAAAAACCTGTAAACATTTAATTTACAGGCTTTTAGTTAAATTTAAAACTATTTTCGCGGAATGGACGGGACTCGAACCCGCGACCTCCTGCGTGACAGGCAGGCATTCTAACCAGCTGAACTACCACTCCATTTGTTCTTCTTTAAAGTTCGAACCTCTTTCCCTTTCGGGATTGCAAATATAGATAAATATTCTGTTTATCACTATCGTGGGCAATCTTTTTCGTTGTAATTCCATAACTCCCTGAACCTCATTCTAAATAATTTAATTAAAAAGGGAATAAATCAGGAAGCCCCCATGCTTCCAATACCAGGAGGCCATCATATTCAGGCAAAAAATTTTTAACAACCCGCCACATCTCTTATCTTTATATGAATCAATTGAGCGGGTACCTTTAAGTACCACACGGTCTGGAGTCATTATGATTTAAAATTAAAGAGATGAAAAAGCGCATATTGAATATTGCCCAAAGCTATGCCGATTTGCCAGAAGTAAACTCAGCCATCTCCTTCGGCCCTTTCATCAAATACCTGCACCGAAAAATTGAAGAAGAGCAGACCGTAAAATCTGCGATCTATATCAACGCATTAAAAGCTTTTCAGGCACAAGGTGTTGATGAACAAGTCATTTCTATCGAAAGCATTAATCAGTATGAGTTGCTTTTAGAACATGTTTACGCCTGCCTCTCCCCTTCGCTTTCAGCAGAAAACCACCTGGCCTGGGGGCTCTGTTTTCCGATGCAGCCCGTCACCTTTTATGGAACAGATTTGATGTACCAGTTATTGGAAAACGAAGAAAAAGACCAAAACGGCTATATGGGTGGCAAAACAATGGCGCAACACCAGCAAGACCGTTTGCATTTTATCTATTCCTTTATCCTTAACGAACTTTACACCTTCCATGCCCCTTTAAAAGAAAAATACCATTCGGGTATTAATGCAGACACCGGTTTGCCCGGTTATTTTCATATCGGCATCAACACCAGCTTTATGGAGGTGAAGGCCAAACAGCAAATTCCCGAACTGAGCTATCGCGAACTGCAGCAATATTTCAATGAAGAATCGGGGATCGATCAGATTCAGCAGGTACTGCCGCTTGATCTCTTTGAGTTTAAGGGTATTTCGGTACTTACTATTACCGATGTAACCACCAAAAAGGCGGTAGAAAATATTAAGAGCATCAGATTGAGCCGCAGTCCAGGCGATGAGGAAATGGCCTATACAGAGGTAATCCAATCTCTTAAAATCCTGGTGCAAAATGCTAATATTGAGTTCGACCTCTTCCCCTTTGTAAGGATTAACAATAAAATGGTTTATGGTTATGTTAAAGGTGGAAGTGGACTGCTATTTTCGGTATGGGGCGAAGAAACACTCAGTCCCGAGGCCTTTCAACAGATTGCAGAAGGTTACGCCGCCCATCCCGATTCCTTTTACTCGCCCGATATCTGGGCAGAAGATATGGAAATGTTCCCCTGGTTAGATCGTTTTAGGGAACTGAATGTTAAATCGATGTCGCTCTCGCCCATATTCCACAACCACATACTGGTAGGTGTACTGGGCATGCATACATGGGTTGGAGAAACCTTCGACGAAAAGAAAATTACTTTATTAGAGCCTGTACTCGGGCCCATTGGCCAGTTGCTACAGATCTATATCGACGAGTTTAACCTCGAGATTGAAAATATCATCAAAGAAAAATATACTTCCATCCAGCCATCGGTACAATGGAAATTTAATGAAGCGGCCTGGCATCAGCTTTACGACAAAAAGAAAAACCTGCCCTTGCGTACGGAAGAGATCAGCTTCGATGATGTATATCCTTTTTATGGCGCCATCGACATTAGGAACTCTACAACCGAACGCAATAGCGCCAGCAAGGCCGATTTTAGCTTGCATTTGAACATGCTCTCCGAAACATTGGAACAGCTCAACAAGTTGTATAGCTCACCTTTGCTAGAAGAAAAGATCTTCAGCTGCAAAAAATGGAGCAATAGTTTAGAGGCGGGCGAGCTGAATACCACCGAAGAAAACAGCCTCAATATCTTCCTTAAAGAAGAGACCACCGATTACCTGAAACTGATTTCGCAGTCTGATCCAAATACCAAAAAGGTAATCGATCAATACCTTCAGGAAATTTCCGAACACAATGGTGAAGTTTACAAACACCGCCAGGCACTGGAGGTTTCTATGCAACTGATAAATACCGCCATCAACAATTATTTCGAAGCCGAGCGCGAAAAACTGCAGCAATCCTATCCCTGCTATTTTGAGAAATTCAGGACAGACGGTGTAGAATACGATATTTATATCGGGCAATCTATTGCACCCGATAGGGCCTTTAACAACTTCCACTTACAGAACCTTCGTTTGTGGCAGTTATCATCTATGGCCACAGTGGCTAAAATGGTCCAACAGATCCAACCTGAGCTGCCGGTTAAACTGGCCACCACACAATTGATCTTTATCCATAACCACCCGATCGACATCAGTTTCAGGGCCGACGAAAGGAAATTCGATGTAGAAGGTGCTTACAACATCAGGTATCAGATGATCAAAAAAAGGATCGACAAGGTACTGATCCGCAATTCGCAGGAACGGCTTACCCAGCCCGATAAACTTGCATTGATCTATTTTAATAAACGCGACATTGAAGATTACCTCCCATTTGTAAAATACCTGCAGGAAACCGGTGTACTGAATGCTGAAACCGAAGATCTTGATCTGGAAGATTTGCAAGGCTTAAGCGGACTCAAGGCATTGCGCATCACGATATTATAATGCAAGGCATCAAGAAACAAAAAAGCCTCAACTTTTACAAGTTAAGGCTTTTGTTGTCCCAACCGAAGGTCGGAAGGACTCGAACCCGCCTAAGCAGATAAACTATCCAGCATCTTCAGTAACTGATTTTTTTCTGAGCCGATCAGTCGATTTATTTGGTCATGACTATATTTCTTTAAGACTCTTTCACGGATGAACCCTCCTTTTTCGACTCCCTTTATTCAATATAAACAAAACACCAAGGCAATTTAGTGCTTGTATAGATAGACTCTCCATTATTATGCTGAACCAATCTGCGCAGCGGATTTTCGGTAAAGCCTTTGTAATAAGATTTGTCTGCGAGGCTTTGAATGATATAAACTCCCCAACTTTTCCGCTTGATCCAAAAAAATGAATAATTTGGTATTTTCAAAAAACGAAAAAGCCTGTAAACATTTAATTTACAGGCTTTTAGTTAAATTTAAAACTATTTTCGCGGAATGGACGGGACTCGAACCCGCGACCTCCTGCGTGACAGGCAGGCATTCTAACCAGCTGAACTACCACTCCATTTGTTCTCCTTTAAAGCTCGAACCTCTTTCCTCTTTCGAGGTTGCAAATATAGAGACTATATCTTAATTCGCAAACTTTATTTTAAAAAATATTTAACTCCTTATCCTACAGCACCTTCTTGCATCTTTTCTGCATTTTCTGCGAACTGAAGTGCGCTAATAATCTCCTGAATATCGCCATCCATGATAGATGGAAGGTTATACATCGTTAAACCGATGCGGTGTTCGGTAACACGCCCCTGTGGATAATTATAGGTCCTGATCTTAGCCGAACGGTCTCCGGTTGACACCATCGTTTTACGTTTAGCGGCAATATCACCATTCTTTTTCTGCAACTCGATATCGTAAAGTTTACTTCTCAACATCTCCATTGCAATCACACGATTACCCAATTGTGACCGCTCTTGCTGACAAACCACCACCAAGCCAGAAGGTTTGTGCGTTAACTGCACCTTAGTTTCTACCTTATTTACGTTCTGTCCACCGGCACCACCTGAACGCGAAGTTTGCAGTTCGATATCAGCAGGGTTGATGTAAAGATCAATTTCTTCAGCTTCAGGCAACACCGCTACAGATGCCGCGGAGGTATGCACACGGCCCTGAGTTTCGGTATCAGGTACACGTTGCACACGGTGTACACCACTTTCGTACTTCAGCTGACCATATACATCATCTCCATTTACTTTCAGGATTACCTCTTTATAACCACCAGCAGTACCTTCGGTTACATCAACAGTTTCCACTTTCCAGCCTTTGGTTTCGAAATAACGGGTATACATACGGTATAAATCGCCTGCAAACAGCGCCGCCTCATCGCCACCGGTACCACCACGGATCTCAAATACCGCATTTTTGGCATCTTCTGGGTCTTTAGGAATCAGCATCAAACGGATATTGCTTTCCATCTCTTCCTGTTGCTTTAAAAGCATGTCCAGTTCTTCCTTTGCCATCTCACGCATCTCAGCGTCTTTCTCGGTCGCTAAAATTTCTTTGTTGGCATCGATATTACTCATCACATTTTTGTAGATTTTATATTCATCCACAATTTTGCCTAAGTCTTTATATTCTTTGTTTAAAGCCGCAAAACGTTTCATATCCTGAATTACATCCGGATTGCTCAACGATTCTTCTACATCTTCCCAACGTAGCTTTATAGCTTCTAATTTATCTAACATATTTATTCTTGTTGAAATTTCCTGACTGCCAGCACAGGGCTAAAAATTAGGAAATGCAAAAATAAGGAAAAAAGATGAATTAGTTTGTTTGGAGAGAAGGCTTAATTGGTTAACTGTTTGATTTAGTTAATCGCTTAGGATAAATTGAATTGTTGTAGTTCAATTTGGAAATGAGTAGTTAAACATCAATGGCGGCCGATAGTCCCGCTAACGTTCAAAGTCCTCTCCCGATAGAAAAAATCGGGCTCCAGCTTTACACTTATATCGGGTTTATAAACAATAGATGGTGCACCCTAGACGTAATGCAACCCTTAATCGCAATACGAACCTGCGTAGCTAAACGGGATCCGATAGCTACCGGATGAAATGGCAGCTCTGGATTTTCTTCTAAATCGGGACTATAATGCGAAGCCCGACGAACATTAAACTAAGCTCCAGACCTTGCTTTACAAAAGATAAACTTAAAAATTAAGCTTCTGGGTTATAATATTCCAGTTTTAAATCCTGGCCATCAAATACCCCATAGGAATTATAATTAAGCCATTCGCCTATATTCACATATCGGCTTCCCTTGCCCAAATCGATATCGAGCGGCAGGTGCCTGTGTCCGAAAATAAAATAATCGAAATGTGTTTTTTGCAACTGTTCTTTGGCATAAATGGCCAGCCATTCCCTATCCTCGCCTGAAAAAACTTCCTTTTCGGTTTGCGCGGCTCTGCTCCCCTGGCTCCACGCGTTGGCAATACCAATGCCCAGGTTTGGATGTAGGCGGGCAAATAACCATTGACAGAGCTTGCTTCTGAAAATTTTCCTTAAGAATTTATATTTATTGTCGCCCGGCCCCAAACCATCACCATGGTGCAGATAAAATTTCTTCCCAGCCCGTTCTATGATCAGTTCATCGCTGATAATTTCCATGCCGATTTCCTGTGTAAAATAATCGCGCACCCACATGTCGTGGTTCCCCTTAAAAAAGTAAATTTTTATTCCGGCATCGGCCATGGCAGCTAGTTTTCCCTGCAGGCGGATAAAACCTTTCGGAACTACCTTTGCATACTCAAACCAGAAGTCGAAAATATCGCCCATCAAAAACAGCTCACTGCAATTCGGTTCTATAAAATTCAACCAACTTACAATACGCGCCTCACGGGCACGGCTTTCGGCATAATTCGGTGTGCCTAAATGAAAATCAGAAGCGAAATAAATATTCTTATTCATGGATTCCCCAAAGGTAACGCAAATAGGTTAATCTCTGAAATCCTACAATCTGTGTAATCAAACCGAAGGAAAGCCCAAAACATTTTAATCTGTATAATCCCAAAATTAGTGTAATCAACCCGAAGGAAAAAGCTTAAAGACTAAAGTAAGGAACCAAAATCCGTGTTTCCGTGGCAAAAAAAACTTAATGCCCCTAATTTCTCAATGGTGAAAATCTGGAAGCAGCTAAAGCCAAAGCTCAAACACTTTAATCTGTGTAATCCTAAAACCGGTGTAATCAAACCGAAGGTAATAACATATATTAGTAAATAAATCTTAATCAGTATGAAAAAACAAATTGTATTGAGCTTATTTGCATTAAGCCTTTTCGCCTGTAACCAGGGCAAAAAACCTGCAGAAAAAATAACATTGATGAAATATCCCGAAACCAAAAAAGACAGCACAACCGACAATTACTTCGGAACAACCATTGCCGATCCTTACCGATGGCTCGAAAACGACACTTCTGCCGAAACAAAAGCCTGGGTGGTAGCCGAGAATAAAGTTACCCAAAATTACCTGGAGCAAATTCCCTATCGTGCTGATATTAAAAAACGTTTAACCGAAATCTGGAACTATCCAAAAGAAAGTGCGCCATTTAAAGTGGGAGAATATTATTTCTCTACCAAAAACGATGGACTCCAAAACCAAAGCATCTGGTTTATTAAAAAAGGATTGGAGGGCAAGGAAGAAGTTTTTCTCGATCCAAACCAACTGACAAAAGATGGAACAGCAGCAGTTTCCCTTTTGGGCTTCTCTCACGACAAAAAATACCTGGCGTATTCCGTTGCACAGGCCGGTTCAGACTGGAGCAATATTTATGTAATGGAAATTGCCAGCAAAAAGAAATTAGCTGATGAGCTGAAATGGACTAAATTCTCTGGCGCAGCCTGGAAAGGTGACGGTTTCTATTACAGTAAATTTGATGAGCCCGTTGTAAAAGGCACAGATCTTTCGGCAGCCAATAAGTATCAGAAAGTATATTTTCACAAATTGGGTGACGAACAAAAAAATGATCAATTAATTTTTGAAGATAAAACCAATCCCAACCTATACTTTGGCGCCGGTGTTACCGAAGATGAACGCTTTTTAGTGGTATATGCCAGTGCGGGTACTTCGGGTAATGCGCTATTCTACCAGGATTTAAAAGCAACCGGAAGCAAAATTGAACCTTTGATTAAGGGTTATGAAAATAACCATAGCGTTGTAGATAATATTGGCGATAAGCTATTGGTGAATACAGATCTTGGTGCCGAAAACAAACAAGTGGTTTTGGTTGATCCAAAAAATGCAGATCCGAAAAACTGGCAGAAGGTTATTCCTGAGTCGAAATTGGCCTTAGAGGGCGTTGGTGCTGGCGGTGGATTTTTATGGGCATCGTACCTAAAAGATGCAAGCACCAATATTATCCAGTTTGATTTAACCGGAAAAAAAATCGGAGAGGTAAAACTGCCTGCAATTGGTACCGTTGATGGTTTCGGTGGTTATAAAGAAGATAAAGAATTTTTTTACACCTTTTCCAATTTCACTACGCCAGGCGCCATTTACCGTTACGATATAAATAAGGCAGAATCGACATTATATAAAAAATCAGGTCTTCAATTTAATACCGAAAATTACGAAACCAAACAGGTGTTTTATCCATCGAAAGATGGCACCAAGGTACCTATGTTTATCGTATCCAAAAAAGGTATCAAACTTGATGGCAATAATCCGGTTTATCTTTATGCTTATGGTGGCTTCCAGATCAGCTTAACGCCAGGATTCAGCCTATCACGGATGTTGTTTTTGGAGCGTGGCGGTATTTACGTTCAGCCGAGTTTACGTGGCGGAAGTGAGTATGGCGAAGCCTGGCACAAAGCAGGGATGTTATCAAAAAAACAGAATGTTTTCGACGATTTTATTGCCGCAGCAGAATATCTGGTGAAAGAAAAATACACCAACCCATCTAAAATTGCTATTTCTGGTGGTTCAAACGGCGGTTTATTGGTTGGCGCCTGTATGACGCAAAGACCCGATCTGTTTAAAGTGGCATTGCCTGCCGTTGGCGTTTTAGACATGCTCCGTTACCACAAATTTACCGTTGGCTGGGGCTGGGCAGTGGAATATGGCAGCAGCGACAAAAAAGAAGATTTCGATTACCTGATTAAATATTCGCCGCTACATAACGTAAAAAGTGGCGTAAATTATCCGGCTACCTTGATCACCACTGCCGATCACGACGACCGTGTGGTACCGGCACATTCATTCAAATTCGCAGCAACCCTACAGGAAAAATACAAAGGCGAAAATCCGGTTTTAATCCGGATTGAAACAAAGGCTGGTCATGGTGCGGGTAAGCCTACAACTAAAATGATTGAAGAAGCAGCTGATGTGTGGAGTTTTGTATTTCAGAATTTAGGGATGAACTGGTAGATGGTTCTTTGTCATCCTGAACGGAGTGAAGTATCTTTCTATCATAAGCGAAAGCTTTGACACTAAAAAGATCCTTCGTTCCTCAGGATGACAATCGCACGTATCCCACTAAATCCATAGACCAATTATAATTTGCTTTAAACCATCAAAAACCCTTAACTTTTGCTTTTTGTTAAGTTAGGGGATATAAAATACTGAATATAATAGGATTGCAAAATTATCTAGAATATTTCTAAATAGCAGAATTGGTAATACTTTATTTTGTAACTTTGCGTCAAATTTTTTTTAATGATCACTACTGATATAGCCGTAATAGGCGCTGGTCCGGTTGGTTTATTTGCCATTTTTGAAGCCGGTTTATTAAAAATGCGTTGCCATTTAATTGACTACCTGCCTCAGGTTGGCGGTCAGCTGTCTGAAATTTACCCTAAAAAACCGATATACGATATCCCTGGTTATCCTTCTGTGCTGGCTCAGGAACTTATCGATAACTTAATGGAGCAGGCAAAACCTTTCCATCCAACGTTTACTTTAGGCGAGCGTATCGAAGGTTTAGAAAAGCGTGGCGAAGCAGATTTCGTTTTAACAACGAACATGGGTACCGTTATCGAAGCCAAGGTTGTGGTTATCGCCGGTGGCTTAGGCTGTTTCGAACCACGTAAACCTGCTGTAGAAAACTTAGAGAAATTTGAGAACGGTAAGGGCGTAAACTATATGATCCTTGACCCGGAGAAATACCGCGATCAGAAAATGGTGATTGCCGGTGGTGGCGACTCTGCTTTAGACTGGACCATTTATTTAGCCGAGGTTTGTTCTGAATTAACTTTGGTACACAGAAGCGAAAGTTTCCGCGGTGCACCCGATTCAGTATCTAAAGTAATGGCATTGGCCGAAAGTGGTAAAATCAATTTGGTTTTAAACAGCAACCTTCAGGCCGTACAGGGAACCGATAAACTGGAGCAGGTTGAAATTGTGCAGAACCGCACGATGGAAAAAACGGTTGTAGAGGCTGATCACTTAATTCCTTTGTTTGGATTGAGCCCTAAATTAGGTCCGATTGAAGACTGGAACTTAAATATCAACAAAAGTGCAATCGAGGTAAATGTTGATGATTATTCGACAAACATCCCTGGAATTTATGCAATCGGTGATATCAATACCTACACCAATAAATTAAAATTGATACTTTGTGGTTTCCACGAGGCGGCATTAATGAGCCACAGTGCTTATTCTTACATGAACCCAGGTGTGAAATATACCATGAAATATACAACTGTAAACGGAGTTTCAGAATTTTAAGCTTTCTACTATATTTGTGAATCAATATAAGTAAGCTAAAAAATGGAAAACAATATTAATATATATATGCAAGAGCCGGATGGCTCGGTTACCGAACACGTTGCACCGACAGACATGGGCTTAAGCCTGATGGAGTTTTTAAAAGCATCAGAGTACGATATCCTGGCAACCTGTGGTGGAATGGCACTATGTGCTACCTGCTGTGTAGATGTTTTGGAAGGTGAAGAAAAACTGAATGAAATGACAGACGATGAGTATGCCATGCTGGATACTTTGCCCGATCTGTTACCAAACTCGCGTTTAGCCTGCCAATTGCAGTTAAACAACAATATGGAAGGATTAAAGGTGAAATTACACGGTGTAAGCTAAGGCTGTAAACATATTTAATGGAAAAGGCGATACGTAAGTGTCGCCTTTTTTTATTAGTCGAAATTTGCAATCTCGATTCTCCATACTGTGGATTTTTGATCCACACCAGCCATTAAAATCTAAATTATTATAAACTGCCAATCGAAAATTGTAAACAGATTTGGGCGTTACCCAAGCTACGCAAGGGTCGGGCTTTTCAGGGCTGCGCTTTGCTCCGGTACCGATGAAGGATCGGTACTGAACCCTTACAATCCCTAACGCGAATTCATAGCAATTTTAGACCTCCCGGGTTTTGAAGCAGTGGCCCTTGTTTCTAAACCTGATAGCGCGTAAAGCCCACAACGAGGCACGAGTGAGGACTTGAAGCAATAGCAGGACCACCAAACGCCATTGACACAGAACCCATCATTTTCAAAAAATGCTAACAATTAAAGTCTCATAGACCTCGCAGGTTTTCAAACGCCTCCGCTCCATTAAACCTGCGAGGTCTGAGAATCACACCCAGGATTAAAAATCCTAAGTTCGAAAGACGGAATTACAAATCCCGACTAGCTTACTGAATATTTACCTTCTGCTTTTCTACATTCCAGCCATATACCTCTACAGCTAAATTATTTTGCTTCCCGGTATATTCTACCGTTACGGTTTTACTTTCTCCAGGTAAAATACTCACGTAGTTATCATCATAAAAAGCAGGAAGCACACGTTCGTTGGTCTGCCCATTTATCAAAGCCACACGGTTAAAAAATGCCACCGGATTTCCGTTAGCATTGCTCAAAGTAACGCTTACTTTACCATTTTTTTGATCAATTGCAGTAACTTTTAACGGCGTTTGTTTGATATTTTTCAAGCCTGAATATTCACCATCCTTACCCGGAAGCCAATATATATTCTCACTCAATATATCCTGCTTCTGATCCAAAATTCTCAACGAAACAAATACACCCTCTTTTTTATCCAGCTTGGCCAAAAATTCGTTCATCGGAAAAAGTCTTCTCACAGAAGATGGGCCAACAGAATTAAATACCTGCGAATAGAAATAATCTTTCCCATCCATATCGTAGGCTTTCGCCTGTACCATCAGGTTGTTTTTTGTTGTAAATCCATTGTTCACGATGGTAACCATACTATCCAAAGGATTCATCATTACATGCAGCGGCTCACTGCCTTTCCTTAAACCGTATAAACAGGCATTAGGGTCGAGGTAATAATCGTACATCTGTCCACGCATGGCTGTCCATGGGTTTTGGGTTTTCCAGATGATGGAACCGGTATACCAATCCCACATTTTATTCGAAAAGCCTTCCATTAAGGCCCTGTATTGATCATAATTGGCCAATTGGGCTTTCATAGCAAAGTCTTCAGCACTTTTTGGTTTACCATATGGATTAAGATATTGCTCGTAGGAGATATATTTATGGTAATCCCATACCGAATCTGGCTTCGCTTTGTATTGTGGCGCAATCAGGTTTTCTTTTGGGATAAAACGGAGCAAAGAAGCATAGTCACCTACGCCTACCGAACCGACTTCCGAATTGTAAGGGAAAGTCTTTGTGCCCCAGAAAGTTTTAATATCCTGTATCCCATACGGACCATCGCCGTTTCCACCGATAGCATTAAACGACATTTCATCACTGTTAGAAAAGTCGAAAAGTTTTCTTGTACCATCCAACCTTGGCAGGATATCGTTTTTTAAAGGCGCTAAAATATCTTCTGGCGGCGTAATTTCATTTCCTCCACACCAAAAAGCAAGTGAAGCATGGTTTCTGATCATTTTGATCTGATCTTCAATAGCCGTTAAGGTTAGGTTATGGTCATCCGGATAATTCCTACGCGTCCATTGGTCTTCCTTTTTCATTGGATCTACCCAGCGGCCGTTACAATCGCCACTGAACCAGAAATCCTGAAAAACCAGTAAGCCGTATTTATCACAGGCGTTATAAAATTCAGGTCTTTCCAAAATCGCCCCACCCCAGATGCGGATCAGATTGAGGTTCATATCTTTGTGGTAACGGATTTCCGCATCGTAACGGGCATCACTAAAACGAAGCATGGCATCCGAAATGATCCAGTTGCCTCCTTTAATAAAAATCTTTTGTCCGTTTACATAAGCGCCCATACTTTTGGTATGTTCGTTCCAGATGTTATCAATCTGACGCACGCCCACTTTAAGCTGTTCCTGATCCAACACCTGGTTAGCCGCCACAAATTCGATTTTTACGTCATACAGGTTTTGCGCCCCGTACCCGCTTGGCCACCACAGTTTTGGGTTTTCAAGCTGTAAATCAGGAAGTTTTACCGTTGCGGTTTTATTTGCAGCAATAGTAGTGGTTTGTTTAATCAACTTGCCAGCAATTTGATATTGCAACGTACCTGAAACAGGCTGACTAGTTGGGTTTTCTACTTCAACCGAAACTTTAACCGTAACTGGGTTCTGCTTTCCTTCTGGTAACCTTATACCCGGAACCAGGGTAATTACTTGTGGATTTTGGATGTTGATGCTTTTGGTTTTCTCGATGGTTACTTTATCCCAAATCCCTGTATTGCGGTCGCGGGTAGGTTGGATCCAGTCCCAACCTGCAGTATATTGTGTGGTTAAACCTTTGGCAATAGTGCCATCGCCACCCTGACCGCCATTGGGGTTGCCCGGAAAATCTGGCGGATAAACAATTACAGCAAGCCTGTTTTTCCCATTGGGAGATAATAGTTTGGTGATGTTATACTGTGCCCGGAGGTGCATGCCCACCTGGGTTTTTGGATTAACTTTTTTGCCGTTTAAATAAATTTCGGCTTTATAATTTATACCTCTAAACTGGAGCCAAATCTGTTCATTACCTGTGGCCCGCTCCTCAAAATCTTTTACAAACCAATAGGTATAATAATCGTTTCCGGTTTTATATACGTCAGGGATTTTTTCGTTATTCATCCCATAAAATGGATCAGGAACTTTTTTATTGTTTAACAGGGTAGTTAAAACCGTTCCAGGCACTGTTGCAGGCATCCAGCTATTAAGCGAAAAACCAGGTTTAGAAATTTCTGAACCATTGGCCTGAGCGTCTTTGATATTGGTACAAACCCAGCCCGAGTTGAGTTCGTAACGCTGCTGAGCATTTACAATGAAAGCTGAACAGAGTAAAAGAAGTAGAAATATTTTCTTCATGTATTTAGAATTATTGAATGAATGATAGCATTAGTGAGTGATTGAATGAGTGAGTGAATGAATGAATGAGAGAGTGTATTTTACGCTTAGCCCTACAAACATTCTCTCATTCACTCATTCGCTCATTCAATCCTTATTTAGTGGATATTGGTCTATCCTCAGGTTTTACGCCCCAAGTTGCCGAGGGTTTATTTCCCATGTAAATCTGCATATTTCCACCAAGCATTATGGCTTTGTGCAAAATATATGATTTAGTATAAGGTTTACCATTTAATACAATTTTTTGAATGTACTTATTTTCAGCACTGTTCCCAACAACTTTGATATTGAATTTCTTATTGCCGGCAAGTGAAATGTTAGCATCATTAATCAATGGCGTTCCGAAAACATAGGCACCATTTGCCGGGTTTACAGGATAAAACCCCATTGCAGTGAAAATATACCAGGCACTCATTTGGCCTACGTCTTCATTACCACATAGTCCATCTGGTTTTGAAGAATAAAAATCGTGGTCAATTTTACGGATCAGATCGGCAGTTTTCCATGGCTGACCAGCGTAAGTATATAAATAGGGAATATGATGGTTGGGTTCGTTCCCCTGTGCATAATTACCAATTAATCCGCTAATGTCCGGCGAACCGTTGGTTCCCAAATCTAAAGGCAAGGTAAATAGCGAATCGAGTTTATTGGTAAAAGGTTTATCCCCTCCAAAAAGTTTAATCAGCCCCTCTACGTCCTGCGGCACCAACCAGGTATATTGCCATGCATTTCCTTCTACATAATCATCCTCACGGTGTTTAGATGAAAAAGGATCGAAAGGACTTCTCCAGTTTCCATTGGCAAGTTTACCCCGCATAAACTGAACGCTTGGATCGAAATATAAACTATACAATTTCGATCTTTTGCTAAAGTAATTGTAATCTGCTGTTTTGTTCAGTGCCTTAGCCATTTGCGCGATACAATAATCGTCGATAGCATATTCTAAAGCCTTTCCTACCGATTCGTTTATCTTGTCGGCCGGAATGTATTTAAGCTGCTGAATGTATTCGATGCCATCTGTTTTCTGCATGGCCGATTGTTTTATCGATTCGTATGCCAGATTTACATCAAAACCACGGTATCCTTTTAAATAAGCATCTACAATAATCGGAACGGCATGGTAACCTACCATGGTATTGGTTTCGCTTCCCATTAAATGCCAAACGGGTAATTTCCCTTGTTGTTTGTAAATGGCCAGCATGGTATTTACCACATCGCTTACCTTATCCTGATGCAGGATCGTAAAAAGTGGATTTGCTGCGCGATAGGTATCCCAAAGGGAAAAGGTAGTTAAATTGTTAAACTTAGCCTTTTTGTATACCTTTTTATCGGTACCAAGGTAATCCTTATTTACATCGTTAAATAGTGATGGCGCCACCATGGTATGGTACAAGGCGGTATAAAATACTTTTTTAGTGGTATTGGAAGCTTGAATTTTAACCTTTGAGAGTTCTTTTTCCCATTTTGCATCACTGTTTTTAGCAGTAGTCACGAAATCCCAGCCCGGCAATTCTGTTTTTAAATTTAAAATGGCATTTTCGATGCTTACCGGAGATAAAGCCACTTTAACCTGCAGTTTTTCCTTATTGATGGCATTAAAACTTAGTACTGCTTTTAATTTTTTGCCCGATAATGCGGCTCCACTTTTAACTACAGTACTATCATATAAGGAAAGGCTTTTAATCGGTTGCGAGAGTTTGATTACAAAATACAAACGTTGATCGTTAGACCAGCCTTTAGAATTTCTATGCCCTACAATGGTGGTAGCATCCAGCTGTTTCAATGAAGCCGATACAGGCGCATCCCAACCAATGCCTTCGATTAAATCGATCATAATGTGGGGGTTTTCAGCACCTTTTTTAAAGGTATATTGGTGGAAGCCTACCCTTTCGGTTGCCGTTAATTCTGCTTTAATCTGGTATTTATCTAGCAATACGCTGTAATAACCTGCTTTTGCCACTTCATTTTGGTGTGAAAACTTAGAGAGGTACCCCCCCTGATCATCGGCTGTTTTACCCTTTTCGAGCAAAATTTTACCCGTTGCAGGCATGATTGAAATATCGCCCAAATCGCCGATACCTGTGCCACTTAAATGCGTATGTGCAAAACCGGTAATCGTGTTGCTGCTATAATTGTAACCACTGCACCAGTCCCAGCCTTCAAAAATATTGTTCGGCCCGAGTTGTACTGCTCCAAACGGAACATTGGCGCCAACAAAAACGTGCCCGTGTTTGGCCGATCCGATCAATGGATCTACATATTGGGTAAACTTAGTTTTCTGCTGTGCAGCGGCATTAAGTGTAATTAGAGAGGCGGTTAGAAGTAGAATAGATGAGGTTTTCCTGAACTGCATGTGTGCTTATAATTTCCTACAATAGATTTAAAAATCTAAAAGTAAAACGTTTTATGTGTATTTCTCCTAAAAAGGGGAAAGAATTACATCAAAAGCACGTCATTTCGACTGTATTGCAATGCTGCCGAGAACCACGAAGTGCTAGGCGGAGCTAAATCTAACTAGATAGATCTCTCTCGACTTAACATCGGGACTACGCTTCAGTCAAGATGATGCCTATTTGGAAGATCCTTCGCTGCGCTCAGGATGAAAATGTATATAAAATGCCTCCTATCCAATTTCCAAAACAATCACCTGATCAGGTTCTGCAGCATTAATTACTGTAGTAACTGCCAATTTCGATTTTTTAAAGGTGAAGCTTACAGCACTTTTATCCTTTAACAAATATGCCTTTTTGATTTTCTTTACCGGAACGTTTTCGAGATCCAGGCTTGTGGTTTTTCCGTCTATAATGTGGATATAGATTTTGTTACCGCTTTGTGTAATACTTCCCCAGGCCTGTGGTTTGATAAATCCGCCTTTTGTGCCGTAAATGCTTTCGCCATATACTTTAAGCCATTCGCCCAAACCGGCTAAACGGTCTTGAAACTCTGGCTGGATTTTACCGCTTGGCATCGGACCAATGTTCAGTAAAAGATTGGAGCCTAAACTTGCTGCTTTAACCAACATGTGCACCAATTCTTTATTTGTTTTGTAATAGGTATCGCTCAAGTTATATCCCCATGAATTGGAGATGGTTTCGCACGTTTCGAGGGGTAACTGATCTGATGCTTTTTGAAAACTTAGGCCCGATTTATTCTCACCAGGAAGATCCCGCTCAAACATCTGAAAATCTTCTCCCGCAAATGGTGTAAGGTGGTGGTTATTACCAATCATACACTGCGGCTGCAGTTTGTGGATCAAACCATAAATTTCATTGTATTTCCAGTCAATACGCGAGGTCCTGTCTTTTGATCCCTCAGGCTCGGTTTGGTCCCAATGGCCATCAAACCAAATCCCACCGATTTCGCCATAATTACTTAATAGTTCGGTCAGTTGGTTTTTCATAAACTGTAAATAACTGGCGTAATCACCTTTGCCTGTCCGACCAGAACTCTGCCCTGTGCGCCCGGTTTCGTGCGGATAATCTTCCCTGCGCCAGTCTAATAAAGAGTAATACAGATACAGTTTTATTCCTTGTTTGTGGCACTCGTCGGCCATCATTTTTACAATATCCTTTTTGTAGGGTGTGTTCATGACGTTAAAATCAGAATATTTGGTATCCCACATACTAAAACCATCGTGATGGCGCGTAATCAGTGTAATGTACTTCATTCCGGCATTTTTTGCCATGCTTACCCATTGTTCCGCATTAAACTCAACTGGGTTGAAAAAATCTTTAAGATTGGTATAATTGTGAACATTTAACTTTCGCTCGTTCATTACCCACTCGCCACTGCCCGGGATACTAAAAGGCCCCCAGTGGATAAACAATCCGAAACGGGCATCGCTAAACCATTCGCGTTGTTTTAAATTAGCAGCTGCCGGTACATAGTCCTGTGCTTGTAGCTGTAAGCCAAGCAATAGGACTAAGCCTATAATCGTTAGTTTTTTCATGAGGAAATAAGGTATATGTGGTTAGATTTTAGTCTATCGAAGCGGTAGCTTTGCTTGGTTTACCGATTACTTTGTAGTTTCCGTCGCCTTTTAAAATGGCAAGGATCTGTGTTTGGTTGGTAAACAGGTTTTTTGCCGCAGCCAGTTCTTTATCGTATTGGAAACTTTGCTCAATTCGCCCTTTTTCGTAAAAATAACGGCTTACGATCTGTGTTTCCAAAACCCTTTTAATTTCAGCTTTATGGCTGGTTAAATCAGTCTTTTTAGAGGAAGTGAGTTTGTATTTTAGGTTTTCAAGATCGGTTTTTACCTCGGCAGACTTGTTTTCTTTTTCAGCCTCTGCACGCAGATCTGAAAGTAATCTTTCGGTGCGGCTTTGGTACGACAGGTCCTTATCGGCAAGGCCGTTAGAAAAAGTGGCATAATCTGAATCAGATAACTGGAAGGTTTTAGCAGAAGCTAAAGTTGGCTTTTCTTTTCTATACTGGTTTGCATAGTTAAAGAAAAGGCTTTTGTTGATCATTGAAATGGTAATCGGACTTAATTTGGCCGCATCAACCACAATATCAGGATAAACCCCATTACCGCTGTACACATTTCTACCTGCTTTGGTCTGGTACATCACCATGGTAGAATCGGCAAAACGTTCGGCTACACCTTCGGCATTTTTATGTGCATAATCCAGCTTTTGGATGCATCTGCCCGATGGGGTATAATATTTGGCCACAGTTACTTTAACCAGGCTGTTATAAGGTAAGTTGAAAGTCTGTTGAACCAAACCTTTGCCATAACTGCGCTGACCGATTACAATGGCGCGGTCTAAATCTTGCAAGGAACCCGCTACAATTTCGGAAGCCGAGGCCGAATTTGAATTTACCAGCACGACCAAAGGAACTGAGGTTGAAATCGGAGCCGAAAGTGTTTTATAAGTAATCGTTTTCTCTATGTTTTTACCTTTTTGAGTAACTACAAGCTGATCTTTATTGACGAAGAGATTAACAATTTTAACAGCCTCCTGTAAAATACCGCCTCCATTGTTCCTTAAATCTAACACCACACCTTTAGGGTTTTCCTTTTGAATAGCCAACAAAGCATCTTTAACTTCCTGACCAGAATTTTCGAGGAATTTATCGAGTTTGATGTAACCGATCCCATCACCAACCATGCCCGAATAAGAAACATTGGGTTGTTTTATTTCCTCGCGAACGAGTTTTTTGGCTATTTCTTTTCCCTCTCTGATCACCAAAAGATCAACCGGGGTTCCTTTAGGGCCACGCAACAACTGGCTAATTTCCTGGCGGTCTTTTCCTTTTACAGCGGTTCCGTTTATGCTTACCACCTGATCGCCAGCTTTTACTTCGCTTTTATTGGCGGGGTAACCTTCGCTTACATCGTTGATAAACAGTTTACCATCAATAAAAACAGTACTCGCACCAATACCTCCGTATTGTGTGCTAACATATTTTAGTTTATAATCTTCAATTTCAGACTCCGGAACATACTCTGTATAAGGATCTAAACTATCCAACATGGCATCAATACCCGTTTTCATCAATTGCGGGGCATTGGTATCATCAACATAGTTGATATTGATTTCTTTATAAAGCGAAGCAAAAATATCCAGGTTTTTAGATACCAGGAACAAATCTTCTTTAAATGAAAAAGATAAAACAGCTACACCAAACCCAGCTGCTAAAAGACCATATTTTAGTTTTCTCATTCCCTTAATTTATTTTAATTCCGATCGGAGCAAGTTAAATGAAATACCTGTCTGTTTGGAAAATTATTATCACGTGTACAAACGTAAATGTACAAAAAGCGATAAATATTAAAAACAGCTTATTTGAGCTAAGCGTAAATTAAGCGTTACGCTAAAAGAAGGTAATGAGATAAAGAAAAGAAGACTAAAGTCTGTTGCCTTTGGTATCGGCAAGTGCTTTTTGAATGGTAAATTCGATATACGTGCGATCGCGTTTAACCAAACGCATTAAATCTTCAATCAATTGATCTTCTTTACCAGGCGTAAAATCTAAAGGTTCGCTCGCCAGATCGCGATATTTCCTTAAAAACTTAGTTTTTACTTTAAATGCATTTTCTGAAGTAAGTTGAAAATTAGCCATGGCATATTTTATTTGATGCAAAAGTAAAAAATATTTGCTCAGGTTGATACCTTTTTATGTGATGGGACAAAAAAAGTGGAGATTCGCGAACTCTTTTTGCACGATAATTGTGTTAAAAGCGCGTTATAAAACCTAATCGGGTATAAAATCCGGATAGTGTTAATAATAAAAATGGAACCATTGTCTGAAAAAATGCCCTTCAAAATGCATGATTCATGATTTATGGATTCAAAAATCCCTAAAAAAGCAAATTAAACAACATGAAAAAAATCATCTTCTCAATTGTTTTCCTAACCTTGGGTTGGGCAACATCAAAGGCACAAACCTTTAACCTTGGGGTTAAGGCAGGCGTAAATTTAGCCAAGTTAAATGCAGATTTTGCAAGTGAAGAAAACCGCTTAGGTTATCAGATCGGTGCCTGGGCACGTATTGGTGGTGCAAGTTTTTATGTACAGCCTGAGGCTTACATTGGCAGCAAAGGCAACAAATTTATCAGTTTTACACAGGATAATGGCAACGAAGTTGCTGCTGAAGGAAAAGTAAAATTTACCACTTTGGATATTCCTGTATTATTCGGAACGAAATTCGGTGCTAAAAACTTAAACTTCCGTTTGATGGCTGGTCCGGTGATTTCATTTATCCTGGATGAAAATTCATCATTTAATAGCGCTTATCAACAGGCTACAGATTTCAGCAATTACAAAAACCAGGCATTGGGTTTACAAGCTGGTGCAGGAGTAGATGTGGGTAGTATTTCGGTTGATTTACGTTATGAAGCTGGTTTATCGAACATTAGTAAAAGCGAAAAATACAGCCAAAAACCTAACCTTTTCCAATTGAGTTTAGGATTTAAAATCTTGTAATCTTTACAACAGAACATGATAAGAGGCGGCCATTGGTCGCCTTTTTTGTTTAATTATTTTTTCACAACAGAAAAGCCATTTCTTAACCTCCTGCAACACATTTATTAACATGTAAAATTGGCATTACAGCCCTGTTTAAGCCCTAAAAAATGTCGATTTTTATAGTAAAACAATTTAACGAAAAACGAAATGAAACATCCCATTCTTTTGCTGTTTGCTATTCTCTTATCGCTCACCGTAAAGGCCCAAAATTTTAAATATGCTTTTGTAACCGATACCCATGTGGGCTCAACAACAGGCGAAGAAGACCTCACCAGAACGGTTACTGATTTAAACGAGTTAAAAGACATCGATTTTGTAATCATTACCGGCGATATCACCGAAATGGGCACCAATAATGAGCTTAAATTGGCTAAAGATATTCTATCCAAATTGAACAAACCTTATCACATTATCCCCGGAAACCACGATACCGGATGGTCTGAATCGGGCGGTGTAAATTTTATTAAAGAGTTTGGTGGCGATAAATTTATATTCGACCACAATGGCTACCGGTTTATTGCCTGCGCATCCGGGCCTTATGTAAGAATGAGCGACGGACATATCCCAAGAGATGCCACGGTTTGGCTGGATAGTGTGCTTAAAGCGACACCTAAAAATATGCCCATTATTTTTGCCAACCACTACCCTTTAGATAACAGCTTAGACAATTGGTACGAAGCAACCGATTTATTAAAGAAATACAACATCCAATATGCCATTTGTGGACATGGACACAATAACCATCCCTACAATTTTGAAGGCATTGAAGCCACGATGGGCCGCTCCAATTTAAGGGCAAAAGATAGTATTGGCGGTTACAACATCGTAAGTATGACCAAGGACAGTGTGTTTTTTCAGGTTAAAAAACCGACGCAGGATATTCTGCCTGCATGGCGAAAAATTGCGCTAAAAACTTTTCAGGGCGACTCAAAAAAATATGTGCGCCCTGATTTTGCCATTAATAAAAAATACCCACGCATAAAGGAAGTTTGGACTTACCACTCTAATGCCAATGTGGTAAACACACCAACCTATGCTTCGAACAATGTTATTTTTGGTAATAGCCTGGGTTTGGTTGAGGCCCTAAATAAAAATACCGGAAAAAAAGTATGGACTTTTAAAACCAAAGGGGCGATCTATTCTTCTCCTGTAGCAGTAAACAACACGGTTATTTTGGGCTCAGGTGACGGAACTATCTATGGATTAGATGCAAAAACAGGGAAAGAAGTATGGCACAAAGAAACAAGCAACTCGGTGCTGGGCTCGCCGGTAGTTAGCGGAGAACGGGTTTACATAGGGGGCAGCGACAATGCATTCAGGGCATTGGATGTTAAAACAGGAAATGAAATATGGTCATTTAAAGAGGTAGAAGGCACAATTGTAGGTAAACCGCTCATTTATCAGGGCAAAATTATTTTCGGCTCCTGGGGCAGACATTTATACGCACTTGATATAAATACCGGAAACTTGTTATGGAAATGGAACAACGGCCAGGGTAACAGGATGTTTTCGCCAGCCATGGTAACACCTGTTGCTTATCAAGGCATTGTTTATATTGCAGCGCCCGACCGTTATTTAACCGCGATTGAGGCAAAAAGTGGCAGTACACTTTGGCGAAGCAAAGAAGCCACAGTTCGCGAATCGATCGGACAATCGGCCGATAGTACCGTGATTTATGGCAAAACCATGCAGGATGAAATTGTAGCTTATAAAGCACAGGCACAAGATCCTGGTGTACTTTGGCGATATAATGTAGGCTTTGGATATGAACACGTACCCTCTATGTTAATTGAAAAAGACGGAAAGGTATTTTTCGGAACTAAGAATGGCGTTATTTATGCCATCAACCCTAAACAGCAAAGCACCGTTTGGGCACATAAAATTGATAACTCGATGATTAATACCGTGAATGTAATTGATAGTAAAAATATTCTGGCCAGCACCATGGATGGCAAAGTGGTGTGGTTGCGCACAAAGTAAAAGGCATAAAAAAACCTCCTCAACTTTAAAAATTGAGGAGGTTATCATTAAAATTTAGAAAAGACTTAAAACACTACCAACCTGTAGTTTGTGTAAGTTTATAACCCTTTTCCTGATATTGAATAATTTGGGCTTGCCCTACCGGTGCTAAATATGCCCGATCTGTAAAAGCATTTCTATTGGCCGCATTGGTAACCATCCAATACCCCACCATAGCCGCAGCATTTGTGCCATCATAAGTAACAATGGTACCGTCCTCTTTTTTAACCTTAACATTGGCGGCTTTTGCATTTGCAGCTGTTAAGTAACTTGGGGCTTCGGCTTGTACGTTAACCCATGGGCCTAAGTAATAATCAGCATTGGTGCTGAAGTCCATATTGTTTAGTTTTTTCCAGCGTTTTAAGTCCAACAGCCTGGTATGCTCAAACACAAACTCCATACGGCGTTCTCTCCGGATTTCCCAAATCAGGTCTGGAACATCGGCCTCTTTAGCCGGATCAACAGGAAGTGCGCCTAACGTTAAAGGTGCTGTTTTTAATACGCCTTTTGCGGTTGCGGCAGCATCCAAAGGACGGTTTCTAATGGCATTTACCGATTTGTTCAAATCAGCCTGTGTTACATCTGTACCACCGAAATATTGAGCCAATACCGCTTTGGCTTCAATCCAGTTTAATACGACTTCGGCTAACCTCATTACTGGTGCATCGCTCGTATTGGTATTGCTGCCCCAAGCGGCTGGATAAGTTTTACCAATATAAGTTAGGGCATCTCTTGAGGCAAATTTAAAGCCGTAAAGCAATGTTGCCGAGGGAACAAGCGCTTTATCATAAAATGAAGCTTCGAACCGGGGATCTCTGGTTTTTACCAAATCAGCAATCGTAAAAGAGTTGGCTCCGGTAACAGCAGAGTTCTGCCATACTTTACCATCGTTAAGCAAGAAAGATTTGATTAAAACTAAATTGGCATCAACCCCTACTACCTCAGTTCCGTTTTGATAAGAACCGATACTGTGTGTTACTGATAAAGCAGCATCGTAAGTTCTATACAACAATACTTCGGGATGACCGGACAGGTTATCGCTCGAGAACAATGATTTAAAATCGCGGGTGAAATTATATTTGTTGCTGTTGATCACATAATCGCCGGCCTCGACAGCAAATTCCAAATATTTTTTTGCTCTTGTTTCATCCAAACCATGATAATGCTCATATGTTCCTTCAAATAACATGAATCTTGAAATAAAGGCTGCAGCAATATATTTGTTTAGAAATTGCGCGCCGTCATTTTCGCGCATGTTAGTCATCACAAATTTAAAATCATCATATACTTTGTCCATAACCACACCTCTGGCATCTCTATCTTTATATAGAGTAGCAAGGTCGGTATCCGAAACTTCTTTATCAAAGTAAGGCACATCACCAAAAACACTCACCAAACGGCTGTATTCAAAACCTCTAAAAAAACGTGCAACTGCTGTCCAGTGGTTAAAAGCTTCTCCGGTAATTTTAGGTTTCGCCACATCGTTTAAACGGGCAAGCATTACATTTGACTTCCTGATCCAGGCGAAATCCCAGGTTGGGCCCGCGTAAGTACCTAACCAATCAGCTGCTTCAGAAACAGAGCCTCTTGAAGTAGGCACACTACTTTCAAAGCTGCCCTGAGCATTCTTACCTGTTAAATCGTCAGAGAAAGTATATCCCCTAACCGGTGTATAATCAACTCCAAAACCAGAGCTGTAGCCGGTGAAAAAATTTGAATAATAACTATTGGCATACATCCGGATATCATCCTCACCACGCCAAAACTGTCCATCTATGTAATCTGTTAAAGGCGTACGATCCAGAACATCTTTATTACAAGAAACCAGAAGCAGGCATGCCATAACCGGCAGCCCATATATGTATTTAAAATATTTCATCTTCATCATTTTTAAAAATTCAACTGAACACCAAAAGAGATACTTTTGAAAGCCGGGATTCCCGTTCCTGTGCGGCCACTATTGTAATTTGACTGATCCCAGATCGAATAACCACTAACACTTTCCGGATCGATCGGTAAATCGCCTAAATGATCCCATGTGAAGAAATTTTCTAAAGCGGTATAAACTCTAAGCGAGCTGATACCAACTTTTTTGGTGAGCATCTGAGGAAAAGTATAACCAACGGTTAAATTTTTGAGGCGGATATAAGCCATATTCAACAGGTATCGATCCTGAACCTGCATATTGTTTGTAGTTCCACTTGCCGCATTGTTATAAGCCGCAGGATAAAATGCATTCGGAGTTTGCGGCGTCCAGTAATTACCAGCAATTGCTTCGGGCATGGCACCATCGGCCGAGTTAAAGCCTGGGATGGCTAAAAATCCGGCACCCCAGATTTTGCGGCTTCCTACACCTTGAAAAAACGCACTGATATCAACACCCTTAAAATCTGCACCCAACCTAAAACCATATTCGTAACTTGGGTTAGAATTTCCGATTACCTCTAAATCGCCATGGTTGGCCAATGTGCCATCTCCATTGCTGATTTCTCCATCTCCGTTAACATCAATAAATTTAACATCACCAGGCCCAAAACGGAAAGTCGATGAGTTTTGTAAAAAGGGTTGATAAACAGGTTTTTCTCCATTTGGCCCGGCTTTTAATTTATAAGTTTGTTTACCAGCGTTTAAGCTACTTTCAGCACTAGTTAACGTAATTAAGATCGGTTTGCCTGAGCCATCCAATTCAAAATCACTTGTTTGATACAATCTATCGGTACGATAGCCCCAAATTTCGCCAATGTCTTTGCCATTATAATTGTTAAGCACTTGCGTTCCCGAACCGTATTCAGTTAGCTTCGTTTTAGCATCTGATATATTTCCTTTAAAGTTTATACCTAAGCCATTTTTAAACCTATGGTTAAAGTCTAAGGTCAATTCCCAGCCTCTGGTTTGTAAAGCGCCAAAATTACCTTGTGGTGCAGCTGCTCCAAAAGTAAGCGGAATGCCCTCTGTAGGCACAATCATATTATCTGTATTTCTTTGAAAAACATCAAATGAGACGTTTATTTTATTATTTAACAAAGTCGCGTCTAAACCAAGGTTTGTAGTTACAATATCCTGCCATTGTATCGCCTCTTTAACTGGATTAGGTGTACCTACAAAGTTAACCTTTGCACCATTTGCTCCAATCCAGCTAGATTGTCCGCTTGGCATAATAGGTATATACAAATTGTTCGGCACAGTCTGATCTCCGATAGAGCCCCAAGATCCTCTAAATTTTAATTGATTTAAAAGTGGTTTGGTCCAGGCCATAAAACTTTCTTCACTGGCAACCCAGCCCGCAGAGAATGAAGGAAACCATCTCCATTGCAAAAAGGTTGGGAATTTGGAAGAACCGTCATAACGTAGGTTGGCTTCGATCAGGTATTTATTTTTAAAGGCATAGTTCACACGGCCAAAATAGCCCAGTTGTGCTTCCCATCTTTTATCCGATCCAGGAATACTAATTCCGCCCGGAATAATTCCCATTGCTGCCGAAGATGGAAGTACGGTTTGCAATCCGGTTCCAAACCTAAATTGCGGGTTGGTAATGTCGCTTAGATTGGTGATCTGACCGAATTGGGATTCAGCGGTAGAAGTTACCCGGTTTAAACCCAAAATAAACTTGAAATCGTGGTTTTCCTTCAGGTTTAAGTTATAAGTAGTAAAAGCATTAATGGTATGGCTAAAATAACTTGTGGCAGATCGGGCGAAATGATCAGGACTTGATCCAGGTGTGGTGTACATATCCATAGACAGATCATAAGCCGCAATTGCGCCTGCGGTAGTGCTCGATACCACTTGCCCCTGATCATTTACATATACTGGTGCGCCACTTGCATCTAAACGCGCTTTAGGCGCTACCCATGAGTTCCTGGCGGTAAACCTTGTACCCGGCCTTCTCCAATCTTCAGTTTGATTGGTAAAAGTATAATCAAAATCTACCTTCCAGTTTTTTAGGATGTTAACTGTTGAGCCCAAATTTACATTGGCATAATTTAATAAGATGTTGGCTGTATTTGCCGAAGCAACCTCACTCTCAGGGCTACGGATGGCATCACCATTTTCATCTTTTCCTAATGGGTATAAAGAGCTCCAACGATATAAATACAACCATGGATCGGCTGTTGTAGAGTTGGTAGTATAAGCGTATTCTTTATTTCTTCTCGAATATAGTGCACCCCCACGGATGGTGAGGTACTTATTGATTTCGCTTGATATTTTGATTGAAGCGTTATAACGTGTAAAACGATCTTCTTTTGCCGGTTTTAACATCCCGCTCTGATCAAGCAAACCAAGTCCCAAATTATAAGATGTTTTTCCTGTTGTACCACCAACAGATAAATTGTGTTGTTGTGTAGGTGCCCATTCTTTGATCATGTAATCATATGGATCGTAAGTCCTCACGCCCATTTTCTGGTTAGCCCCCTGAACGTACCAATCTCTGCCAAATACGGTCGGATCGTCAGGACCGATTGTACTGCCATATTTCTCTTTCCAGGCAACGGCCTTTTCGTAACTGGCCCTATCTACATAATAAAATGCACCAACCGGCGTGGTTACACCAACACGTTCCGCAGCATCAACCGTATATTTTAAACCATTTACATCAGCCATTTTTAAATCCTTCCAAACGTTCTGGAAAGAAAAGTTATTTGAATAGGTAATGGATGGTTTATCAGTACCCGAACCTTGTTTGGTGGTAATTAAAACCACACCAAAAGCGGCTTTAGCACCGTATATAGACGACGCGGCCGCATCCTTTAAAATGGTGATGGAGGCAATGTCATTTGGATTAACCAGCTGGATACTTGGAATCTCTACGTTATCCAATAAGATCAAAGGTGAGCTTCCGCCGTTAATTGAGGCCAATTGTCCCCTGATCTTGATTACCGGATCAGAACCAATTTCTCCACTGGGAACCGTCACACTTAAACCTGAAGCAGCACCTTGAAGTGCTCTACCCACATCGGCAATTGGCCTGCCGTCTAAAGTCTTTTTCACATCAATGGTAGAAACTGCCCCTGTTAAATTGCCTTTCCGCTGTGTGCCATAACCCACTACAACTACATCATCAAGTCCCTGTGCATCGGTTTTCAAACTTACATTGATGGTATTACTTGCACCAACGGTTCTCTCTGCGGTTACATAACCAATGTAAGAGAACACCAAGATGCTACCATTGGCCGCACTAATGGAATAACTGCCGTCGGAATTGGATTGGGCAACGGTTGTGCTTCCTTTTACCCTAATGGAAACACCAGGTACCGGCCCATCCTCGGAGGTAACCTTACCTGTAATGGTGCTTTGTTGCGCAATGGCATGGGCCAGCAACAAAAACGTACCAAGAAAAATTAATAGTAGTTTTTTTTTCATAAACGTAAGTTTAGAATTGTTTTGTAGTTTAGTTTCAATACCGCATAAAACAGCAATATTTAAGTAAATATCATGAATTAATTGATTAAAAAAAACAAATTTTGGTTTGCAACATTTATATTACCGCACAAACACGCAAAAAAGCGCAATTACTGATTATGAAGCAGTTATTCACTTTGTAATTGCTCTAAAAAGCTGAGAAATATATAGAACAAGTCGCTGGGATTGGCTTCCTAATGCGAAGGAAAGATACAAAAGGCCTGCGTGGTACAATAGTTATGCCGCTACAGCTACTGGCAAAAACGGCATAAACCCTTTTATTTAAAAATGTAAAAATCTTTTATACATTCGTTATAAAACCAGAAAAGTTTATGCTGAAAAAAGAACGTCACGATTTCATTATGCGCCAGATTAATCTGCACAACCGTGTATTGACATCCGATTTAGTGCAGTTACTCAATGTTTCTGAAGATACCATCAGGAGAGACTTACAAGAACTTGTTGATGAAAACTTGCTTTATAAGGTTCATGGGGGTGCTTTATCTAAGTCGTATCACAGTTCTTTTGATGATAGTACGGTTTATGCCAGAGACAGCAAAATTGCGATTGGCAAAAAAGCCGTTCAGCTGATAAAAGACGGCATGGTTGTTTTAACCGGAGGAGGCACAACAATTTTAGAGTTTGTAAAACTACTTCCACAGGGTTTATCTGCAACATTCTTTACCATTAGTCCGCTGGTTGCAGTAGAGCTTGCCAAATACAACAACATCGAAGTGATTTTGATTGGCGGTCTGTTTTCCAAAAATTCGCAGGTTACCTATGGCGGACAGGTTATTACACAGTTATCCGAAATTAAGGCCGACTTATGCCTGATGGGGACCAGTGCAATCCATCCCGATGAGGGCTTGACGGATACTTACTGGGAAATTAATCAGCTTAAAAAGGCCATGTTGGCCTGTGCAAAAAAAACAGCCGTGCTCTGCATTTCAGAAAAGCTGGATATTGCATTAAGGTTAAGGGTTTGCCCAATAGAAAGCATTAGTTATTTGATCACAGAGCTGGATTTAGATCATGAATCGCTTTCCCGCTACCGCGAAAAGGATTTGAATATTTTATAAAGAAGTCCCGATGAATATCGGGACTTTTATTTTTACTAGAAAGATGGATCGGCAGGGGTATTGGTATTGTTATCCCGTTCCTGGAAAGGGTAAGGAAAGAAGTTCCGTTTACGATCGGTTAAAGGCTGATTGAACCTTCGCATATCTTCAATCTTTAATCCAGAAGCATACAGTTCTATCGAACGGTGTTTATAAATAAGATCAAGCAATTGCTGCTGTGTGTAAGGCCCGGTTAGTGGTGGCAATGCTGCCGCAACACCAAACAGATCTGTTGTTTTGGTAACCACCTTATTCAGTTCAATTAATGAATTAGGCAAATCTGGCTGCCTGGCCAGGGCTTCTGCTTTGATCAGAATAATTTCCCCAGGCAGATAGATTGGGAAGGGCGTTGCCGTTGCAGCTGCAAAACCGCTCATACGCAATGTTTGAGGACTACCTGCCAGTACGGTATAAAAAGCAATTCTTTTATCGGCTGCATCCGGGGCATTAACACCTGTAAGTCCTAGATTTGCATTCAATGGTTGAAACACATTATTTGAAGAGATGATACTGAATAAAATATTCGGTGAGGTAGCATCAAACTTGAAAAATGAAGCCTTCGTTAAATCAACGGCATTTGCCTCTGTTAATGCCAGCGGGTAATTTCCCGAAAAAAGTGCATACCTGGCTTTTAAGGCATGTATTGTATTTACGATATTTACGTCAGAAGGAACATTACCTAAAAAACTGGCAGAAATTGAATTTGCTGCAATAACAGTTAAAGCATTATCCAAAACAGCAATTGCCTTTGTAAATCCTGCAGAACGGGTAATAAAAGCTACATTTTTCCCCGTGCCATCCGGAATCTTTTCCCAGTATTGTGCCATATTCCCAATAGCCAGTGCTTTAAATATGCTTGAGTAAGCAATCAATCCTGCGGCATAACCTTTATCGCCCAAATTATTGGCATTGGCAATCACTAAATCTGCATCATAAATAATCTTGTTGGCGCTTGTCCAAAGATTAAATAAAATGGTATTGGTTCCATCAACAGTACTTCCACCGGTGCTTAATTGTAATTCAGGAATATTACCAGAATTGAGTAACCTTAACTCGTTGGTTACAAAACCATTTGCCGCAACAGAGTTGAACATCACACCTGTACGGGATAAAGTGTATACCCGTTGCAAACCTATTGCCACCGCAGTTAATCCTTGCTGAGTACCCAAAGCCACATCTGTTTTAGCTCTGGATGGATCCTGATATTCTTTCGTACATGAGGCAAAGCACAATGTTAACGAAAGCGCTAAACAGGTTATATTTGTCGAAATGTTATTTCTTATAATTTTCATAAACTTTCCTTTAACGATTATAATTTAACTTGTAAACCCAAACTAAAAGTTCGTGGAATAGGCACCGAACCAAAGTCTATATTTCTTAAGATGGTAGATTGTCCGCCCGAATTTAACTCAGGATCGTAACCTTTGTAATTATCCCATGAAACAAGGTTTCTACCACTCACCGTTACGGTAAGGTCTCTTAAAAATTTTAGTTTGCCCACATTATAGCTCAGCGAAATCTCCCTCAATTTAACAAAGGATCCATCGTCAATCCTCCATTCTTCAATGGCATAAACACCGGCAACATAACCCCTTGGTAGTTGACCAAGTTGTTCTTGTTCCGCAACTTTACCATTACCAACACCTTGGCGGGTTCTCCAATCGGCGTTCCATACATCACCGCCCTGAACGGCATCAAACTGTACATGTAGGTTCAATCGTTTGTAGGTAAAATCGTTCACAAAAGACATGTTGTAATCTGGATTTGGATTACCGATTACTTTACGCAGCGTTGTTCCTGTAGGCAAACCATTTGCATCGCGCTGAGGGGTAAACGTTGTGGCAGAATTTTGAATTCCCTTTTCGATTTGAGGAATTCCTGCGGCATTTGTTAACAGACTTCCATCGGGATTACGTGCAAAAAAAGTTCCATAAAACACGCCGATTGCCTCACCATTTATAATCGCCACCGGAGCGCCTGGGTTTGTACTAAACAACCTTAAACCACCTACATCGAGTGCCGTATTTCTATTCCTGTTGAAAACAACTGAAGTATTCCATTTGAAACCCTTTCCGTCAACTGGTGTTCCATTTAATACAAGCTCAATCCCTTTGTTTCTTAATGAACCGATATTATCTAATAAACTCGAAAAACCGGTTGAAGGCGCCTGCACACTGGCAATTAACAGGTCACTCACTTTTTTATTGTACCAGTTAAACTGTAGTCCCAGTCTGTTCTTAAAAAAAGATAAATCTGTTCCCAGCTCCAATTCGCGCTGGCGTTCTGGTTTAACATTTTCGTTCGCCAAAGTTGCACTCGAAAACAATGAAGCCCTGCCCAGGAATGACTGGGTAGAATAGGCGTTAATACGATCGTATGCACCAATACCAGTCAAATTTCCCGATTCTCCATAAGCTGCTCTGATTTTGAAAGTATCCCACCAATCAGAGACGCCAAAACTTTTCCAATAATCGGCCGAAGAAAGCACATAACTTAAGCTTCCCTTCAGGTACTCTTGTGTACGGTTCTCAGATCCGAAAACAGAAGATTGATCAACCCTTAGGGCACCAGTAACAAATAAATGATCTTTATATTTAAAATTCTGCTGGATATAGCCCCCACTAACAGATAGTTCCGTTCTTCCGTCTACACTTGGGAGTTGTGTTGCTGCAGCATTTACCGTTTCGATTAATGGGGCTAAACCTCTGCCATTTACCAACTGATATCTTGTTTTTTCATATTGAAATGAATAGCCAACCTGGGTAGTTGAAGAGATTAGATCCGATAGTTTAGCTTGATAAGTTGCATTAAACTCATTGTTAAACTGAAAAGCATTGTTTGTTGCCGCACTGGCATAACCATTTAAGGTGCCATCTAAAGCCGCACCCCCTCCATAAAAATCAGGGTTTACATTATATGCAAAGGGCGGAATGTAAGTTGAGCCACTTTGACCAGAATTATCAACGCCTAAAGTAAAATCCAGGGTTAGATTTTTTACCGGATACAATTTTAAATTGGCATTGGCAATAATGCGGTTTGTTTCCTGACGCTGTTTAATATCTTCGATTACCGAAACAGGATTTACCCTACCCCGTTCTCCAACGGCCATTAAGTTACCGTTGGCGTCTCTGGCAAAAATATCATGAATATTACCGATAATGGTAACCGAATTCATTGGCGAAAAAAATGAATTTCCATCAGGTTTCTCATTGGCCGAGCTGCGGATATAGTTTAAGCCGGCACTTAATTTTGCCCATTCAGTGATTTTCTGATCGATGTTTGCCCTGAAATTATAACGGGTAAAATCCGTGTTTTTAATAATTCCCTGATTACTGAAATAAGCAGCAGAAGTATAATATTTTGTATTTTCGTTTCCTCCAGAAACAGAAACCGTATTATCGGTACCTGTAGCCGATTGAAAAATGTAATCCTGATAATTATAACGGGCTGTGGGAATGGTACTCTTTTCGAGAACTGCAGGATCGCCAACCGTTTGGATCACGTCTTGAGTAGGGAAAAGAGTAGGTGTGCCAAACCTAACCGGTGATTCGTTTACCTCAACCTGTTTACGCAAATGACTTAAAGTTAAACTCGTGCTAAAATTAACTTGTGCTGCACCGCTCACGCCTTTTTTAGTAAAAATCTGAATTACCCCCGAATTTGCCCTTGATCCATAAATGGCTGCAGCAGCGGCTCCGTTAAGCACTTCGATACGCTCAATATCCGCAGGATTGATATCAACCATTCTATTCTGTCCAATACTTCCCACAAAGTTTCCGCCATCGTAATTGGCCGAAGTATTGGTAACCCTGGTAGTTGAATTGTTGACAATTACACCATCAATAATATAAAGTGGTTCTGACGATGAGTTTACTGAGCTGATACCTCTCAAACGAACCGACAGTCCGCCTGCAGGGTCCCCTGAATTCTGACTGATCTGAGCACCTGCTGTTTTGCCTTGTAAAGAGGAGAGCACATTTCCGCTCGGCGCTTTGTTCAGGTCATCACCTTTTACCGTACTTACATAACTTCCCAGCTCTTTTCTGGTTGTTCCTTGCGATGTTCCTGTAACAATCACTTCATCCAGCCCAACAGCATCTGCACTTAGGGCTGTGCTTAATTGAACCTGATCGTTAGCGCCGAGGTCTATTTCCTGGCTCTTACTCTTGTAACCCACATAAGAAAACTGAACCTGATATTTACCCGGGGCCAGATCAACAGAGAAGGTATAGCCGCCGTTAGAATTGGTACTGGTTGCTAAATTTGTATTGATAATTTTAACTACAACGCCCGGGATAGGCTCATTATTTGAAGCATCAGTCACTTTTCCGCTAATGTTATAGCGCTTATTCTGTGCCTGAGCCGTTTCTGCAAACAACAGCAGCAGAAATGGGATCAACAAAATTGCGAGAAATCCTGTTGACCATTTTAGGTAACTTTTTTCCATAAAATTTGGTTTTGTGTTAGAAGATTAGTGTTAAACAAATTTAACAAAATACCACACAAAGAATGTTGAAAGGTTAGGATGTTGAAAAGTTGGACGGTTTTAAGCTCCAAAATTCGACTCCCTCCCCGAACTTTCGACTGAAGACTCACGCCTCCAAATGATCAACTACTCGGGCAAGCTAATTTTACCCATACATACGGAAGGTACACCTTTCCTATCGCCAAAGTTGATCGGTTTGCCGCAAAGTGTTTCGTTAGCCAAAACAACGAACAGAACCGCCTCTTTAGCATCTGGATTGATATTCAGATCATCCGTGGTTAAGAAGTTGCAAGAAGGCAGTTTACTTTGAAGAAGCTGAACCAGCAAGGGATTATGCATCCCGCCGCCACTCATAAATATTTCCGCTTTAGCCGCGTCACCAAAACAACGTTTTATGGCATGAGCAATGGTTTCTGCCGAAAAATGACATAAGGTAGCCATCACATCTGCTGCATCCAGGTCCGTTGTTGAGGATTGCTCCTGAGCCTTTATTAAATAGTCTAGGTTAAATAGTTCCGGGCCAGTGGTTTTAGGGAAATCCAGATCGAAGAAATCACAATCAAGTAAAGCAGAAAGCAGTTGTTGCTTCAAATTGCCGGCCATAGAAACAGCCGCATTTTTATCATAAAATTTATTAAAATGTTTTTGCATGTACTGATCCATCAACGTATTTCCGGGACCAACATCTGTCGAAAAAATTTCACTGGCATCCGTACTGCCAGGTAAATAGGTAAAATTTGCTATCCCACCAATGTTTAGCATCACACGGTCTTCTCCTGCCTTCGAAAACATCAGGTAATCTCCATAAACGGCCAAAGGAGCTCCTTCGCCGCCAGCCGCCAAATGTTTTTGCCTAAAATCAGAAAGCGTAATAATGCCTGTCTTTAATGCGATATGATCCCCATCGCCAATTTGTAATGTGCCGTTAGGATAATCAGCCAGCTGATGCAAAGATTTTGGCGCATGAAAAATGGTTTGTCCGTGACTGGCAATAAAATCGATATCCTCATTTTTATAGCCCCACTCTCCCAGGGCATTATTAATGAGCTCCGCGTGGACATTTGCAATGTGCTCATTCATCAAACAGACCAATTGTAAATCAACCTCCTTTTTAGAAAAAATGGCTTTAATTTTTGCTCTAAAATCATCCGTGTAATCACCCGTCTTAAATTTTAAGACTTGAATATCAGTAGCTGCACCACTTCCCTTTACCGAACAGAGTGCAATATCCAGTCCATCCATAGAGGTCCCGCTCATCAAACCTATAATTAAACGTTCTGATTTAGCTACTTTAGTGTATAACTTTTGGATCTGCGTGTTCATATCGGTTTTTTATCTAAAAAGATCAAACGTTTGTCTGGCCCTTTAATCGAATATTGTTTAAATACTTGCAATAAATGTAAATAACCTTTGGTACAAATTGGGCATAACTCTCTATATTTACTGCTCCGTACATTAAAATCCATATAAAAAAAATGGCTAGATTAAATCTACTGGAGGAGACACGTTTCGAGAAATTACCCGTAAGCGTGTTCGAAAATCCAAAAATTGCTTCAATTAATGTAGCACACCGCATTGCCGAGCTCATTAAATCAAAACAAGCAAGCAACACACCTGCAGTACTGGGCTTAGCAACAGGTGTTACCCCAATTGCAGTTTATGCCGAACTGGTTAGACTGCACAAGGAAGAGGGCTTAAGTTTTAAAAATGTAATTACTTTCAATTTGGATGAATACTATCCAATGGCGCCAACTGCGGTACAGAGTTACGTTACTTTTATGAACGAAAACCTTTTCGATCACATCGACATTGAAAGGAAGAATGTTCACATTCCTGATGGAACACTTGCATTGGAAGACATTCCTGCATTCTGTTTGGAATATGAAAAGAAAATCGGCGATCTGGGTGGTCTTGATATCCAGATTTTGGGTATTGGCCGTACTGGTCACATCGGATTTAACGAACCAGGATCTGCGCCAAACTCGGGTACCCGTTTAGTTACCTTAGACGACCTGACCCGCCGCGATGCTGCACGTGATTTCGGTGGAAAAACCTTTGTACCTACCAAAGCCATTACCATGGGTATCGGTACCATTTTCAAAGCAAGGGAAATTATATTAATGGCTTGGAGCCGTAAAAAAGCTTCAATTATCAAAAAAGCAGTTGAAGGCGAAATTTCGGGCGATGTTCCGGCAACTTACCTGCAACTTTCTGATCATGTAGAGTTTATCCTCGATGCACCTGCCGCTTCAGAACTGACCCGTTTTGATACGCCATGGTTAGTTAAAGATTGTGTTTGGACTGATGCATTGATCCGTAAAGCGGTAATCTGGTTAGCCAACACCTTGAAAAAGCCGATCTTAAAATTAACCGAAGACGATTACAACAATAATGGTATGGCACAACTGGCAACCGAAAAAGGCCCGGTTTACAATATCAATATCCATATCTTCAATAAATTACAGCACACCATTACAGGCTGGCCAGGCGGTAAACCGAACGCCGATGATTCTCAGCGTCCGGAAAGAGCCGAACCTGCTAGGAAAAGAGTGATTATTTTCTCTCCGCACCCTGATGACGATGTGATTTCGATGGGCGGTACTTTTATCCGCTTGGTTGATCAAAAACACGATGTACACGTAGCGTATCAAACATCTGGCAATACGGCTGTTTGGGATGATGATGCACTTCGTTTTGTTGAGTTCAATGTAGATTTTACCGAGAAAATGGGTATGGATAATACACATTTGAAAGATCTTTACAACAACATGAGGGCTTTTATTGACCAGAAAAAACCAAACCAGGTAGATACACCAGAGATCCAAACGGTTAAAGGGCTGATCAGGAAAGGCGAGGCCATTGCCGGAGCCCGTTATTGCGGACTTGAAGATGATCATATCCATTTTCAGGCTCTCCCTTTTTACGAGAGTGGTAAAGTTCAAAAAAACCCGGTAACAGATGCTGATATTGAACTGACAATAGAATTATTACAAAAAGTTCAACCGCATCAAGTGTATGCTGCTGGTGATTTTGAAGATCCACACGGTACGCATATTGTTTGTTTCAACATTATTCTGGCTGCACTAAAACGCCTGCGCAAAACTGAAGCCTGGGCACAGGATTGCTGGTTGTGGATGTACCGTGGCGCATGGTACGAGTTCGAAACACACGAAATTGAAATGGCCGTTCCAATTTCTCCAAAGGAACTTGAACGTAAAAAATATGCGATTTTCAAACACCAGAGCCAAAAAGACAGAGCTGTTTTCCCTGGCGACGATTCAAGGGAGTTCTGGCAACGTGCTGAAGACCGTAACCGTGATACTGCAAAAGCTTATGATGAACTTGGCCTTGCAGAATATGAAGCAATGGAAGCTTTTGTTCGCTGGAAGTTTGAAGACTAGTTTAAAATCCAAATAATACCAATCCTGCTTTGTTTATTCAAGGCAGGATTTTTTTTGCCGATAAGCTTGTTCTGCGCATTGTCATGCTGAGCGCAGCGAAGCATCTTTTAAAAATGGATCGCTAACGTCAAAAAAGAAGCACCATCCCAATACTATGATCGGCAAAAGATCCTTCACTTTGTTCAGGATGACAGATCCACTAAACTTCGAAAGTTGTACCCTACTTCACCTCTCCTATCTGGTTTTATTTCTCATTCTAAAAACAATACTCTAAATTAGTTTACTGAAGCCAAACCAATAACCATGACCGAACCTAAACAACGATTACTTTCTCTGGATTTTTTTAGGGGATTAACTGTAGCTGCGATGATTTTAGTGAACAATCCAGGTAGCTGGGGGCATATTTACGCTCCTTTAGAACATGCTGAATGGAATGGCTGCACGCCTACAGATTTAATTTTCCCATTCTTTTTATGGATTGTTGGTGTATCTATAGCCTTTGCCATGAGCAGCAGCAAAGCAGATCCGGCTACGCACAACAAAACAATCATAAAAGCCATAAAACGTGGAATCATCCTCTACTTACTTGGTTTTTTCCTTGCCATTTTTGGAAAAATCATTAGCGCGATAATGGATCATAAATCTATATGGGAGGCTTTTCAAACCGTAAGATTGCTGGGTGTACTGCAAAGAATAGGCATTGTTTTCATCATTAGCAGTATAATCTTTATCAAGGTATCCAACAAAACAATATTCAAAACCTTAATTGTAATACTTGCCGTTTATTGGGCATTAATGACTTTTATTCCAGTTCCTGGAGTAGGTTATCCCAATCTGGAAAAAGAAACCAACCTAGCGGCCTGGATTGATAGAGGTATTCTTACCGAAGCACATACCTGGGCCTCCTCCAAAACCTGGGATCCGGAAGGCATTTTAAGCACATTACCTGCAATAGGAACTTGTTTATTTGGTATTTTGGTAGGCGTTTGGATGCGCAGAAAAGATGTAGATAATGCAACAAAAGTGGCCTGGTTGTTTACCACTGGCATTACAGCGGTTATTTTAGGTTTACTTTGGGATTTACAGTTCCCGATTAACAAAGCGTTGTGGACCAGCTCATATGTATTATATGCAGGCGGATTGGCTTCAATTGGGCTGGCGCTCTGCTACTGGATCATCGATGTGCAGGGCTACAAAAAATTCACCACTCCTTTCGTCGTATATGGGGTAAATGCCATAACCGTTTTCTTTCTGGCGGGATTAATGCCCCGTGTATTAAATCTGTTCCAGATTACCAAACCTGATGGTACCAAAACAGGTTTATTGGTCCGGTTTTACGAAACCTGCTATACTCCGTTTTTCAGTCCGATAAATGCCTCGCTCGTTTGGGCAGTTACTTATGTGCTGGGCTTCTACGTACTATTATATTTTATGTACAAAAAGAACATTATTATAAAGGTTTAGTAAATTTGCGCTGGAATTAAATGATTCCCTTATCTAATTGAAAAAGAAAACCACCATATATGACATTGCAAAGGAGCTGAACATTACCGTATCAACTGTTTCGAGGGCGCTTAGTGGCTTTCCGGCCATAAGCGATACCACGAGGAAAGCGGTTGTAGAAATGGCTAAAAAGCTCAATTACAGTCCGAACAAACTCGCTTCCGCGCTAAAATCTGGTAAAACGCATATTATCGGTGTAATTGTACCGAGTGTGCAGGCGCATTTTTTTGCATCCATTATCCATTGTATTGAAGATGGGCTGAAAGATAGCGGCTACCGCGTGATTATTTATCAATCGAACGAATCGGTAGAAAACGAAATAAATGGCGTAAGAACTTTGCTAGAGGCGCAGGTAGATGGCATTATGGCCTCGTTATCGTTAGAAACAGAAGACGTTTCGCATTTCGCCGAAATTATCAAACAAAACAAGCCCCTCATCTTATTCGATCGGGTAAATGTTGATCTGAAGGTACCCACCATTACCCTCGACGATTTTAGGGCGGGTTATATTGCCACTAAACATTTAATTGATAAAGGTTATAAAAAAATTGCCTTTATAACTACCGCACATCAGGTTAAAATTTTCAATGCCCGTTTAGATGGTTACAAAAAAGCACTTTCAGACCATAATTTACCAGTTCTGGAAGAGCACATCCTCTTGGGTGGCCTATCTATTAAAGATGGGCAATTTGGTGCAGGTAAACTCATGCGCAGCAACAAACCTGATGCTATTATTGGCGGAGACGATTTTACCGCACTGGGCGTTATTCAAAAACTTAAAGAAATTGGTGAAACACCACCCGAAATCGGAGTAATCGGTTTTGCCAACGAAGCATTTGCAGCCTACATTACACCCAATTTATCAACTATCGATCAGCATGCCCCACAAATGGGCATGGAATGCGCCAAAATGTTTCTCAAAATGATCAGTCAGGAAAACCCCTATGCCAATATGGAACATGTCGTGCTCCAAGCCGAAGTTGTCGAAAGAGAATCGACAAATAAAAAGTGCTCATAGCGGCCATTATTCTTTAGCTAGAGGCACTTCTATTCCCACTGGCCCACTGGGCTCACTTTCATTTTTTAAGCGATCTAAGGCAGTTACAAGGTAGCTGTACCGCTTTCCGCTTTCAACACTGGTATCAATAAAAGAAAGGTAATCTTCAAAACTGATTTTTATAATATTTTTAGGATCAAGCACAGAAATTTTCTCTCCCTCAGCAAAACGATAAATTACAAATCCCGAAGCTGTTTCTCCATCTTTTGCCTTTAACGGCAGTTGCCATTTTAAATATACACCATCTTTCAAGGCATCGGCGGTTAAGGCCTGAGGTTCGTTTGGAGGTACGTCATCCAACCATGGCATTTGTGGCGGCAAAGCCGGATATTTATAAAAGTCGTTTTTCAGCGAATCGCCCACGGCTTTTGCAACAGTACTTAAAGATTTAGAACTAAAAAATACACTTCCCTGAATCCTATTATTATCTCTGATATACCTGATCTGATTCGGAATTTCACTTAGGTTTTTCCAGGCGGCTTCTGCCCTCGAATTTACAAGATAAGCCCCCTGGCCGATATAAACATGCCTGCCAAAGGTATTATTGCTCCACCAATCCACTAAAATGCCATATGGTGCCACTCTTCTGGTAAACGTAAAATAAATCTGGGGATTGATATAATCTACCCATCCTTCCCTTACCCATTTGCGGCTATCGGCAAAAAGCTCCGCATAATTGGATAAACCACTTGTAGCAGAACCCTCCGGATCTTCGTATTTGTTTTTCCAGATCCCAAAGGGACTGATCCCAAATTTAACCCACTTTTTATAATGATGAATACTATCGTCCAGCTCTTTGATCAGTAAATCGACATTATTGCGCCTCCAATCTTTGATATCGGAGATATTATTCGGGTACTTATAAAAGGTATTGCCATCGTTAATGGTCTGCCCTTCTACCTTATATGGATAGAAATAATCGTCGAAATGAATACCATCTATGTCGTAACCTTTTACTACATCCAAAATCACCTGCACAATATATTCCCTAACATCAGGAATTCCGGGATCAAACTGTTTTTTGCCCCCATAAGTAAAAAACCAATCAGGATGTTTACGGTAAGCATGGTTTTCGCTCAATACGGCCGAACTGCTCATGCTTGCGCGATATGGATTAAACCAGGCATGAAGTTCCATTCCCCTAAAATGAGCCTCTTTAATGGCAAAAGCCAATGGATCATAACCAGGTGCGGGTGCCAACCCCTGTTTGCCCATTAACCACTGGCTCCAGGGCTCCCTTGATTTTGCATAAAAAGCATCTGCAGCGGGCCTAACCTGTAAAATAATGGCATTCATACCCTGACTTTTATGCCGCTCTAAAATACCGATCAGTTCCTGTTTTTGCTGATCAATACTCAAACCAGGCTTTGATGGCCAATCGATATTGGTAACCGTAGCTACCCAAACACCTCTAAACTCCCTTTTTGGTGCAATTTTTGATAATGGTTGTGCATTTAATATATAAGGTACTACAGTTAAAGATAAAAGTGCGTATAGGAAGTTTTTAAGCATTATTTCTGTTTTATTTTTTATTCAGGTTGTGTGTTTGTGTTGATTTGAATACAATGAACATTAGCAATTAAACGATTTTTTTTAAAAACTCTTATAAGTTTATTAAAAATTATAATTTGCGCCCTGCTAAAATTAATTGTACACCCCCATTTACCTATGGACAACAAAAGTATATTAATTTAAAGAAGATACAGCGTTATTAAAAATGGAACCACAAAAGATTAATAAGGGTGATAGAAACAAAATTTACTTCCTGGTCATCGTTATTGCGGCTTTAATTGGCACAAATGCCTACTTGTTTTTTAAAGATCGAAAGCAGAGCGAAAGGTTTGTAACCGTAAGCACGGAAAAAGATAAGCTCAGGCTTGAGGTAGAAAAAATTGAGGTTGAGCTAGATAAGGTGAATGCTTTAAACTTAGATTTAAACGATAAGCTGGTTGAAGAGCAAAAAATCGCCCGCCTAAAAATTGAAGCACTTAAGGCTGCTTTAGAAAAGAACCAGATTACCCAGGGCGAGCTAGACAAAGCGAATGCGCAGATCATAGAGCTGAAAACATTTGTTAAGAATTACAACGACCAGATTATTCAACTTCAAAAAGATAACATCTTCCTTAAAAATAGTCGCGATAGTTTAGAAAATACCCTCAAAAATATTAGCAATAAGGCTTCGAATCTGGAGAATGAAAACGCTAATCTAAATGCAAAGGTTAAAACAGCCGCAGTATTAAAACTTCAAAGTGCCGAAATTGTCGCTTTCAGGACAAAATCAAGCGGTAAAAAAGTTGAGGTCACCAGATCTTCAACTGCAGAAAAACTAAGCGTCAGTTTTAACATTATCCCAAACCAATTAGCAGAAAAAGGCCATCATAATATTTATCTTAGGGTATTTGATCCTGCCGGCAACTTATTAGCTGATGAAGGGAACCGTTTCGAGGCTGATGGGCAGGAAATGCAGTACAGCCATTCTATATTTATCAATTACAATAACGATGACAGCACCTATGTTATCGATTGGACAAATCCTAAACCTTTTATCAAAGGTATTTACACCGTAATTTTATATGCTGATGGCAATACCATGGGCAAGGCTCAGGTAGAGTTGAGATAAAATTAATCCCCCCTAACCAACCTTAATTATTTTTCTATTTAGCTAAAGGGAAATTCAAATAAAAAGTTGTCCCTAAGTTACTAATGGAGGTAAATCTAACCGATCCACCTGCATTCTCTACAGCTTGTTTCACAAAAGCAAGACCTAATCCTGTGCCTGATGTTTTGGTAGTAAAGTTTGGAACAAATATCTTATCCTGTAAAGATTGGGGAATCCCCTTACCATTATCCTTGATCTCGATATAAGCGTTTTGCGCATCGAGGTACACCACAATGGTAATGCAGCATAAAGATTCCTCATCAATGGCTTCAATGGCATTTTTAAGCAGGTTGTTAAAGGTTCTTAAAAGCTGATCGTGATCTGCCATGATTTCAACATCCTTATCGCTTTTGTTTAGCACATCTATTGTCACGTTTTCAGTGCTTCTAAATACCTCTATAGCCTGTTCAATAATTGGTAATAAAGAAAGTCGTTCCAAATTGGTATCAGGCATTTTAGCAAAATTGGAGAATTCGGAGGCTATTTTAGAAAGGCTATCAATCTGCTCTATAAACGACTTGCTAAACTTATTAAATTTTAGCTCAAAATTTGGATCTTTCTCCTTCCACGATTTTTCTAACAATTGAACCCCTAATTTCAATGGTGTTAAGGGATTTTTAATTTCATGGGCAACCTGTTTTGCCATCTCGCGCCAGGCGCTTTCGCGTTCCGACCTCGCAAGCTTAAGTGCGCTCGCTTCCAGGGCAGAAATCATACTGTTATACTCTTTAATTAAAGAACCGATTTCATCATGCCTACGCCACACAATCGGTTCGTTCCGCTGTCCTATTTTTGTTTTACTGATACTCTCCTGTATAAACGTTAAGGGGCTGGTAATCTGGTTGGCCAAAAATACAGCCAGTACACCAATGGCCACAAAAACCAGTGCATAAATATTGATCAGATTACTTACAAAAAGCGCTATCTTATCGGTATATTCTTCTTCGTTGGAATAATTTGGCAGGCCGATATACGCAATTGTTTTATTTTGAGCATTTCTGATTGGTGCGTAAGCTGCCGCGTAAGTTAAATTACCGATTTTTTCTTCAGGGTTGATATATTCAGAACGGTGCAGGCTATTTAAATAAACGTAAGCTTTTGGCCCCATTTTTTTGCCAATGATTTTGTAATTATAAAGCTTAGGGTAGGTAGTCATGATCAGATCACCATTCAGATCGTATAAATTTAAATCCGCATTATTGATATCCGCAAAATTGTTAAAATCTGCTACAGCATTCTCATCATTGGCAATAATACCATTGCTAAAAATCTGCTTTTCGAAATTCTGCTGTACCTTTCTGATCTTATCTTTTAAAATAGCATCCTGCTGGCCACGGTATTCGAGATTCATATAATAATAAGTTACCCAGCCTACAATAACCAATGTAGCCACAACAGAAAGTACAATTGATACCTGGATCCTCGTTTTATATAAAATCTTATTGGCATTGATCATCAACGACCTGTTGATACTAAACCAGCCCACTTTATCGTCATCTAAATTTTTAATGAGCCATATTAATCCATAGAGCAGTATCGAAAAAATAATAAAAACCAGAAAAAAGAAAGACAATGCAGCTAAACGCTCAAGATAATCTACCTTCTCTCTGCTGATAATGACCATTTTACTATCAGAAGGCTTATAAATTAAATGGCTGTAACGAAGCTCATCATCGCTGGTCGTAATAAAATCATCTTTTTTACCTTTAAAAACACTACCATCCAGGGGATAGGTATAGCTTCCAGATTGATTAAGGAGTTTATTATTACTGTATAAAGCAATAGAATAGCCTTTAAAATCTTCATCCTTCATTAATTTTTGATCACCAAAAAGATCTGGAAGACGATTGTTATAATTATAAGGTTTAGACCGTAGTTCAACAACCAATGTTCCCAGTAAATTGCCCTGATCTACAACGGAAATAATCCCGAAGTAATCCTGATAGCCAAATGTGTTGTTTACCTGATAGAAAAAGTTAGAACCATCAATTTTAACCGAACCTACCTCTACCAGGTTTTTATATTTATCAATAGGCGGGCTATCGGCACTACCAATTATAATTCCGGATTTATCATAAGGATAAATCTGATAATCGTACCTGTTTAAATAGCCATCAAGATAATCTTTAATGTGGTTTTTGAGCACCGCATAATTGCCCATCCGCTCCTGATTAAAATACCTAACCAGAAAATCATCCTTAACAATTTCATTACCTAAAGCTCCTAAAGCAACAATGGCATTAGGATCTTCTGATGATTGTACTTTTCGTGCCAATGGCTCGCGTAAGCTTCTTTCTTTGAAATCTTTATATCTTGTATATTTAATGGAGGTATTAAATGCAAGGCAGAAAAAAACAATGGCAAACATACCGATAGAAAAACTTCGCTCTTTTACGTAAACGGCTCTGGCAACGATAAATAATGCGAGTGCAAAAACAATAAAAAATGCATTAAAATCAACAATAAGTTTGTACACAAAAACACCAGCAAAACCGATTAAGAAAATAATCAACCGCTCTCTATTGGTCACATTTAACTGACTGCTCACCACTGCAGATATTACCGTTATCAGGTAGATCTGAAACCAGGCCAAACATAAAATTACAATACCTACCCAACTTGTGCCGCTCAGTTTTAGAATGTTTACGATATCGAAGTTGATCTTGGAATTGAAGATCAATCCAAAGAAAATATCATCTGTATCCCACACTATCCGACCGATTAAAACCAATAACCCTGCCTGTATAAATACTCCTATTATCTTATTCCGTTTAATCCACCCCGGGAACTGATATTGCTCTTTATGGTTGTACATGAACAGGAGCAACCAGGTAAGCACGATAACATTCAATAGAAAATCGCCCAGGGAGGGCATTAAAAAGCTATCTGCATAGATGCGTGGATCAAATAAATCTAAGATAAACCGGTGATTAAACCATCCATAATATAAATCTGATAACCGAAAAGCCAGAAAGAAAAAAAGCAGTAAAAAGGTGCCCCATGCAATGTGCCCTCTTTTGGCAATAAGTGAGCTTAAAGAGTTAAAAAACATACAGATACACAACATACCTGCAATAAACAGCCATAATTGTGTACCAGAATAATAGGCTTCTGCATAACCTGGTTTAACTTTAAGTCCAAATAAAAACTTATTATCAAGACTTTTTATTACATAAACCTCCTTATCGGCAAAACCCGCAAATGCTAATATTTTACTTTTGGAGAGCGTGGGGTCAATATCGTTTTTAAAGTATTGTGTTTCTTTAAAAGGATACTGAGGCTGGATAGCAATTAAAAAGATAAAATTGAAATTGCCCTGTGTACTTTTAATTACCTCATACCATCCGCTGGAGAAAAACAACACAGAACTGCCTTCTCTAATGGTGTTCGGATCTATTTCAGAAACCTTAATTGTGCTCCAATACTTAAGCCGGTTGTTTTCAAAGGTTAAGAGGTTTATGCCACTCTTTTGACGAAAAGATTCAATAAAATCAAGTGCATTTTTGGGATTAAGGTGAAATTGCTTGGCTTTCGCCACTTCTTTCTTATTGGCCAGGAAATTCTGCACAAGCCTTTCCTTGGTCAAAAGGTTCTGTTGAATTTCCTCGGCATCGTGTTCCAGCAGCTCACTTTTGGTAGTAAAACGGCTCAGCGAAATAGACGTTACCATGAGGCAACAGCCCAAAACGAGCAATAGAAACCTAATTTTTACACCAAAGCTCATTTTCATCTATTGATAAAGATATTAAATATTGATATAAAACAACGCCATAAACAGCTGAGTTTATGGCGTCGGAATTATTATTTATTTTGAATAAATTAAGCTATAGTAGCACTGCCTGTTTGTACTTCGCGGCTTACTTTTTTAACCAATCCCTGTAATACATTGCCCGGACCAACCTCAACAAATTCAGTGGCACCATCCGCAAGCATATTCCCTACTGTTTGTGTCCAACGTACAGCACCCGTTAATTGTTTAATTAAATTAGCTTTAATTTCAGTTGGGTCTGTATAGGGCTTAGCATCAACATTTTGATAAACCGGGCATATTGGTGCCGAAATATCGGTTGCTTCAATAGCAGCTTGCAATTCGATTTTTGCAGGCTCCATTAAAGGGGAGTGAAATGCTCCGCCTACATTTAATTTTAATGCCCTTTTTGCTCCGGCTTCAGTTAATTTGGCACAGGCCAGATCAATACCTTCTATACTGCCCGAAATCACCAATTGGCCTGGGCAGTTATAATTTGCCGGCACTACCACCGCATCAATTTCTGCACAGATTTTTTCAACTACATCATCGGCTAGCCCTAAAATAGCCGCCATTGTTGATGGCTGTGCTTCACAAGCTTTCTGCATCGCATTTGCACGGGCAATAACCAGCTTTAACCCATCTTCAAAGCTTAGGGCATTGGCAGATACCAAAGCAGAAAACTCGCCCAAAGAGTGGCCGGCAACCATATCTGGCTTAAAATCATCACCTAAAACCTTTGCTAAAATCACCGAATGCAAAAAGATTGCCGGTTGGGTTACATTGGTTTGTTTAAGCTCTTCATCAGTTCCGCCGAACATAATATCGCTAATGCGGAAACCGATAATCTGGTTGGCCTGTTCAAATAACTCTGCAGCTTTTGGGTGCTCATAAAGATCTTTACCCATGCCTACAAACTGTGCTCCCTGTCCGGGAAAAATATATGCTTTCATACCCCTTAATCCCCTAAAGGGGAAATTAAATATTTAGTTAAATTATTATTGTTGAATCCATACCCCTTTAGGGGACTTGAGGATTAATCTAAACTCGCTGTAATTAACCTCAAAAACTCAGCTCTTGTTTTATCATTACTTAAAAAAGTACCGGTAAACGCTGAGGTTGTTGTAACTGAATTTTGTTTTTGCACGCCGCGCATCGACATGCATAAGTGTCTGCACTCTATTACTACGGCTACCCCCATAGGGTTTAACGTATTTTGAATGCAATCTCTAATCTCGTTGGTTAAACGTTCCTGTACCTGTAAACGGCGGGCAAAAGCGTCAACTACACGCGGTATTTTACTCAAACCTACAATATGTCCGTTTGGGATATAAGCGATATGCGCCTTACCAAAAAATGGCAACATGTGGTGTTCGCACATCGAATACACTTCGATATCTTTAACCACAACCATTTGACTATAATCCTCCTGGAACATGGCTCCTTTTAGGATTTCATCTGGTTTTAAATCATAGCCATGGGTTAAATACTGTAAAGCTTTAGCCACTCGCTCAGGTGTTTTCAATAAACCTTCGCGTTCCGGATCTTCGCCTAACTGTCCAAGAATATCTTTATAGTGGGTAGCTACAGCTTCAATTTTATCTTCGTTGTAACGGTCTATTTTTACATAACCATCCCTCGATTCGCCTTTTAATACGTCTTTATTGCTCATTAATTTAGGTTTTTAGCCAAAGTATTCAACAAAATTATTTTCGGTTTCGTAGATTTTTACACAATGTAAAATGGCGCCGCTTTCTGCAATTGGTGCCCATAACTGCTTCCAGATCTCTATGGCCAGATTTTCGGTCGAAGCCAACTTGCCTTTCATAAAATCCACATCAAGATTTAAGTTTTTATGGTCAACTTTATCAACCACATAATCGTTCATTACGTCTTTCAGCCATTTTAAATCAACCAGGAAACCTGTTTCCGGATTAACCTCGCCTTTAACGGTAACATACAACCAATAGTTATGGCCATGCCAGTTGGGGTTGGCACATTTACCATAAACTTCATTATTTTTATCATCATCCCAATCGGTACGGGCCAGTTTATGCGCCGCATTAAATGATGCTTTTCTCGTTATGTAAATCATTACTATAAAATAAAGTGCGAATATACAGATAAAGGTTTAAGCGCCATTATGTAAAATGTAAGATGGAAAATGGATGATGTAAGGTAGATTATTATAACAATGAATTAACTTTACCATATGAAAACTTTAGTTGTTGCCGCTACAAAAGCAGAACTTAACATCCTTTATCAGCATTTCAATTTACCTGAAGGAGATTTTGTGGAAAGCAAAAATTTCGATCTGCTCATTACAGGAGTTGGTATGGTGGCAACGGCCTTCACCTTAGGTCAACATCTTTCGCAAAAATATGATCTTGTGGTAAATTTTGGCATTGCAGGAAGTTTTGATAGAAGTATAGCCTTAGGAACGGTGTTAAACATTACCGAGGATACCTTTGCCGAACTGGGTGCAGAAAATGGCGAGGAATTTTTAACCATAACCGATTTAGGCTTTGGAGAAAACCATTACACATCCCGAACCCAAAGAATAGTCGCTTTACCGATTGCAAAAGGCATCACCAAGAATTGTGTAAGCGGAAGCGAAAAAAGTATACAAAAACTGATTCAAAGGTTAAATCCTACAACCGAAAGCATGGAAGGTGCTGCCGTTTTTTATGCCTGCAAACAACTAAACATCGATTGCCTCCAAATTAGGAGTGTATCCAATTATGTAGAGCCCAGAAATAAAGACAATTGGAAAATAGGCCTTGCTATTAAAAACTTAAACGATTGGGCAATTGCTTTTATCGGAGAAATGAACTGATTATGACTGATTAATTTATTACAGTAGTTAATTTTGATTTATGAACCCGACACAATTAAAATAATTATTTTAATTGTCAAAGGCTCCATCTAACACCTGAAAACAAAAAAATAAATAGATGAAACTTACACTTGGATTTTCTCCCTGCCCCAACGATACATTTATTTTCGACGCACTCATTCACCATAAAATTGATACTGAAGGTTTAGAATTTGAAGTTTCTTATGATGATGTAGAAACCTTAAATCAAAAAGCACTTAGGGGTGAATTAGACATTACCAAATTAAGTTTTCATGCGTTTGCCTATGTAGCCAATCAATACGCTTTATTAGATGCTGGCAGTGCTTTAGGTTTTGGCGTAGGTCCACTGCTGATAAGCAAAAATCATTTTAACGACTCCGAGCTTCAGGCTCCAGACTCCCAACTAAAAATTGGAATCCCGGGAAAATATACCACAGCAAATTTTTTATTGGGCATTGCCTACCCCCATCTGCTAAACAAACAGGAACTCGTTTTTTCGGAGATCGAATCTGCCCTGCTTAACAATGAGATTGATTTAGGATTAATCATCCATGAAAATAGATTTACTTACCAGGATAAAGGTTTGACTAAAATTGTTGATTTAGGTGATTATTGGGAAAAATTAACCGGTTGCGCCATTCCCTTAGGAGGAATCGTAATCAACAGAAATTTAGACCGCGAAGTGCGGTTAAAAGTAAACCGCTTAATCCGGCAATCGGTAGAGTTTGCTTTTGCACATCCAAAATCGGGGATCGATTTTATCCGCCAGCATGCCCAGGCCATGGAAGAAAGCGTGATGTATAAACATATTGAACTCTATGTGAATAAATACAGCATTAACCTCGGCGAAGAGGGCCGCAAAGCCGTTGATACTTTATTTAAGCTTGCACAGGAACGGAATATTATTCCTGCTATTCAGGAGAATTTATATATTTAATTCTTTTCGTTCTGATCTGATAGCTATCGGATTTATTTCAGCATCTTTTTAAGATGCATCCCATTAGATCCTGAAACAAGTTCAGGAGGACGACTGGTTTAGTTAATTTAACTTACCAACAACTTATAACCTTTTCCGTGTACGTTAATAATTTCTACAGCAGGATCGGCCCTAAGATACTTACGGAGTTTACTTAAAAATACATCCATACTTCTACCATTAAAGTAGTTATCGTCATGCCAGATACTCAGTAAAGCTTCTTCACGCGTTAAAACGGTATTCTTTTTCAAACACAATAAACGCAAAAGTTCAGCCTCTTTGGTAGATAACTTTTGTTGTACATCGTTATTGGTGATAATCTGGGTAGTATAATCAAAATGATATTGACCGATAGAAAACTGTGTTTCTGCAGCCTCGTCGTTCTGATCGGTTTTGTTGGCCACACGCTTAAACATGGCGTTTATGCGCAGTAAAAGTTCTTCAATCCGGAAAGGTTTGGTAATATAATCATCGCCACCCAAATCATAGGCAGCAGATTTATCTTCCAACATGGTTTTGGCTGTCGCAAAAATGATCGGAACCTGGGTATTTACTTTTCTAATGTCTTTACCAAGGGTGAATCCATCTTTTTTAGGCATCATCACATCTAAAATGCAAAGATCGAAGTTCTGTTTATTGAACGACCTTAATCCGTCCTCTCCATCGGTGCATAACACAACATCAAACTTGCCCTTTAGCTGCAAATAGTCTTGTAACAATAAACCTAAATTTGGGTCGTCTTCTACCAGGAGTATTTTTTTCATTTTCTTAATTTTATTCACATATGTAGCATTACCTACACTGAAGGTTTGATTCTGAATATGCATAAGGGTTTAATTTACGTTGTAGATTAATAATACTCTACTATATTAGGTAAACTAAACCTGTTATATTTTAATGTATCGATAAAGCAAGCTTTTGTACCGATGGCTAACCGGTTTTATAAAGGTAAAGATATTTCGAACGTAGTTCCCCTATCTTTTTCGCTACTTACCTTAACCGTACCGTTCAGTTTTTTGATAATATCCTGTACATAATTTAAGCCCAAACCAAAACCTTTCACATCATGTAAATTTCCGGTGGGGACCCTGTAAAACTGATCGAAAATCCGCTTCGATTGCTCTTTGGTCATTCCAATACCCTTATCTGCTATTTCGATAATTAAGCTCCTGTTGGTATTACGTGTTGTGATCGTGATTTCAGGCGTGTCGCTACTATATTTGTTCGCATTATCAATCAGGTTATAAATTACGTTGGAAAGGTGCAGTTCATCACCATAAACCACTGCATTTTCCGCGTCTGTATTGACATGGATAATGGCATTTCTTTTTTGTAACTGCAGTTCCATACTATCGAGCACAATCACGATTAAATCGTTCATGTCTACATCAGTATTCTCCATGGTAAGCTCTCCTTTTTCCAACCTGGCAATGCTCAATACCCGTTCGATATGGCTGCCCAAACGAACATTTTCATCATAAATAATACCCGCCAAACGTTTTAATCGTGCTTTATCTTCCGTTACCTCAGGATCTTTCAAAGCCTCACTGGCAATCATAATAGTAGCCACAGGGGTTTTAAACTCATGCGTCATGTTGTTGATGAAATCTGTTTTCATTTCCGACAGTTTCTTTTGCTTTAAAATGGCATAAAGGGTGTAAGAAAAGATGAAAACAAGTACGAGCAACAAGCCGATAGATGAGGCCAGTGTAGCGCTCAGGTTAGAAATAATGGCTGAGTTTTTATTCGGAAAACTCACAAAAAGCATTCCCGGATCGCGGAACAAATCGTTTCCAAACAAAGGTGTTTTATAGGTATTTTCGGGCAAGAATTCTCCCTTTACATTGGAGGCCATCATGAAAATAGTGGAATCTTTTTTGGCCAGCGATACGCGATAAGAAGGTTCAAGCGTAATATTATTTGCAACAAGTTCTTCTTTTAATAAATCACCCAACAAATTAAAATTAATGCGTTTGTAAATTGGCACATTCGTTTCGCGTAATTCTTTAGAAACATCTTCTACCACACTCGATCTTGTATACAAAAAAGTATCCTTTCCCAGGGATGCAATTTTTAACTCCAGTTTCTTTTTCTCGATATCATCTTCGCGATTAAATTTTTTCTCCAAATCCTCAGAAATCTTTGGTACACTTACAAATCCCGGATTACCATTTCTAGGATCATAAACTAAATACCTTAACGAATCGGGCAAACTTTGCAGACTTTTAAACTCAAAGGTTTTAGATGCTTGGGCATAGGGCTTAGTACGCATACTGTACCCCTTTAATACGAGGCTTTTTATATCGATAAAAGCATCCATCTGCAGATCAAGCTTGGCACCACTTAATGGCGACGACAAGGAAACAAATTCTTTTTCAGAAATTACATTGGGAGAATTATACGAGACCCGAATGATACTATCTTGCTGGTTAAGGTAGTTTTCGATCTGATTTTCGCGTTCAGCCTGTCTTAGCTCAGTTTCTTGAACATATTGCTGTCTTAAATCTTTTATGTCCAGTGCACGCTGTCTCGAATCCTGAAGCTGTTTTAATTTATTTTCAGCGTCTTTTCTATTAAGATGATCTGCAACATTTCTACGCTGTATTTTATTCACAACTGTAGTTAGGGTCTGGTTTACCTGTTCATCAAAAAGTTGGGATTTTAGTTTATAGGATTCCCTGATGTAATACAATTGCATTACAAATACACCAAGCAAAGCCACCGTCATTAAAACAGTAATTAACCAAAAACTCTTTTTCTTCATTGAACAAGAATGGTTTTAAGGGTAAAAAACCAAATCACAATATTTTTAAATCTAAACAGATATCAAAAATACTGAATCGTTAGGCTAAGTGCTTGTTTTTAACATATTTTAACAGCGCCTATGGTCAAAAAAAATGCCGAGGCTAAAGCCTCGGCATGGTTCAAAATTGTTTGCTTAAAAAAGATTCTTTATTTAGAAAGGCAAATCATCATCTTCACCTGGCGCATTGCTTACGTCAACCGGAGCTGCATAAGCTGGTGTTGCTGCCGGGGCACCTGCTGCAACAGCATTGATACGCCAAATTACCAAACTGTTAAAATATGATGTTTTACCTGCTTTATCTGTCCAGGGGCGACCACGTAAATTAAAGAAAACTTCAACCTCATCGCCTGCTTTAAATGTATCTAATAATGCAGTTTTATCTTGCAAAGCCTCAAAACGGATATATTCTGGGTATGTTGGATTTTCTGCGTATTCTATTATTAAATCACGTTTTTTAAACGTTTCACTTACTTGTTGTGTGGCACCTACTTCGTGTACTTTTCCTTTAATTTCCATATCTAATACTACTTAATGTACTATAAACATCAAATCTCTATAATTTTATTGATAACTTCGCATATATTATGATGCAAGTTTTCCACAATAAAAGCAAGGTAATCATTACCTGCAACAAGCGCCTTTCGCCCTATTTACAAGATGAAGTTACGGCTTTAGGTTACACCATAGAAAGAGCTTTCGCTACGGGTGTTGAGCTCAATATTACCCTTACGGAGTGTATAAAGCTCAATTTGAACTTGCGTTGTGCCAGTCAGATCCTATATGCAATTAAAAGTTTCAAGGCCATTACGCCTGATGATTTATATACTGAAATCGCAGCCATTGAATGGGAAGAACTGATTGATTTTTCGGGTTATTTCTCGGTAACCTCAAATGTGGATAACCCAAATATCACCACACCACTATTTGCAAACTTAAAAGTAAAAGACGCTATTGTAGACCGCATGAAAGAGAAAAAAGGCATCCGCCCCAACTCTGGATCTGATGCGAACAAAGCGGTAGTACACTTATACTGGAAAGATGCAGATGCAGATGTTTTTATGGATACTTCTGGCGAAACCCTTGCCAAACACGGATACCGTAAAATCCCCGGAAAAGCACCAATGTTAGAAGCATTAGCCGCTGGCGTTATTTTAGCGACCAACTGGGACAAGAAATCGCCATTTATTAACCCCATGTGTGGATCAGGAACGTTGGCAATCGAAGCCGCTTTAATTGCAACCAACCGCGCTCCTGGTTTATACCGCATGAATTATGGTTTTATGCATATTTTAGGCTATAATGAGGAAGATTTTTTCACCGAACGCAGAATTTTGAAAGACCAGGTGATCAAAAATGTTGATCTTAAAATTGTAGCATCCGATCTGTCGGAAGATGCTGTTGAGGTAACCCGTAGAAATGCTAAAACAGCAGGGGTTGATACTTTAATTGAATTTGAAGTATGCGATTTCGAATTAACCCCTGTTCCTGAAGATGGTAAAGGTGTGGTTGTTTTTAACCCTGAGTATGGTGAGCGTTTGGGTGTACACAGTAAATTAGAATTGACCTATAAACGCATGGGCGATTTTATGAAAACCAAATGCAAAGGCTATTCTGGTTATATTTTCACCGGAAATCCCGATCTTGCAAAGAAAATTGGATTAAAAGCCGCTAAAAAAGTCGAATTTTATAATGGCAAATTAGATTGTCGTTTATTAGAATACGAATTGTATGATGGCTCACGCAGGGCACCATTAATTGAGGGCTAGACTTTTTGATTGAAAATTAATATATTACACTCTCTTACGTACCATAACGTAAACGATTTTGAAAGATATGGAATTTGATGACATGGATCATATGCCCGAATGGGAGCATTTCAGCCGATTTGGCCGGGATGATGAGGATGAAGAAAATCTATCGAGTGACGATGCGGAAAAGGTTAGGCTAAAAGTAACCCGTGCAAAAAGCCTTTATAACCAGGCCAGAGCGGTTTACAAATATGCCGCCCTGTTTTGCGAAACACTGGAAGGCGAAATGGCCGAAATGACCGCAAACCTGATCATGCAGAATGCACTAATGCTTTGCCCTAAAATTGTTGGGGCAGAAGGGGCAGATATGTATATTTTAAGGATGGAAAATGCCTCCATCATCCGAACCAATTGCCGCGAATTAGAAACTCAGGTAAGGGCAGCAGATATGTTCGAAATCTGTACTCCGGAATATAAAGACATTGTTTTAGACGAAATTGAAAAATTTCGACTGCTCTTTATCGAATGGGTGAAATATTTCGAAAAAGATGAATTTGAAGATGACTGGGGATTATATTAATCCTTAGCATCTAAATTTTCTGTAGCTTTCCTTTTTCCCTTTTTTAAAGTAGCTGTGATTGATGGAAACTGTTTATGCCACATGCCCGTATACATGCCATCGTGTTTCACCAATTGCTCGTGTGTTCCCTCTTCAATCAGCTTTCCTTCTTTTAAAACCACAATCTTATCTGCATTTACCACGGTACTAAGACGATGGGCAATTAAAATAATGGTTTTTCCATTTTCACGGAGCAAAGAAATGGCATTGTGGATATGCTCTTCCGAAGAAGAATCGAGCGAAGAAGTCGCTTCATCCAAAATCAATATTTCAGGATCGCGGTACAAAGCTCTGGCAATGGCTAAACGCTGTCGTTGACCGCCAGATAAATTGGTTGCATTTTCCCCCAGGTAAGTATCAAATCCATTCGGCAACCGCTCTATAAAATCCATAATGTTTAACTGGACACAGATGCGGATAATTTTTTTCATATCGGGCTCCATCTCCCCAACGGCTATATTCTCAATTACATTTCCGGCAAAAAGGTGCACATCCTGAGGCACTACCGCCACCAGTTTTCGTAAACTTTCGTTGGTAATGTAATTGATATCAAACTCGCCAACCATAATATTGCCCGACTGGAGCGGATAAATATTCTGCAAAAGCGAGAGCAGCGTGGTTTTACCCGATCCGCTTTCGCCAACCACAGCTGTAATTTTCCCTTTTGGCACGTGCAGGCTAAAGCCATCAAACACGGTTACCCGGGTTCCATATCTAAAGTTTACATTCCTAAATTCGATGTCGCCAATCATATCGGGTGTTAAATCGGTTCTATTCTCAGTTTTTTCACGTTCCAGGTCCATAATTTCAAAGAGCCTGTCGGCAGCAATACGTGCATCCTGAAATACCTTATTCATCCCGATCAAACTGATTACCGGGCCGGTAAAATAACCGATAATGGCATAAAATGATAATAGTTCGCCAGGCGTAATCATGTTCTGCAACACAAAACCCGCACCTGCCCAAAGCAGGATTACGGCAAAAATGCTGGAAATAAAACCACTCGCATTCCCTACCAAAAGCGAATTCGTTCCAGAGGTATAAACCGTTTTTAACAAATTGATAAACCTGATTTCAGTTTTTAAGTTCGAAAAATTTTCCAAACCAAAACGTTTGATCGTACTTACCGAATGTACCGATTCTACCAATTGATTTTCCAGTTCGGCACTTTTCTCCATCAACTGGCGCTGGGTGGTTTTATTTAACCGGTTCGAAACATAATACACCACTGCATACAATGGTACCACCGTAAGCATAATCAAAGCCAGTTTCCAATAATAGGTAAACATCAGGGCAAAAGAGAAAATGAGGATGAAAACGTTTACGGCAAAGCCAACCAGCACATCATTGATAAAAGCCCTGATTTTTACTGCATCGTTCATCCTCGAAATAATCTCACCAACGCGCATGGTATCGAAAAACTGCTGGGGTAACTTTAAAAGATGTTTATAATAGCCTAAAATCAGGCGGGCATCAATTTGCTGTCCGGTTTTTATGGTTAACAAAGTTTTGGCATAATTGATAAAAATCTGCACCAAAATGATGATGATCATCACCGTACCCATTAAATTTAGCAGATTGGTATTCCCTTCAGGCAAAACATTATCTACAATTTTTTGGAGAAAAATGGAGGTGGATAAACCCAGTATCGTATAAAAAATAGCCCCTATCAATACCTGAATCAAAACCGATTTATGGGGTGTTAACAGGTAAATAAATCTTTTCTCCAAAGAAATCCGCTCAGTGCCAGCTGTAAAATCATCGCCAGGCAATAGCATAATTAACACACCGGTCCATTTTTGCCTAAACTCATCCGGACTTAACCTTTGCATTTCGCCATAGGCGGGATCCATTACTTCTACATATGCCTCGGTAATACTATATAGTACAATATAATGCGCAATATTATTGTGGTTTACGTGTGCAATTACCGGCAAGGGAATGGTAAAAAGATTATCGTAACTGGCTTTTACGCCTTTAGCAGAAAAACCCAATCTTGCTGACGCTTCGATCAAACCCAAAACATTGGTACCCTTTTTATCGGTAGAGGCATACTGCCGGATACGGGCAATAGGAAGATCCAAACCATAATGAATCGCAATTGAAGCCAAACATGCCGCCCCGCAATCCGTAACATCATGCTGTTTGATAATGGTTTTCTTCGCTTTCTTTTTTGATTTTAAAGATTCAAAAAATTGGTTTACGGTTTTCATAGGCGCGTAACTTGGGTTTCTTTACTTTGAGGAATTACGTTCGGGTTTAACCAATCGTCTGCTTTATCGTAAAGCAACTGGAACAAAGTTCTACGGGTAACAAAAAAACGTGCCTGTAAGGTCATGCCTTTTTTAATCTTGCCGATGTAGCCGTTACGCAGTTTAAGGCTATTTTTATCGAGCAAACACCTTACTTTAAAAAAAGGTTGTGCACCATTCTGCATAAAAACATCACTCGAAATGGAAATCACCTTTCCGGTTGCCATTCCCCACTCATTGTAATTGTAGGCATCGATCTGGAACCTGGCTTTCGTGCCAACATGCAACAGGCCAATGTCTTTAGGTTGTACATAGGTTTCGGCAATTAAACCCGAATCGGGCGAAATCTCGCCCAAAATTTCGTTGGCAGAAATAGAACTTCCAGGCTGGATCCCTTTTAGCTGTTGTACCGTACCCGTTAATGGGGCTTTAATGGTATAAAATTCCTTTTCCTCTTCATACTGCCTATCGCGTGTGCCCAATTGTTGGTTCTGAATACTCAACTGATTGAGTTCGGTTTGCCATTTGCTGCCCTGCTCCTCTCCGATTAGTGAAAGTTCGTTGAATACATTATCCTTTTTAAGTTTTACCTCATCATATTCTAATGCCGAAACCGCTTTTTGTTTATAGAGATAGGCATAACGGTCGTAATTTTTATAGGCAAGTTGGTAGCGGGCTTTTGCTTCGGTAACCCGTTGCATAAACAAACTATATTGCTGACCGTAAACGCCTGATTTTAGTGGTAGTTTTTTCGACCAGTCGTTTCGTTTATAAGCATTGATCAGCAAACCCAAATCGTAAAGCTGAGCTGTAACATCGGTTTGTTGAAATTGGTTCAATGCATCCTGGCTCTCGATATTTTCTTTTTTTATAGTGAGTAAAACCTGCCCGGCTTTAACATGCATATTCTCCTTAATAAACAGCGAATCGATCCGGCCGGCTACCAATGGTTTTATTTCGTTCCGTTCGGCAGTTGGGCGAAAAAGTCCCGTACTTTTTACATTTACATCTACCTTGATGAGAAACATCGCTAAAAAAGCAACAATAAGTACCGCCAGGATTACCTGATATATAATTTTGGTATAGGAGTTATGCGAATGAAAATGGTACTCGGCCGTATTTTCAATCACTTCTTTAGGAAATATATATTTATCGCTATCCATATCTAAATTATATACGCAATTGGGGCATTTTGGTTTTTTCGTAAACACGAAAAAAGACCAAAACAATGGCCTTTTTTCAATATGATTAAGTTATAATTATTGTTTATTGCCTAAAAAACCAAGGTTTAAATCAATATTATTTCCTATTGATAGCGTGGTTGAACTTTTATAATCCCCGTAACTCCTCGTAAAAGTGATACTTAATAAACTATCTGCTGTTGCGGTAAGCGATATCCCCATTGATCCTTTATTGCCATCGAATAAACCACCGCCTGCAATTGCTACAAGCTCTTTTTCTGATAAATTTTCCATGATATTTCGAATTAACTGAACAAGAAAAAGGAGGATAAATGAATATCCTCCTTTTCAATTAATAATATATTATTGGCTCAAACTATCAAACAGGCCTTTTAGGCTACCTCCGATGTTGTTACCGATTGACAACGAGCTTGCGCTGGCCTCATCTCCATCTTTACTTGCGGTTTGGAACGACAATAAATTACCAATTCCGATTGATCCCAATAAACCACCCGAATTTGATGAATCATTGTTACCAAATAAACCCCCACCATTAATCTCTTTCATTTCTGTTAAATTCAAATCTTGCATTTTCATAATATAAATAGATTTACTAAAGCCTACTCTCTTAAAGGTTTTCGGCATACCCTAAGTTTGACTTTCATCGTCCTTTAATTAACAAACGGAAAGATTCTACTTATAGATTTTCTAAATTGCGGGTTTCAAACAACGGTTCAGAATACATTAAACTTACTGGTTGTCAGATAATTAAAACAATTTAATATTATAATTCGTTACGCGAGTGGTAATAAAAAAAGGACCTCCGAAGAAGTCCTTTTTTTATAAATTGAGTTGTGAAGTCAAATTAGCTGGTTAAGCTTTTGAATAATCCTTCTAAGCTTCCACCAATGTTATTTCCTAAAGAGAACGAGGTTTTACTCGATTCATCTCCGTCTTGGGTTTCGTTGGAGAAGGATAACAAGTTACCAATTCCGATTGATCCTAACAGACCGCCAGAACTTGATGAATCATTACCACCAAATAAACCACCACCGTTGATTTCTTTCATTTCGTTTAAATTTAACTCTTGAAGTTTCATAACGTTTTCTAATTTTAATAATGCCTACTCTGTTTGAGGTTTTCGGCTACTCCTTTTATAAACCTGCCATGTTTAAGCGGCGAAGTTATTATAAGAACGAAGCTAAGGAGCTTAAAGTTTTTATAAAACATTGATTAACAACACGAAAACAGAATACATTAAACATTTAGGTTGTTCTTTTGTTATAATAAACAGTTCGTTTCCCCGTTTCGCGCGATTCCTCATTGTGCTAAAAATTCAGACGCTAAAAATCTGTTGCTACAAATGTTTCGTACATAGTGAAAGAACATTAAAATATTTTATCCCTTTTTTATGGAAGATGTATTGGCTTTAAAGACGAAGAATGTTGCCGGGAATATTAGAAAAATTAGAGAATACAGAGACTATACTCAAGATTATCTGGCAGCGAAATTAAAAATCTCTCAAAATGCATACAGCAAAATTGAGCTTGGTTATAGTAAACTTACTATCGACCGGTTATTTCAAATTGCGGCAATTTTAGAGGTTGAGGTACCCCACCTCTTAACCCTTAATCACAATGATCTAATTAAAATTATTGCTGATGATGAAAACAGAACGGCAGCGGCGAGTTAATTACTCGATCCGCTGTTGATATCATTTTTTTTTTACCTGCAGATAATTCCAATACCTTTGGAAGAAATTTATAACGATGCAGGCTACCATTGAAAAAACCATTGATTTTGTACAAAAAACTTTAGCAAACGCCGAAGCCGGACATGATTGGTTTCATATTGAACGTGTTTTTAAAACCGCTCAAACCATTAACCAGCAAGAAAAAGGTGATGAACAGGTAGTGGCTTTTGCTGCTTTGCTGCATGATATTGCCGATCCTAAATTCAACAATGGTGATGAAGAACTGGGGCCAAACCTGGCTGCATCTTTTTTAGCATCGATCGCCGTTGATGCTGATATTATCGCCCATGTGAAGCTGATTATCCAAGACATGTCGTTCAAAAACAGCTTTGATGGTTCAGGATTTACCTCAAAAGAAATGCAGATTGTTCAGGATGCAGACCGTTTAGATGCCATTGGTGCTATTGGTATTGCCCGCGCCTTTACCTATGGCGGTTTCAAAAACAGGGTACTTTACAATCCGGCCATTAAACCTGAAGAACACCTCACCAAAGAAAGTTATAAAAACACAACGGCCCCTACTATTAATCACTTTTACGAGAAATTACTTTTACTAAAAGATCTGATGAATACTGAAGCCGGTAAGTTAATAGCAACAGAGAGGCACAACTTTATGCTATTATACCTGGAGCATTTTTATAAAGAATGGGAAGGTAAATAAGTATGAATGTACGTATCAATTACCTGATTGCAGAAAGCTGACCTCTTCAAACGTTTAGCTCATTACGATTATTCCTAAATCGAATAGATTAAGCAAATCTATTTACTAATATTTTTAGTTATTAAGCTATATTTGTTAGTAAATACCCATCCCTATGTTTGATCGAATTCGTGAAAAATTAAATATTCTTGCCGACGCCGCTAAATATGATGTTTCTTGTTCATCAAGTGGCGGCACAAGAAAAAACACATCCAAAGGCCTTGGCGACAGCCATTCTTCTGGCATATGCCATACTTATACGGAAGATGGCCGATGTGTTTCTCTTCTAAAAATCCTGTTAACCAATCATTGTATATACGATTGTTTGTTCTGCGTTTCGCGAAAAAGCAACGATGTAAAACGCGCAGCCTTTACCGTAGACGAAGTGGTAGAGCTCACGATGAATTTTTATCGCCGGAATTATATTGAAGGGCTGTTTTTAAGCTCAGGGATTTTCAAAAATGCCGATTTTACCATGGAGCGCTTGTTACTGGTGGTAAAGAAACTACGTTTAGAACAGAATTACAACGGGTATATTCACCTGAAAACCATTCCTGGCGCAAGTGATGAACTGATTAAAGAAGCCGGTTTATATGCCGACAGGATGAGTATTAATTTGGAAATGCCTACCGAAGCGGGCTTAAAACTTTTGGCGCCAGAGAAGAATCATGAAGATGTAATTAAACCTTTGGCCTTTGTGCAACAGCAGATTACCCAATTTTCAGCCGATAAAAAACTCATTAAACACACGCCAAAATTTGTTCCCGCAGGGCAGAGCACCCAAATGGTTATCGGTGCTACGCCCGAAAGCGATAAGGATATTATGTACACTGCAAATGCCTTTTACAAAAACTTTTCGCTCAAAAGAGTCTATTATTCAGGTTATGTACCCATTAGCAACGATACCCGAATGCCTGTGCTTGGTACGCAGCCACCACTTTTAAGGGAAAACAGATTGTATCAAACCGATTGGTTGATGCGTTTTTACGGCTTTAAGGTTCAGGAAATTTTAAATGATGCCAATCCGAATCTTGATGTGGATATCGATCCAAAATTAAGCTGGGCCATCCGCAATATGCAGCATTTTCCGGTCGACATTAATAAAGCCGATTATAAGATGATTCTCCGCATACCAGGAATCGGCGTCATGTCAGCGCAAAAAATTGTACAGGCCCGGAAGTTCGGAAAACTCAGGATCGATCAGTTAAAAAAAATTGGCGTAGCATATAACCGGGCCAAACATTTTATTATCTGTTTAGATAGCCCTTATCAGCTGAAAGATTATCAGGGCACACAGATTAAAGCTTTTATTCTGGCCGAAAGCCAGAGTAAGTATGTCAAAACTGATAGCAACCAGATGATTTTGTTTTAAATGTACTGTCATTCTGATCCGATAGCTATCAGATCAGATGAACAGATTAAGTTTTGGGACATATCATACACAGATTCTTGACAGCGTTCTTGAGGGTATAATTGTCACAGCTCCGTCTGGGATCCGAAGCATATCCGAAGAGGATCCGTCTCAACGCTTAATATTTTATCTATTATAACCAACCATGACCTATATCTTTGATGGATCCCTGCAAGGCCTGTTAACAGCAGTTTTCGAATGGTTTGAACGCAAACCAGGGAAAGTGGCATTAAAATCTACCGCAATTTTTCAGCCTGAGGCATTTGTAGAAAGTTTTACGGTAAGCACGAACGATGAGAAAGCCGACCGGGTTTGGGCAGGATTACAAAAAAAACTCAAAAAAGACTGGTTGCGTAAATTTTATTGCAGTTATTTATCAGAAATTCCCGAAGCTTATAATCATTTGTTTCAGTTTGCGATATATGTATTTCAAAATCAGCCAGGAGCTGAAAGTAATTATGGCAATGCACATGTAATTGCCCTATCTAAATATGCCAAAAGCTTAGAAAGGGAAAAACACAGGATGGAAGCGTTTATCCGCTTTCAGAAAACGGGCGACGGCCTATTTTATGCCAGTATCGATCCTGATTTTAATGTGTTGCCATTAATCTCCAACCACTTCAAAAACCGATATGCCGACCAGCAGTGGGTGATATATGATTTAAAACGAAAATATGGTCTACATTATAATTTACATGCTGTTGAAGAAATTACGATCAGCTTTAATAACGGTGTAAATAAGCAGAACCCGGCATCTGTTTTAATGGATGAAGGGGAAGCCTTATATGCCACTTTATGGAAAGATTATTTTAAAAGCGCCAATATTGTTGCCCGTAAAAACACCAAGCTGCATGTACAGCATGTGCCTAAAAGGTACTGGAAATATCTGACAGAGAAAACTCCGGTTTAATTCAAAAGTATTGACAAATGACCAGCAAGCTATTTGAGAATTTGTCAAGGCTGAACATTTATCTGAAAAAATTATAAATCTGGCTACAAAGTCAAAAACTTACTGCCATGCTGACACCCACATTCTTAATTAGGGTGAAAAGATTGACAGTTTGGTGAAAATTTGTCCCTCAAAAACACTTGGCATAAAAAGTGTTAATTGTATGCTTAGTTAAAAAACTCAAATCAAAATAAAAAAATAATAAAAGTTATGGCGTTAAACCTAAAACCAATTGCTGGCAGTTCGAACAGAGTAATAGTTGAACCGGCTGCAGCAGAAGAAAAAACTGCATCGGGTTTGTATATCCCTGATACTGCTAAAGAAAAACCATCAAAAGGAATTGTAGTTTCTGTTTCTGAAGAAGATTCTGAAGGTAAAAAAGCGAGTGTAAAAGTTGGCGATGTTGTAATTTATGGCAAATACGGTGGTACCGAATTCCCTTACGAAGGTAAAGATTACCTTATTATGCGCGAAACTGATATTTACGCTGTTGTTGGGTAATAGTAATGATTAAATGACTGAATCTCAAATGAGAGAATTCAGCATTAATCAACAAATAAAATAATAATGTTAGAATGTGAAGAATACAAATTCAATCATTCTCTCATACAATCATTCAAAATTCAAAAAAGAAATGTCAAAACAAGTAAAATATAACGTAGAAGCACGCGACGCCCTGAAAAGAGGTGTTGATATTCTTGCAAATGCAGTAAAAGTAACTTTAGGTCCAAAAGGCCGTAACGTAATTATCGATAAAAAATTCGGTTCACCAGCAATCACTAAAGATGGTGTTACTGTGGCTAAAGAAATCGAATTAAAAGATGCCGTTGAGAACATGGGTGCTCAAATGGTTAAAGAAGTAGCTTCAAAAACAGCTGATATTGCTGGTGATGGTACTACTACTGCTACGGTATTGGCTCAGGCCATTATCACTACCGGTATTAAAAATGTTGCTGCAGGTGCAAATCCAATGGATTTAAAACGTGGTATTGATAAAGCGGTTGCGGCTGTTGTAGAAAACTTAAAATCTCAATCGCAAGCGGTTGGAGATGATAACAACAAAATTAAACAAGTGGCATCTATCTCTGCAAATAACGACGAGGTAATCGGTTCGTTAATTGCTGAAGCCATGAGCAAAGTTGGTAAAGATGGTGTAATTACTGTTGAAGAAGCAAAAGGTACTGAAACTGAAGTTAAAACAGTTGAAGGTATGCAATTTGACAGAGGTTATTTATCTCCATATTTTGTGACCAATGCAGACAAAATGGAAGCTGAATTAGAAAATCCTTACATTTTAATCTACGACAAAAAAATCAGCAACATGAAAGAATTGTTGCCGGTTTTAGAAAAAACTGTTCAAACTGGTAAACCATTGGTAATCATTTCTGAAGATTTAGATGGCGAAGCTTTAGCTACTTTGGTTGTAAACAAAATCCGTGGTTCGTTAAAAGTTGTTGCTGTTAAAGCTCCAGGTTTTGGCGACAGAAGAAAAGCAATGTTAGAAGACATCGCAATTTTAACTGGCGGTATTGTGGTTTCAGAAGAAAGAGGTTACAAATTAGAAAATGCTGATTTAACTTATTTAGGTTCTGCTGAAAAAGTTGTTGTTGATAAAGACAATACAACTGTAATCAATGGTGCTGGTAACTCAGAAGATATTAAATCACGTGTAAGCCAGATCAAATCTCAGATCGAAACTACTACATCTGACTACGATAAAGAAAAATTACAAGAGCGTTTGGCTAAATTGGCTGGCGGTGTTGCAGTTCTTTACGTTGGTGCAGCGAGTGAAGTTGAAATGAAAGAGAAAAAAGACCGCGTTGATGATGCTTTACACGCAACCCGTGCGGCTGTAGAAGAAGGTATTGTTGCCGGTGGTGGTGTTGCTTTCATCCGTGCAGTTGAAGCTTTAGCTGATCTAAAAGGTGCTAACGAAGATGAAAACACGGGTATCCAGATCATCCGTCGTGCGATTGAAGAGCCATTACGTCAAATTTGCGAAAACGCAGGTATTGAAGGTTCTATCGTAGTGCAAAAAGTTAAAGAAGGTAAAGCCGATTTCGGTTACAATGCACGTACTGATGTTTACGAAAACTTAATTGGTGCTGGTGTTATCGATCCAACTAAAGTTAGCCGCGTAGCATTAGAAAATGCAGCATCTATTGCAGCCATGTTATTAACTACAGAAGTTGTTTTAGCTGATGAGCCTGAAGAAGGTGGTTCTCCAATGCCTCCAATGGGCGGCGGCGGTATGGGTGGCATGATGTAATACCATCCGTACAGCGAAATTATTTCGTGTAAAAATATTCCCTCAAGGCAAGGAGCCTTGAGGGTTTTTTTATGCCTTATTACCATCAAAAACGAACTTTAACGTATTTATAACCTACTCATTTAGTTGATGTTGGTGTAAAGTTTTGTACCCGTAATGCAAAAAATACGTTCTTTGCCACTGAATATTTATTGACGCGTCTTAGGCCTGATACTCATATATGAGATTGGATCAAAGCAAGTTTAACTAACTCGCTTGCGGAACGCAATAAAATCATTCCCTAGTGTTAGAGATTTATGAAGATTCGTTGTAAAAGGAAATGGCTTTTTTTTGTCCTGTTTTTTGGGGCATTTTTGCACACGTCAACAAGTTTAGCCCAGGTGAATATTGGTACGGTAGATCCGGGACCATTTACTCCCGGCAGTACCATTGCTGTGCCTTTTACAGTACCCACTACCTGTATATCACAAGGCAATCAATTCCAACTCTATCTTTCCGATCAAAACGGAAATTTCGGCACCGAAACACTTATAGGCAGTTATAACAGTTTTTATAGCACCTATGTTAATGGCATCATTCCTTCTGGCCTTGCCGCGGGCACAGGCTACAGGGTAAGGGTAAAATCTACCGATCCTGTATCGGTAAGCGCAGCCTCAACCGCCTTTACCGTTAAAGCCGGGGCGCCTGTTGAGGCTAAACTAACTTCGAACTATTTAAATGCCAATAACACTGAGACTTTTGGTACCTGTGTCAGCAAACCCGATAATTCTTTTTTCCTGAACAATGAGTCTACGGCAAATAGTACAGTAACCGCAGCCATCACAAACGAATTAAGTGGTGGAAGTGCAACGGTGATCAATTTCCCGACCCCGATACAACCATTTATCGCTCAACAGGCACATTACACGGTTTACACCAAAGCGGTAATGCCCGATGGTACCGTTGCAACCAAGGCTTATCTGATCGTCAATAATAAAACAATAACTGCTTTTGCCAATTCGGGTAATACAGTAGTTTGCTTACCGTTGGGTTTGCTCACATTTAATGTAGATGTATCTTCAACCTCAGGCATTCAAAACAATTTTCCAGGCGATATTTATACCGTCGTTTGGGGCGATCAAACCACATCCGTATATACCCTTTGCGAAATTGTTAATGATGGTGGCAAAGTAACACATCCTTATACAAGATCATCTTGTGGAAGTGTTTCAACATCAAGTGCGGGAACAATTTATAATGCTTTTGATGTATCTATCAATGTATCAAATACTTTTTGTGGCACAATAGGCACACCCGTATCTTCATCTGCTAAGGTAGTGGTAAAACCGATAAACGATTTTGCTTTTAATACACCAGGCTGTACCAATAGCGACATTACTTTTGTTAATACTTCTCTTTCGGGAGAAAACCCAAATACCAATACCCCGGGCTGTACGCCCAATATGGTCACGTATAACTGGTTTATTGATGGAGTACCAATTGCCGTAAATAAGCCGCGCTCTTATAACCTGGTGCATCAATTCCCTACCCATGGCTCACACATTATCCGGTTGGAATCAATTAGTTCTGGTACCTGTAATGCCGATCCGGTAGAGCATACCATCTGCATCCAGGATGCACCTAAGCCAGCATTTAGTCTGCCCTCGGCTACCATTTGCGCAGGAACAACATTACAAGCTACCGATCTTTCTGTTTTAGATAATACCTGCGAAGCTGCCAACAGCTATTTTTGGTCGGTTACTCCTGCAGTAGGTTTTACTGGTGGTACAAGCGCAACGAGCAAAACACCGGTATTCAATTTTACCAATCCAGGCACTTATACCATTATACTAAATATTACCACTCCATCCTGTGGGGTGATTGCCAGTCAGCCGCAAACTGTTGTGGTAAATGAAAGTCCAACAGCTACACTTTCGCCCGATATTACACTTTGTAATTTATCTACCTACGATTTTAACAATACCACAACAGGACCAACCAAAACGCTGATTACGGGCACCACTAAAGATTTAGCAGATACGTATACCTGGACTGTTACGCCATCTGGCGCTGGCACTTACAGCTTTACCGGGGGTACAACGGCCAATACCAAATTTCCATCTATCAAATTTGACAGTTATGATACTTATACCATTACGGTTACGCATAAAAACAATTGTGGTACAGCAAGCGATACCCAGAAACTAACCTTTAGTACGGCCCCGGTTGTGAATGCAGGAGGAGATCAAAGCATTTGTTTTAATGAGCCAAGTTTTATTTTAAGCGGTAATGTAACAGGTGCAATAACTACACAAAACTGGATTGGAGGACTAGGAACATTTACACCTAACCGAAATGTTTTAAATGCAACTTATACCCCCACTGCAGCCGAAAAAGCAGCAGGTACCGTTACCTTACAATTGAGGGTAACTACAGCCTTGGCCGCACCTTGCAACCAGATTGATGATGACATTATTTTAAAAATAAAACCCAACATCAGTTTAACAAGTGCGAACAATAAAATCATTTGCACGGATAACAGCGTAGCTTACATCCCGACTTCTGCGGTATCGGGGGTCAATTATACCTGGACAGCCACCGGAACAGCATCAGCTTCCGGTTATGCCACAAGTGGAACAGACAATATTAATGATATACTCACGAATACCAACCTCAATGCAGATGCGAGCGTTACGTATACTATAACGCCACATCTAGATGGTTGCGACGGAACGCCATTCTCCTTGCTCGTTACGGTTAAACCAAACCCGATTGTAACACCAATCGCAGCCAGTCTAAGCATTTGTAATGCCACTTCATCGGCCATTACCCTATCGACAAATCTGCCTGACATAAACTATACCTATACTAGTACGGCAACAGGGGCAATAACAGGCAATAGCAATAGAGCAGTAGCCTCAGCAGCCACATTGATTAACGATATTTTAAGCAATTCGGGTACAACATCGGGTACAGTAACCTATACCATTACGCCAATATCTACAAACGGCTGTCCAGGCTCGCCAGCTACCATCACCATAACAGTTTTACCAAGTGCAACACTGGCAAACGCAGGCCCGGATGAAGCCATCTGTAATGCGACTATTTACACCTTAAAAGGAAACACACCGGTGGTAGGCACGGGAAAGTGGGCTATCGTTGTTGCGCCTACAACTATAACGTTTGCAAATGATACACAGGGCAATACAGCAGTTTCTGGTTTGCAGGCAGGACATACTTATACTTTTAGATGGACAATAAGTGATGGTGGCTGCTCAACCTTTAGTGACGATGTACAGATCACGGTTAACCCACTCAGCGTAGGCGGAACAACCAATGGCGCCGTAAATGTTTGTGCTGGCATCAATGGCGGAAACATCAATTTAACCGGACAAGTTGGAAATGTGATCCGCTGGGAAAGATCTATCGATAACGGCATTACCTGGTCTACCATTACCTCAACTGCAAACCCTTATGTATTTGCTAACCTTAGCCTCACTACACAATATAGGGCGGTAGTACAAAGTGGTAGTTGTGCAGAAGCAACATCAACCGCTACCACCATTACGGTAAACCCGGGAACCGTTGCCGCAAATGCAGGTTCAGATCAAAATTTATGTAGTGGAAACGGCATTACCTTAAACGGAAATAAGCCTGCTCCGAATACCGGTTTGTGGACATTAGTCTCTGCGCAAACAGGTATCCTCATCACGGACCACACGTTATACAATACAACGGTAAGCGGCTTAGTTCCCGGGCAAACCTACACCTTCAGGTGGACTATTTCTGGTTTCAATGGCTGTCCTCCTTCTGTAGATGATGTAACTGTAATCTATTACCCACCCGTTACCAACAATATCAATCCTGTAATGGCAGCTACCTGTTCAGGACAAAGTATTACCATTATCGGTGATACCCCAACTGGAGGAACGGGTACATTTGCTTATCAATGGCAGAGCAGTGCAGATGGAAATACCTGGCTAAATATTCCAACCGCCACCAACAAGGATCTAACTTTGATGGTAAGCTTATCAACCTATTTTAGACGATTGGTGAATAGTACGATTTGTACGTCTATCAGTAATTCGATACAGGTTACTGTTTTACCGGCTTTAACCAATAATACGATATCTGCTGATCAAAATATCTGTATTGGTACAGCAGCAACAACTTTAACAGGCGCTCTGCCCAGTGGTGGTAGTGGTGTATATACTTATCAATGGCAATCAAGCTCAGATGGCACCACCTGGAGCGATGTATTGGGTGCAACAGGCGTAAGCTTTACACCACCGACCCCAACAGCTACCGTTTTTTACAGGCGTTCTGTAAGCAGTGGGGCTTGTAGCAATAATTTAAGTAATCAAGTTAAAATCACGGTTAATCCACATGCCAAAGCAGAAATCACCTATAATAACAATGTTGGCTGTGCACCTTTCGTTTTGGATGCGAACAACGTTGCCGCTACTTCATATCCAGACAGAAACAGTGTTTACACCTGGTTTGCCAATAATGTACAAATCGGAACCGGCCCAACATTCCCTGGTTACACGTTATTAAACGGGAACGAAACGGTATCGATAAAACTTGTTGTGACCAGTAGTTTGGGTTGTAATACCGATGAGAAAAGTATAAATTTTAGTACGTTGCCTGTAATTACACCATCTTTTACACAAAGCACAACAGCAGGTTGTGGCCCTGTTGATGTTACTTTTACCAACACCACCACGCCACTTTCGGGAGCCACCTACAAATGGAGTTTTGGCAATGGTGTAACGTCAAATTTAGCGCAACCGCCAGCAGTAACCTTCCAGGCCGATGCCTCAGGAAAAGATATCGTTTACGATATTACTTTAGAAACCACCGTGCCATGCGGCCCGCCGATTATAAAAACGGCTACTGTTATTGTGCATGCAAAACCTGTTTCTGTATTTTCTCCAGATAAAACTACGGGTTGTTCAGATCTGCTTGTCAACTTTAGCAATACCTCTCCTGAAAGTGCAGGTACCATTTACACCTATGATTTTGGCGATGGCGCTATGCCAGTTGATGTTCCGGATAGAAGAACAGTAAGCCATACCTTTAGTACACTTGTGGTTAAGAATTTTATCGTAACCATGACAGCTAAAAATGCTTGTGGAACAAGTTCATCAAGTCACACCATCGTGGTTTCACCAAATAACGTGATCGCAGAACTGGTGGTAAACGGGAATGAGAAAAAAGGCTGTGCACCTTTCAAAGTAAACTTTGTGAATAATTCGAGCGGAGCAAATAGATTTGTTTACACTTTTACCAATGAGGATACAGGTGAGATTTCAAGCGCATTTTCCAACACAACAGGCGTTTTTCCTTACACATTTACAAAACCAGGGAAATACACGATCAAATTGGATGCAGGAAATGATTGTTCGAAAAACTTCACGACTGAAACTGTAACGGTGCTTGCTCAACCCACAGCAAGTTTCAGCGCCGATAAAACATCTGGCTGTACCAATCTTATTGTTAAATTTAAAAATACGAGTGTTGGTGCGGTAGGCTATCTATGGGATTTTGGTGACGGCTCCCCAACCTCAAATGAGTTTGAGCCTCAACATACCTATACCGGATCAAACATAAATTATGCGGTTACTTTAAGCACTACCAATGCACAAACTTGCACCAATACCACCACAATAGCCGATTTTATCCATATTGTACCACCAATTGTGGCCAACTTCAGCGTTTCCCCAGGGAGCGAAACTTCTATTCCAAACTATAGCTTTGGCTTTAAAGATATCAGCACTGACGCGGTTAGCTGGGCCTGGACCTTCGGCGATGGATCGGTATCTACCTTACAAAACCCAAGCCATACCTATGCCAACGAGGGCGCTTATAATGTAACCCTTAACGTGCTCAACAAAGAAGGCTGTACTTCCAGCACCTTCCAATCCGTAAGAATCATTGGTGTACCAGGCCAGCTGAACATTCCGAATTCATTTATGCCCGCAAGTACGAAAAATGAGGTTAAGATTTTTAAAGCAAAAGGCCGTGGAATAAAAGAATGGCAGATGTCTGTTTTTAATAAATGGGGGCAGGTATTATGGGAAACAAGCAAACTAGATGATGGTGCACCTTTGGAGGGCTGGGATGGCACTTATAAAGGGCAAGAACAACCACAGGGCGTTTACTACTGGAAAGTAGATCTCAAATTCATTAATGGCAGCGATTGGAAAGGGATGACTTACGATTCATCTCCACCAAAAAAAACGGGCGTAATATATTTAATAAGATAATGAGGAGAAGGATTATATTATTTTTGTTTGCAATAATGCTACTGCCAACGATCTCGTTAGGACAGGATCATATTTATTCGCAGTTTTACAACGCCCCAATTTACTTAAATCCGGCGTTAACCGGCCAATTTGAGGGCGATATCAGGTTTAATGCACTTTACCGCAACCAATGGACTGGCTTGGCGAGTGATTACTCGTATATGACAGCCTCTGGCGACCTCAACCTACGGAGGTTAAACAGTGGCATTGGAATCATCTTTAACCGCAGCAGCGAGGGTACAGCCTATCTCGTTAAAAATAATATTGCGGTAAGTTATGCTTACATTATCGGTGGGGATGACTTTGCGTTATCATTTGGATTGCAGGGCGGCATTACCAATCAAAAGCTAAACTGGGATAAGTTGGTGTTTGGGGATCAGATTGATATCAATACAGGTTATATTCCAGGAAGTGTTTCAGGTGCCGAACGACCAAGCATTGATAGTCGATTTTATTTTGACGCTAACGCTGGCGCAAATCTGGTGGTAGGAAAATTTATGATGGGGCTTGCGGCACACCATCTTAACCGACCAGACGAATCGCTATCGGGCTTTCAGGCCAAATTACCCCTGCGTATTTCGGGGAATTTAAGTTATAAACTTACCCTCGTGCCAGATGAATATGATCGCGATGGAAATTACCTCATCCCTTCAATTGTAGCTTACAAACAAGGGAATGTAAAATCTTTAAGTGTAGGCATGCAATATAAATATGCGGGAATAAATGCAGGGATCTGGTACCGCAACGATGGCACTTCGAACGGAAGCGACGCCGTTGTTTTTTCTGTCATCTTTGATATTTTCAACAGGCGCACCAATGGCGAAAAATTCAGATTGGGCATCAGCCATGATGCTACAACCTCTAAAATTAACTACACCAATACCAGCGGAACATCCGAGATTGGTGTAGGTTACGAAAAATATTTTCCGAATAGTTCAAACGGCGGCAGGTCAAATGGCTTAAGATGTTATGATTTTTATTAATTTGCCTTTTATAATTTCAAGGCAATGGATGATTTCTTAGATAAAACGCATTTCATCACACAGAGTGAAATCAATAAATTTTTATTGGCTACGCTGCTTTGTGGCATAATCGGCGCTGAACGCGAATACAGAAGTAAATCTGCGGGCCTCAAAACCATGATGATGATTGGTTTAGGTGCTACCTTATTTACCATCCTATCGATCAAAATCGGACCAACCAGCCAGGATCGCATTGCCTCGAATATTGTTACCGGAATCGGTTTTTTAGGTGCAGGCGTAATTTTTAAAGAAGAAAACCGGGTGAAAGGTCTTACAACCGCCTGTATTATCTGGATTGTTGCGGCTATCGGGATGGCCGTAGGCTCCGGTTACTATGAACAAGCCGTAGGTGTTACCATTGTGGTTTTATTGGCCTTAATTATTTTCCCGTTTTTAGAAGAAATCGGTGATCGCCGTTTTACCAAAAGGATTTACCGCATTGTTAAAAGACAACATACACACGGTAATTTAGAAAGCTACGAAGAAGTTTTCCGCGAGAGTAAACTAAAACCACAACGCGGCAAACATCAATTGGTTGATAATATTATCACCGGAAACTGGGTAGCTACCGGAACGCCGCAGAACCATCAGAAATTTGTGGAGCGTATGCTTAAAGATGATGATATTATAGAGTTTGATTTTTAACAGCAACGAAAATTAATTTATCCAAAATCATAAAACAATCATAGCTTTGTGTAACTATATTCATAATGATCAAGGAACAGATTTCAGTTTTCGATATTTTTAAAATAGGCATCGGCCCATCCAGTTCACATACCTTAGGCCCTTGGCGCGCTGCCCAACAATTTACAGCTTCACTTGCTCAAAACAACTTGATTGATGATGTAGAAGGTATAAAAATATTGCTTTATGGATCACTGGCCAAAACAGGTAAAGGCCACGGAACGGATGTGGCGATCCTGCTTGGTTTAACAGGAGCAGACCCTGTAACTTTTGATGTAGATGCGGTTACTCCAACTTTCGAAAGCATCCAAAGCGATAAAAAACTAAATCTTGCCGGTCATTTGCTTATCGATTTCGATTACACTAACGACTTGCTTTTCCTATTTGCGGAGAGTTTACCCTTTCACCCGAACGCGGTTACCTTTCAGGCATTTTTAACAAATGGAAAAGCATTTTCTGAAACCTATTATTCTATAGGTGGTGGTTTTGTGGTAAAAGAAGGCGAAGACAATAGTAAAAAAGTTCAGGTAGACCTCCCCTTTCCAATAGAAAAAGCAAAAGAACTTTTACACTGGTGTTTATCAACCGGTTTAAAAGTGAGTGAAATCGTGATGGAAAACGAACTGGCCTGGCGTACCGAAGCAGAGACAAAAAAAGGCATATTACAACATTTTGCCGTAATGCGCGATTGTATTTACCGTGGCTGCCACACTACCGGTTTTTTGCCTGGCGGTTTGAATGTTGCAAGAAGAGCTTTTCCACTAAACAAACGGTTAATGGCTAAAAGCCAATATTCAAATTACGATACCTGGGTAGAAGCAATTAGAAAAGGTGGTAATGGCTTTAATTATACTTTAGACTGGGTAAGCTGTTTTGCTTTAGCCGTTAATGAAGAAAATGCCTCTTTTGGCCGGGTAGTAACTGCTCCTACCAATGGTGCCGCAGGGGTAATTCCGGCTGTACTACAATATTTTATCACCTTTTGCGATGGTTATTCTGAAGAAAAAATCATCCAGTTTATTGCCTGTGCTTCAGAAATAGGGAGTATTTTCAAAAAAGGGGCAACTATATCAGCCGCAATGGGTGGCTGTCAGGCCGAAATTGGCGTTTCCTCTGCCATGGCTGCTGCAGCGTTAACCGAATGTTTAGGTGGCTCACAAAGGCAGGTTTTAATGGCTGCAGAAATTGCCATGGAGCATCACCTGGGCTTAACCTGCGATCCGATCGGTGGCCTGGTACAAATCCCTTGTATTGAGCGAAATACTATGGGTGCAATCAAAGCTATTACTGCCAGTCAGTTGGCGCTACAAAGTAATCCTGATAAGGCAAAAGTGAGTTTAGATGCGGTGGTAAACACCATGTGGGAAACCGCCCTGGATATGAATGCCAAATACAAAGAAACGTCCGATGGCGGCTTAGCAACCAATATTCCGATCAGTTTGCCAGAATGTTAATTCAACTTTGTTGCAATAAAATGACTAATGTTATCGATTTATTACAAACTTTCTGAGCGCAAATCAGCAACAATTTCTACATTCGCTCAATTTTAAACATTATTCATAAAAAATGATCAACTACACAAAATTAAGTGTGATTGGTTTGGCTTTGTCGTTTTCTATATCGGCAACTTATGGTCAAGACAATCTTGTTAATTCTTTAAAAAACAACCAAAGCGAAAACAGTGCAGCCTCTTTCAAGTTCACTGAATTGATTAATCTTGCAAATACTCCGGTTCAAAACCAGGGTTCTTCTGGTACCTGCTGGAGTTATTCTACCAACTCATTCTTAGAATCAGAAATGATCAAAGCAGGTAAACAGCCTGTAACTTTATCCCAGCTTTTTTCTGCCCGCAATGCTTATGTAGAAAAAGGTAAAAATTATGTGCGTATGCATGGCGCTGTATCTTTAGGCGATGGTGGTGCTTTACATGATGTAATTAATATGTACAGAAAATACGGTGCAGTTCCGCAGGACGTGTACACGGGTTTAAACTACGGTACTAAAATAAATAAAACAGCAGAGCTTGGCGATATTGAAAAAGGCGTTTTAGAAGCGGTTGTAAAAAATTCGAACGGAGAGTTAACGCCAAACTGGTTAAAAGCTTATACAGGTGTAATTGATGCTTATTTAGGCGCTGTACCGGAAAATTTTACTTACAATGGCAAAAAATATACACCAAAAACTTTCGCACAGGAAGTTGTGGGTTTAAATGCAGATAACTATGTAGAACTCTCTTCATTTAACGACCACCCTTTCTACAGCAAATTTACTTTATTGGTACCCGATAACTGGTCGTTTGATCAGGTTTACAATGTAAAGGTAAACGAGTTAACCGATATTATAGACAATGCTTTAAAAGGTGGTTATACCGTTGCCTGGGCTACCGATGTAAGCGAGAAAAACTTCAGCTGGAAAAACGGTGTTGCTTTTGTACCACAAACACCTTTCTCAGACATGACGATGAAACAAAAAGCAGAGATGTTTAATGGTCCGCAGCCAGAAATGGAAATTACCCAGGAAAACCGCCAATTGGCTTTCGACAATTACCAAACCACTGATGACCATGGGATGCATATTGTTGGTTTAGCAAAAGATCAGAATGGCAAAGAATATTATATCGTAAAGAATTCTTGGGGAGCAAGCAATGATTATAAAGGCTATTTATATGTAACCAAAAACTACGTTAAGTATAAAACAACAGCTATTTTATTAAACAAAGCAGGTATCCCAACCGCAATTTCGAAAAAATTAGCTTTATAATTAAACATAAATCATTTAATGAGCCGCAGAAGAAATTTTGCGGCTTTTTTTGTTAACCACAGCGCTCAACGGGTTTTACACAGAGGAACACAAAGTAATGATAGTCGAAGATTAAATGGGAGCAAAATGAGTATAATCAGTGCCTTAAGAAAGGGCCCTTCGACTCCGCTCAGGGTGACTTCTATAATTAAACCAAAGTCCTATCTGTGTCCATCCTTTTTATCTGTGGTTAAAACAGATAAGTCTCTGTGATCTTCGTGTATTTTCTCTGTAGTTTCTGTGGTAAAAAAAGATAAACATTATACTAGCCCTGAATAATTCAGCACCAGCCACCATAAACCTGTGGTGATAAATGAAAGCAATATCCCGATCCCTACCACCAGATTTGAAAGCTTAGGGTTAAGGTTGTATTGATCGGCCACCACGCCAGCAGTTAACAACGTTGGCATCGCCATTTCGAAAATGGTTATTTTGGTAATCGTTCCGCTCATGCCCAAAACAAGTGCAATCAGCAGCACCACCAAAGGCGCTAGAATTAATTTATACAATAGCGCAAAGCTGATGTGTTTCAGTTCGCCAAACCAACCCCCAAATTTTAGCTGTAAGCCGATCGAAAACAAAGCTAATGGGCCAACTGTACCTGCCAGTTTATCAAACAATGGATCGAGCGCAGAAACATCAATAAAATGCGGAACACTTAATGCCAGAACGCAACCAATAAGTGGCGGGAAGGTCAATACTTTTTTAAGCACCAATTTCGGACTTAACTTTTGGTTTTGCGACGAACGGATGGCCACAATAATACCAATAGTAGATAAAAGCGTAAAGGTAACCTGATCGCAGATGATGGCAATAGCCAGTTCTTTTTCGCTAAAATAAGCTACAATTAAAGGAAAACCAACAAATGACGTGTTGCTTAATGAACTGGTTAACTTTAATCCGCCTGAAGTTGCCTTGCTAATATTGGTAATGCGACTGTAGATTGTAATAAATAACCAACCAAATATCCATATGCATACGGGTGCAAAGGCAGGGAACAACAGATCTTTAGTCCAGGCAATATGTGGCAGGTATTTAAAAGAAACTGCGGGTAATGCAATGTAGATGATCCAGGCATTGATGCCTTTGTGTGCATCTTTGGGTAGCGATTTACGTTTTCTGAAAAGAATCCCCGCTAAAATGCATAAACCGATAAGAATGAAATTTACCATGGAGTGGTGCAAAGATAATCTATAAAAGAAAAACGCCAATAAGATTTGTACTTATGGCGTTTCGAATCATTTAAGCGGAAGGTTTTGGTTTTTTCTTTTTGTGCCAAACCTTTTTCTTGCCGTTATGCTGAGGTCTTTTTTCTTCAACGTGGGTAATTTCCATTGCAGCTATACTTTCTGGTAAAGGCATGCGTGGAACTTCTTTTTCGATCAGTTTCTCGATGTTATCAAACTTCCGCTTATCTCTGCCATTCACCAAAGTAATAGCTGTTCCTTTTGTAGCGGCCCTTGCTGTACGGCCAATACGGTGTACATAATCGGCAGGATCGCCCGGAACATCGTAGTTAATCACCAAATCAATACCTTCAACATCAATCCCGCGGGATAGAACATCTGTTCCGATCAAAATCGGCAACCTGCGGTTTTTGAAAGCCAATAAAATATCTTCCCGTTCTTTCTGACCTAAATCAGAGTGAAAAGCTTCGGCTTTAATGCCCAAACCCTTAAATGTTTTGTATAAAGCTTTTACTTTTTCTTTAGTAGAAACAAAAATGATACTGCTTTTGTATTGTCCGCTTTTAAAAATATCGGTCAATAAAGCTTGTTTCTGTTGATCGTGGATATTGTAGGCTTGTTGATCAATTCCTTCGGCTGGTTTAGCTATCGAAATGGTAATCTGTTTTGGCTCATGCAAAATCTTGCCCGCCATTGTCCTTATTTTCGGCGCCATTGTGGCTGAAAATAAAAGCGTTTGTCTTTTTTTAGGCAAATAGCTAATGATACGGATAATATCGTCGTAGAAACCCATATCTAACATTCGATCCGCTTCATCTAATATTAAATGCTGCAAATGTTCCAGTTTTAACACACCAGATGATAAGTGCGCCATTAACCTGCCAGGTGTTGCAATAATAATATCTACCCCATCGCGCATCGAGCGTTTTTGTTGCTCGTAAGCAATACCATCTCCGCCACCGTAAACCGCCAAAGAACTGATATTGGTAAAATAAGCCAAGGCTTCTACCTGTAAATCAATCTGTTGAGCAAGCTCACGCGTTGGCGCTAAAATCAGGGTATTGTTATGTCTGTCAGCAGCTTTGCTAATTTTATCCATTACGGGCAAAAGATAGCTAGCCGTTTTTCCGGTTCCGGTTTGAGCACAGGCAATCAGATCGTGATTGTCTAAAATTACCGGAATAGCTTGTTCTTGTATTGGAGTAGCGCTTTTATACCCCATGGCCATTAAGCCTTCGTATAAATCGGGGTTAAAATTAAAGTCGTTAAAATTCAATCTATTGTGTTTATGTCTTTTAGCAAAAGTACCTTAAAATACGGCTAATAGCAAACTGCATTTTAATATAGGTTGTTAAATAACTGTAAGGTAAATTTCGGGGTCTTTATACATTAAAACAAAAAAGCCCCAACTGTTGTAAACAATTGGGGCCTGGAAATTATAATAGACGAAACTTAGTCTACCAGAATATCTTTTTCTGGTGTATTCGTTTCAGGGTTTTTAGGTAACGTAACCTTTAAAATTCCATCAGCATAGTGCGCTGAAATATCATCTGATAAAACCTTCCCGTTTAAACCGAAAGCTCTTTCGAAACTTCCGTTGCTGTATTCTCTGCGGCTGTATTTTTTTGCAGCATCCACTTCTTCTTTAGGCTGGTAAGTAATGCTTAACACATCATCTTTGGTAAGCACCTTTAAATGCTCCTTAATTAATGCGGGTGCAAAAAGTTCGATGATAAAACTGTTTTCTGTTTCTTCGATGTTAACGGGTACTTTTCTAAAGCCCTGGTTAAACATCCCAAATTTATGGTGACCAAAAGGCCCGCCAAAGTGCCTTCCAAATCTTCCCTCTCCTGAGCCAAAACGGCTATGCATCTTGCCAGAATGGCATCTATCTTTGTTGTACATTGTATTTGATTTTAATTATTATTATTTATTCATTGGCAAAAAGCCAATATTTTAATTGAAAACCGCCTGCTCGGTTTTTGGTATGCCCAACAGCTGGGTAATGATATTTTGATAGGGATATGAAGGTGAGAAAACGGCATAATCAAACTTCAAGCCTCTGATCTGAACCAAAATATCATCTATAAATTTCATAGGCTCAAGCAATGCGCTGATCAGTCCAGATTTGGGTTGCTGTTCATCACCCTCCTCTTTTTTCCCTTGAAAAATGTTCAGTTCCTGAGTATAGGCTTTAAAGTCAGCACCAATCTTCTCTATAGGTCCTTTAAACTCATTCGAGCTGAAAAAAGTCACCTTCTCTCCCTTGGTAATCAGCTCATTCGCCAATCCTAAAATCGGACGAACATCAGCTTGAGATGGATCGCTTAAAAAAAGTACCTGTGTCATGATCTTATCTAATTACTTTATTTACACTGTCAATTGGCTTAATTATAGTATCGTCAGCTTTTCTGTTGTGATGACTGAAACTATGGTTTCTATCATGCACTTGCTGACAATCGTCATGGTAATGCCTGTTTTTAAAATCCAACCGGTCGCGGTATCCATTCTGAACAGCCAATACATTTAAGCTGTAAAAAGTTCCTGCTGCTACAGCAAGGGCCAATAATATTCTAAAGGTTCTCATGGCGGTTAATAATTTACGTTGATGTTGTTCACTGTTCCATTGCCTTGCACGGTCGGCCTGTACCATTGGTTATCGATCGGTACAATTGGATTGTAATGATTTTCGAATTCATTAAAGCGATTGCGGAAACGGTAATGTCTTCTACCGATAAAAACCCTGAACATCAAGCCGATTAACATCACGGCGAATATAAATTTGAATACAAAGGGTATGAAGAAAGCGGCTGCACCAAGTACAATCCCGAATCCGATGGTTTTTAATATCTTTTTCATCTTCTCTATTTTTTTTATGGTAATCAATTCACTACTAATAAATTGACTTACACATCTGGTTATTTTTGTTATTTATACAGGAAGACGGAGCAGCTTTATTTTTACTTTAAATTATTTTGATTTTTTTATCTTTTAGAAATTTTTCCTCCAGGATGTTATCCTGAGCATATTCGAAGGATCTTTTAGGAGATGGTGTCGGTTGGTGAGCCACCAATGTCATTGAGCTAGTGGTTAAATTATGTTTACCTGTGACTAGGGCTTAACTTAATAGCATTGGGTGAGCCACCGACCCATGGAATGCGTTCAGAATGACAATAAAACAAAAAGCCCCGACATTTGTCGAGGCTCTTCATTATTCCTTATTTCGGTGGTGGCCCCATCCGCCACATCTCCGTTTATATTCTTCTTTAAATTTAATCCTTTCTTCTTCGTTCATCGTCTCCCATTTGGCACGCATACTCCTTGCCCTTTCACGGAAACCATTATGATTGCCATGGCCACCCTTATTAAAGTTTCCAAAAAGCAATCGGCACAGCACCAGTAAACCAAGCGCCTGCCAGTAATTTAGTTTGCCTGCATGTGCCACTTCAGGTAAAATCCAATTCCATAAAAACATAACCACATAACCCAATACCGCTGCTATAAGCACCGCTACGGGTAAAAAGAAAATAAATTTCTTGCGCCGATTAAAATTTCTATTCATCATGTCTGCAAATTTAATAGTTAATAAATTCCTGATATAAATTTTGTAAGCGGTTACGCAGGTGTTTTACCGCATAACCTTTTCTTGATATTAATGTTTTGATATTCTCTCCGCTTTCGTCGGCCAGTTCCTGAAAAGTACGTTCCTCAAGTTCGTTCTGAACAAAAACATAGCGTTGATTTTCTGGCAGTTCCTCAAGGGCCAGAAATAACTGATCCCAGAATAGTTTTTTTAAACTCTCTTCTTCTGGCGAGAAGGATTCGGCAAGTAAAATTTCCTTAAAATTGATTTCGCCATCCTCACCCTCAAAAGTAAAATCTTCTAACGATTCTTCTTTTTGTTTTCGGTATTTATCGGTAATCTTATTTCTGGCTACCCGATAAAGCCAACCGCTAATCTGTTCGATGGCACCGGCTTCGGGCTGGTTGCTCAACTGAAACCAAACATCCTGCAAAATATCTTCCGCATCCTCATCTGTATTCACCCGGCCACGGATGAAACTGAACAGGCGTTTACCATAATTGGCAACTGTAGAAATGATATTTTGAGGTTCGTTTGTTGGCACTAAATTTTGCTTAATAATCCTGTAAACGGATGAAACTCAATATTACTTTAAAATTTCTTTACTTTTTTTATAATATTGGCAGTTACAAGCAAAATCAATTGATTTTTAGCGATTTACCCTAATGAGCTTTTTTGAGTAACCCTTCATATAACTTATGGTATGTTGGTGTTGAAATACCAAATTTCTCCGCTTCGCGGACCACGTATCCAGTTAAGTATTCCAGTTCTGTTGCAGGTTTTTTATTCAGGTAATCGCGGTGCATCGATGACGTAACTCCGTAAGGCATCGACTGCATTGTATGTAATGTTTTATCCGAAATTGCTCCGCTAATGCTTATTCCTTTCGCAAACGCAAGCTTTTTCACTTCTTCGATTAAACTCAAAACAGTATCAAGATTTTCGTCAAGCACTTTTCCGATAGGAGTATCAAAATAAGATGTAGCGGTAGCTGTAGGCGAAATAAATATATACTTCTCCCAGATTGCGGTAGAGATTTGATCAGGCACCGTTACCTCGATATCCGCATTGATCATGAGCTCCTTTAGATATAAAACCCCATCATTAAGCGTACCATCTACACCAAAAGATAACTTCTGGACATTGCCAGAATTTTCGATTACCCCGGGAGACTTAATTTTGGAAACGATAAATGCACAGCCTTTTAAAACATTTGCATTAGGCAGGAGCGCTAAAATTTCATCACTGGCACTCACACCGTTCAAAAGCGGCAGTAATATGGTTTTATCATCGATTAGGGGTTTTAACTTTTCGATGGTCTGTTTTAAATCGTAACTTTTTGTACAGATGATGATGTAGTCGGCCAGACCTATTTTGCTATAATCATCGGTAGCTAAATGCGGTTTGGTGGTGAAACTTTCGTTACCATCAACTATAGTAAGACCGTTTCTTTGTATCTCATTTAAGTGTTCGCCACGGGCAAAAAAAATAATTTCCACCTCATTGCTATCGGTATATTTTTTAGCCAATAAGCCACCAAAATAACCACCTACGCCACCAATTCCTACAATAACAATTCTTGTATTACTTCTCATGATAAACAGATTATTTCAATGCTCCCGTTGGATGAGTTCCTTTATCCACCACCGTATTAATATTCCCGTCTAAATCAGAAACGTATATTTTGCTCTGCGTATATGGTTTTTCGGCGCCGCTATAAAAAATCCGGTCATCGGCCGTCACAAAAACATACGGCACATTGATGCCTTTTGGCGAAATCCGTGTTACCTTTTTAGTGGCCAAATCCAATACATAAACCGCCTCACTTGGCCCTGTTAATCCACCCAAAACATCGGTGTTTCCTGCGTTGAATATCAGTTTTTGTCCATCTTTCGTATAAAAGAAACTATTGCTGCTCGCAATCGAAAAATCTTTACCAATTAAACCTGCAATCGGTTTGGTATCGATCAATTTTCCTGAAAGGTCAAAAGTGTACAGGTTATTAAGATCCTGCCCAATGATTTCTTTTTCATTTTTCCAGGTCGGTGAATAAACATTTATCTTAGATGCGCTATCCAGCATGATATAACCCGAATTATCAGTTTTAATTACCCCTATTTTCCAAAGATTTTTGTTGTTAAAAATATTGAAGGCAATCGCACTTCCATCTGCCGACCACATGGCCTGATAATAGTTCTTGTTATTGACCTGCAGTTTCCCCTGGCTTTTGTTTTCCATATCGGCAATCCAGATTGATCTATTGCCAACAGAATCGCTAAGCGTATAAGCCAGTTTATTACCATCGGGAGAGATTGCAGGATCTGTAGCGCCTCCGAATGAAATCTGTTTCATGGTATCGATACTCGTTGCAACAATTTTATCACCATCCTGATAGGCCAAAGCAAAATTTTTATTGCTTAAAGAAACAGTGTCTAAAACGGCTTTATTTGCATTATCGTCTGATTTATTGTTATTGCAAGCTGTTAATACAACTAAAATGGCAATACAAGCCAAGGCGAACACTTTGTTGAAATTCATCATGTGCAATTTTACAAATAGTTTTTGTTTCCGTCGTTCAGGAAACCATGCAGAAGCTATATTTTACTTAAAATAAACTTTGTCTTGATAGATTTGATCTCCTGTCAGAATTCGGGAACCATAAATCAAAATGAATAAGCTCTAATTTCGGTCTGTGGGGACACAGACCGAGGAAATTAGTTTTTCTCTGCCATGGTTCGTGTCTCCACGAACCACAAATCAATATAGTTATTCAAAGAATTAATTTTTGTCTGTGAAGACACAGACCAAGGCGATTAGTATTATAAATTCCTAATTTGCCGTGGTTCGTGTCCTCACGAACCAACTAACCGCTTAAATCTTTTTCTTATCCGCGTAACCAAATACTTTTTGCAATAAGGTCGTACTTCTTGAACTTAAATTGCCCCTGATTTTTAATTCCTCTTTGGCAACTTCAACAAATAAACCATCTATTGCTTTCTGGGTAACATACTCCGTTAGGTTTGTGTTTACAGGCTTTACCAAGGGCAAACGGTTATATTGGGTAGTTAAGTCACTGTAATATTTAGTGGCGTTTACCTTGCTTAAACTTGCTGTTACAATCGGGCTAAACTTTTGCATCAATTGCGAAGTGGTTACTCTTTTAAAATATTCTGTAGCGGCATCACTATTTCCTAAAAGGATATTAGTGGCATCGGTTAAAGTCATTTGTTTAATGGCGGAGATAAAAATCGGCTTCGCTTCAGTAGCGGCATCTTCAGCGGCACGGTTTAGACTCACAATCACATTATCGCAGAGTTTGTTTAAACCAATGCCACGCAATGTTCTTTCAACTTTCTGTGCTTCAGGCGGCATTAAGATTTTAACCGCAAGGTTTCCTAAAAAACCATCCTTAACCGAAAGCCGATCTGCACCTGCAGAAACACCAATCTGTAAGGCTTCCTTAATCCCCTGCCCTATTTCTAAAGTAGAGGGCGTTCCGGTTGTAGCTGTTGATGCACCTTGTTTTTGTGTTACTTTTTTAAATAGATCGCTCAGTTTAATCTGTGCACTAACATTGGAGCTTCCCAATACCAGCATGGCCAGTGATGCCGTTAAAATATTGATTCTTTTCATTTTGTGTGTTTAATCGTAGTGAGCAAAACAGCTGCCATTTTTCATTATTGCTCAAATATAAGCCTTTGCAAATGGCAACCATGTTAAACCCTTTAAAAAGAATGTTACGATAAGAAGAATTTTATCCTTTAATAGTCCTAAAAAATTAGTTTATGTCCCATCACTCAGAAATATTTTTTATACTTGAAAGATAATTCGAAATAGCTACCATTTTTTTTGAGATTTATAAAAACCACAGCTGGGAACACCCAGCAAGACGATGCCAAATTAATTGCTGAGTATAAAAATACCGGCGATTTGGATGCGTTGGGTACGCTTTACAATAAATACATGCATTTGGTTTTTGGGGTTTGCTTAAACTACTTTAAAGATGAAGAGCAAAGCAAAGATGCGGTAATGCAGATTTTTGAAGAATTGGTCACAAAATTAAAAGTATATGAGGTGCAGAATTTTAAAAGCTGGCTTCATGTTTTAACGCGGAACCATTGTTTAATGGCATTACGGAAATCGGCCAAGCAAAATAATGTTTCTATAGATGATACTTTTGTGGAAAACAGCGAGTTTGTGCATCTGGATATAGACAACACAAAAGAAACGCAGCTTACCATTATGGAAAAGTGTATGGAAACTTTGCCTGAAGAACAGCGAAAAAGCGTAGATTTATTTTATTTACAAGAAAAATGTTATAAAGAAGTGGCCGATATTACCGGCTACGATATGCTTAAAGTAAAAAGTTACATCCAAAACGGCAAGCGGAATTTAAAGATTTGTATAGAAAAAAACAGTAGTGAATAACGAGTGGTTAGATATTGATGTCCTGGAAGATTACCTTGATGGTAAACTTGATGCTAAAGCCATGCATTTTGTAGAAAGACAGGCTTTAGAAGATCCTTTCGTTGCAGAAGCGTTAGAAGGCCTAAAACAATCGCCAAAACGTAAACAAACGCTTTCTATTTTACAAAAACAACTGTACGACCGTGTTGCTGAAAAACCTATAAAACGTAAGCTTTGGGGCATTACCACGCAAAGGTTAAGTATTGCCGCAACGGCCACCGTAGCTTTTATTGCAGTGAGCATTTTGTTCTTTATGCGCGAAACCAACCGCAGAAACGCAGAAATTGCTGCACGAAAAGAGAAAGGTGTAATGGTGCAGTTGGATAGCTCAACAGCTGTCGCTTCAACCTTGCCGAAAAAAGATACTGTTGTACAAAATTCTACGAGTGCAGCTTTAGTGGATAAAGCAATTGCAGATGCTAAAACAGGCGATTTGGCTAAAAACACGAAAACTAAACCTCTTGTTCAACCTGCTGAGCAGGAAATCGTTAAAGCGAAAAGCATTTCAGCATATAATCGTGCAAGCGTAGCAAAAGCGCAAAACGATAATGCTTATAAAGCTAAAGCCGAACAAAGTGCATTAAATGAAGTTGTAATCGCTGCAGCACCGGCAATTGCTTCAAATAAGATTTTTTTTAGCGGTAACGTGGTCGATCAAAGTAATGGTAAACCCGTTCAAGGTGCGGTTGTAAAGCTAGCCGGTTCCAAAAATGTAACGGCAACTGATGCGAAGGGCTATTTTTCGTTACCTGCCGATAGCAATGCAAAGGACAAAGACTTGTTGATTAATGCCATCGGCTTTAAAGAAGCTCCTGTTGCAGGCTTACAAGATCCTAACGCGATTAAAAGTGCCTTAACCGGGGATAGATCCCTTAATGAAATTGCCTTGATTACAGGGTCGAACGGGCGCAAGAAAGAAAATATTGCAGCGCCAAAAATCACCCTTCGTGCAGAACAGAACCTGGATGGAAAATCAGCTGATAGCATTACGAAGCCTATTCCGGTTTCTACCATCAACTATGTGCAATACTTAGAGAACAATAATAAGCTTTACAATGCAAAAGGCCCGGAGCAATTTGTGATTTTAAGTTTTAAAGTTAAAAAGAACGGGCGGCCTAGCAATATCGCTGTGATAAAATCCCTTAACAAAAAAGCTGATGCTGAAGCGAAACGGCTTATCCAAGATGGTCCGGATTGGGTATTGCCTAAAAAAGGAACTGATTTAGTCGAAATCAGCGTTAAGTTTTAATTTCATTTATTAACCACAAGAATACAAAGCGTTGCACCATTACACTGCGGGTAAAATACAATAAGCCCTCGTGTTCTCTGTGACCCCCCCTTTTCTCTGGGGTAAAAAAATCAAACTTTTATGTACAAATTACCACACTTTACCGCTGACAATCAGGATGAAATTCTTGAGTTTATGCACCAAAATACTTTTGTAACCCTAATCGGTTTCGATGGCGAATTCCCTGTAGCTACACAAGTGCCCGTTAAAACTTTAGTTGAAGACGGATCGGTAAAACTTATTGGCCACATCATGACCAAAACTGATCATTATAAAGCTTTCGAGCAAAACCCTCGCGTTATGGCCATTTTTACGGGTGCTCACGCCTATATCAGTGCTTCAGTATACGAAAGCCCAGCGGTAGCCTCTACTTGGAACTACAAGACCGTTCAGGCCAAGGGTATCATTAGACTGATGACCTCAGAAGAAACCTATCAGTTGATAAAAGAATTAACCGACAAATATGAAGATCCCAAAACCAGCCCTGCGGCCTTTAATAAAATGGATGAAGCATACATTCAGAAACATTTAAAGGCGATTACGGGATTTGAAGTTACCGTGAGCCATATCGATCATGTTTTCAAAATGAGCCAGAACCATTCGACCAAAAACAAGGAAAGTATTATGGCAAACCTGGAGCAAAGTAATCATGCATTGGATCAGGAAGTAGCTAAAGAGATGAAAAAGCACTCTTAGGAGATTTACCCATTTTGAACCACGGAATGGATAAACATCTGCTCGGTGTCACTCTGTATAATTCTTGATGCCCTCTGTGGTAAAAAAACACCTAAAAAAAAGACCAAAGCAATTAAACTTTGGTCTTTTCGATATACTAAAGGACTTTGTTTTTACTTCAAGTAATAAATTGCTGCATAGATTATGGCGGCCAAAGTTGCCGATACCGGGATGGTTAAAATCCATGCCCAAATCAGGTTGATGGTTACCCCCCAACGTACAGCGGATACACTTTTTACAACTCCTACCCCTACAATTGATCCTGTAATGGTGTGTGTAGTTGAAACCGGAATACCGAAATGTTCTGTAATTCCTAAGGTAATTGCACCTGCACCCTCTGCAGCAACACCTTCAAGTGCCGTCACCTTAGTGATTTTAGAACCCATTGTTTTTACAATTTTCCAACCGCCGCTCATGGTGCCTAGAGATATTGCAGAATAACAGGCTACAGGAACCCACCAAGGCATTGCCTCGAAATTTGGAATAACCTTAGCTGCGATTAATGCCGTTGCAATGATACCCATTACTTTTTGAGCATCGTTACCACCGTGAAAGAAACTTAATGCCGCAGATGAAATTAACTGCAAACGTTTAAACCATTTCTCTGCTGTGGCGGGCTTGGCATTCCGACAGATATTGATAATGATTAAGGTTAACACAACAGAAATAACCAAACCGATTATCGGAGCCAGCACAATAAAGGAAATAATTTTGATTACGTAACCCATATTTACGGCATCCAGCGGACTAGCACCTGTAATTAAAGCGTATGTCATACCTGCGCCAGCGAAACCGCCGATTAAGGTGTGAGAAGAACTTGAAGGTATACCGTACCACCAGGTTAAAAGGTTCCAGATAATTGCAGCTATTAATCCTGCAAGGATTACTTCTAGTGTGATGTAATGTTCAATAACGGTTTTAGCTACCGTGTTGGCCACCTTATGATCGGTAAAATAGAAATAGGCAGCGAAATTAAAAACCGCAGCCCATAAAACCGCCTGAAAAGGCGTAAGCACTTTTGTAGAAACAACTGTTGCAATCGAGTTAGCGGCGTCGTGAAAGCCGTTAATGTAATCGAAAGCAATAGCCAGAATTACAACAACAACCAATAAGGTAGTTACCATGTTTGTGTATTATTAAGCGTTTTTAACCAAGATAGTTTCAAGCACATTCGCCACATCCTCACATTTATCTGTCGCTTTTTCTATCGTTTGTAAAACCTCTTTTTGTTTAATTAATTCAATCGCATTGGTTTCGTATTCGAATAAACGGGCAACCGCTAATGTAAATACATAATCAGCCTGGTTTTCGCCGCTATTGATACGGATACAAGCGTCAGCAATCACACGGATGTTTTTAAAGCTTCTTAGTTCTTTAATTGCTTTATCAATATCGGTACACATTTCGACCAAAAGTTCAGCGATTTTAACAATCGGTTCGTTAATGGTATTCATGTTGTACATCTGCATACGGTTTGCAGTACCATAGATATAATCGGCAACATCATCAACAGCTGTAGCCAGTTGGTGAATGTCTTCTCTATCAAATGGAGTGATAAAGTTCCTGCTTAACTCAAGAAAAATCGAATGGGTAATATCATCACCTACGTGCTCTAAGCGTTCAATTTCTTTAAAAATTGTTTTTCTTCTTTCCGCATCACCCGTGCTAACCATTTCTAAAAGGGTTTCTGCAATCTTTAATGCATTGCTCCCTGCTTGTTCGAAAAGTGGGTGAAACTTTTTGTCTTGAGGTGTAAAGAACTTAAAAATATTGTTCATGTTAATTTTTAATATGTTGCAAAGCTACAAGCCCAATGTTAAGTTAATGTTAATTTATTAATTATATTAACGAGATAGGGTAGTATTTCGTCATGATTGGTTCATTTGATCATTTTTTAGGTATTTGATAATGAATTGAATAGGCCCTGCAAAAATTAAAGAACTGGCGCTTTGAAAGATAATTGCACATTTTATCAGAGATGAGGCCACCCTGACCAACATTTTTCAGCCTTTTGATTGTGGTGGATCAGCATTAAGAAAACTGTCCTTTAATAAAAAATTGATCTCATAGGGCGGTTGGCGAGCCAGCAACCTCGGAATCGGAGAAAAAATAATCTATTTATTTTCGTGTACTCCGTGATTCCGTGGCAAAAATAGACGAATGATTTATGGAGAAACGAAATGGAACAATTAATTTGTGTCATTCTCTTTGCACGCAGTGGCAAAAAAAAATTAACCTCCTTTTTGCAAGGTAAAAGCAAAGGTGGTTCCAATACCTGGTGTACTTCTAACCGAAATGGTTTGCTGGTGGGCTTCTAAGATGTGCTTCACGATAGCCAGGCCTAAACCCGTACCGCCCACTTCTCTCGCCCGGTGTGTATCGATGCGGTAGAAACGCTCAAACAAACGTAACAAGTGTTTTTCTTCGATGCCGATACCATTATCGGTAACCTCAATTAAAACCTGATCATGCAGTTCAAAAATCTTAATGGCAGTTTCGCCACCATCAATTCCGTACTTAATACTGTTTACCATTAAGTTGATCAATACCTGGCGCACTTTTTCCCGATCGGCTAAAACGTATGTGATAGCGGTATATTTATCCTTAAAGAAAAGTTTAATATGTTTGGCCTGTGCACGGTCTTCTAGGTTTTCCATCACCTCTTTGGCCAGTTGCACAAAATCAAATTTCTGATAATTTATAGGCGATTCGCCCGTTTCGAGCTTAGAAATAGCATCTAAATCATTAATTAAATAACTCAAACGCTCTACATTGTTTTCCGCCTTCTTTAAAAATAAAACGGCTTGATCCGGATCATCTACCAAACAATCTTGTAAAGTTTCGATGTATCCCTGAATAGCAAAAAGAGGGGTTTTAAATTCATGAGACACATTAGAAAGGAACTCTCTTCTAAATTGCTCCTGTTTTTTTAACAGGTCGATCTCTTTTTTCTTTGCACCGGCCCATTCCTTCACTTCTTGCTCCACATCGTTGATCGGATCAGAGCTTACATATTCGCCTAGGGCATCTTTTAAATCCTTACCCAGTTTAAGGTTGTGGATCAACTTATAAATGAGTTTAATTTTAGTGTAGATGTATTTTTCGAGCAGGTAATAAAAAACCAAAAAACTGCACAGAAACGACACACCAAAAGAAATAGCCAGATAATACCAGCTATGCTGAAAATAAAAATTAACCATCCCGATGGAAACTCCAACGGCAAGAGCAGTAAATAAAACCAGCACACTCAATTTCATGCTGCAATTTAAAGCTTTTATGTTAAATGTATATTAACATCTTCGAGATAGGTGATTTGCTTTGAACACCAGAACAGCGAATTCTAAACACCATAAAAATAAAAAAAGCCTTCCTTTTTGAGGAAAGCTTTTTAAAGTACCAATTATAATTGGTTATTTCTTAGTCGTATCAGATTTAGCTGGAGCAGTAGCTGCAGGCTTAGCACTGTTTAAACCGCCTCCCAGTGGAGATGGTGATGGAGTTTTATCCAAACGTTCCTGAATAGCCGAGTTTCCAACAGCAGCAGTGCCACCGCCAGTTTTAGCAATTGTAGTAATTGATAATGTTAAAACAACAATAGCAGCTAATAATACCCACGATCCTTTTTCCAAAACGTCGCCGGTGCGTTGTACACCAAACATATTACTGGTGCCGCCACCTGTAGCTAAACCACCGCCTTTAGGGTTTTGTATTAAAACAAACAAGCCTAAGGCTACGCAAACAATAATTAATAAAATGATTAAAAAGGTTACCATGCTAATATTTATATTTTAAAATTTCTTTTCTATAGATTGGATAAGGTCGGCAAAGTAACGGCTTTTTTCCGGATATTTCAAACTTAATTTTTTATAAGTATCTATGGCTTTGTGATAAAGCATCTGCTCGATATAAATTTTTGCCAATGTTTCCGAAACAAGGTCGTAATTGTCTTCTGCGCTCTTCTTTGCCTTGTTTTCATTATCGATCTGTTCAGGCTTGGGCGGTTTGATTGTGGGGTCTTCTTTTAAAAACTTATCAATAATCTCCGCACCTTTAGCATCTTTAATTTCTCCGGCAGGATATTCAGCCAGATGATCTGCTACTTCGAATGGTGTTTGAATGTGAAAAATGTGCTCAACATACTGTTGCTGAAATTCAGCACGCTCCTGCTGCTGATTATTTTGTTGTTGCGGCTTTAACTTGCCTGCGCCAGGATGTGCGTAAGGCTGAAAAATCTGTTCGTGCTCTTTACGTGTTTTGGCCAGCCACCATAAAAACGTATAAGGAAGTTTATCATCGTTATATTGAGAAACAAAATTTCTTTCCGGTTCATCAGGCACTACCGTTTCTATTTCCGGTGCATTTATAACAACATCTGTGCTTAATTTCTGCTCAAACGCAAAAAAATCAACAGCGGCCACACTTTCGATAAAGGAATCGTCTACGGCAGGCAGATCCATTAAATGGCTATCAATACCTGGCAGGTTATTCGGCGTTTCTACCGATAAGGGTTGACTTATAGGTGACGGAATTTCTTCTTTAAACTCAATTATTTCCTCAAAAACCACTTGTTCGTCATCTATATCTTCAGTGGCGATGGCATTAATCTCCACTTCTTCCGCAGTTTCTTTAACCGAAATCATATTCAGTACATGAAACAAAACATGGCCCTGGCTGTAAAGCGCAGCCTTCGGAATTGATGATGCATTGGCCTTAGCCAAAAGCAAATGTATGGGCTGCGAATAGGGAAATTGCTGTACCATTTCCTGCAATAAGGATACGTGCTCTGGTCCAACCTTTCCAGGTTGCGCAAGTAAATCTGCCAGTAGCTTTTTGTTATCCATTATCGAGGTTTGCCGCTAAGTTAAAAAAATGTAGACGGGTTTTTAAAATTTTATCCTTTAGAATCCTGCTTTATTTACCATTGCGCAAAGGCACGGTTAAAAATATCTTCTGATAATTGCTTGTTAATATTCTCAATAGCACCAGGCAATAACGTTTGGATAGGTGCTCCACTGATCGGGAAATCGAAAAATTTCGTAAAACTCTCTTCAAAACTTTCCTTTTCGTGCTCTTTGAGGTTATTCTTGTATTTTACAGAAACGGTAATTGTTAACCTGTTTGCTCCTGAAGTAGGTGTAGCACTGTTCTGAAGTGCAACGGGTTTAATATCATAACCCGTTATTCTGCCCTCAAATGATGCATCGCCCTCGCCTGTTGTAGAAATAATCAACTTCGTTTGGTTACGGATACGGGTTTTTAACGATTCTGTGATCTGGTTACTTAAGGTCGGCACTACAAGCGGTGCGTTGTTTTCGAACAACCGGATAACAACCGTTTTTAAACCCGTTGTAGATGCCCCGCTAAATTTATATGAGCAGGCATTTAATACCGTAGCAACAAGGATTAAGGCAAATATTTTAATTTTCATAGCTATTATTGATGCTTAAAGCAATCGTAATTTAAATTATAAATTTAACTCCTTAATCTTTCTGTACAGTGTTCTTTCAGAGATCCCCAATTCCTGGGCAGCAAATTTACGCTTGCCCTTGTGTTTTTTTAAGGCTTTTTTAATCAGATCCGATTCCTTATCAACCAGTGATAAGGATTCTTCTACCTCTTCGGCTTCGTGTGCAAAATAATCAGCGTTATTATTGTTGCTCCCGTTATTGTTGTTTGGCGTAGGCTGTTGAATCGTAAAAGCGTGCTCCTGACCTGCAGGTAATTCTACGTCTCTATATAATTGATTGATATATTGCGGGTTATCAGCCAAAACAGTTGCGGTATTACCGCCATGCTGAATAATTTCGGCAACGAGTTTTTTAAGTTCAACCATATCCTTTTTCATATCGAAAAGAACTTTATACAAAATATCACGTTCTGTAAAATCTTCTTTTGATTGGGAATTAATTGCCATTGGCAGGTTACTGCCGGCTTCATTCGGGATGTAAGTTAAAATCGCCTGTCCGGTAACGTTACGTTCTTTTTCTAAAACACAGATCTGCTCGGCAATATTCTTCAACTGACGAACATTACCTGGCCAGCTGTAATTGGTTAAAATCTGAATCGCGTCTGGCTCTAAATGTAAGGCCGGACTGCGGTATTTATCGCTAAAATCGGCAGAGAATTTCCGAAATAACAAGTAAATATCTTCTTTACGCTCATGTAGTGCCGGGATACGCAAAGGAACCGTGTTTAACCTATAATATAAATCCTCGCGGAATTTCCCGTTTTTTACGCGGTTATATACATCAACATTGGTTGCTGCAATAATGCGGACATCTGTTTTCTGAACTTTAGATGAACCGACGCGCAAATATTCTCCGCTCTCTAAAATCCGCAATAAACGGGCCTGTGTACCTAAAGGTAGCTCGGCAACTTCATCTAAGAAAATTGTTCCGCCATTGGCTACTTCAAAATAACCTTTACGTGCTTCGTGTGCACCTGTAAAAGACCCTTTTTCGTGCCCAAACAGCTCCGAATCAATTGTTCCCTCTGGAATGGCACCGCAGTTAACAGCAATAAAAGCACCGTGTTTACGGGCACTCATCTGATGGATAATCTGCGAGAAAACCTCTTTACCACTACCACTTTCACCGGTTATCAGTACCGACATATCGGTTGGTGCTACCTGGCTTGCTATATCGATGGCGCGGTTAAGTAAGGGCGAGTTGCCAATAATACCGAACCGTTGTTTAATATTTTGTGTATCCATTCTTTAGATTTGAGTATTGAGATTTGAGATACTCGACCTTACGCCTCCTACCTTCTACCCGCCACATTTTTTAAACTATTTTACCGATCAATGTAGCAGACGTACATCTTTCGATATACACATTTGCATATTCACCAGGTTTAACGCCTTCAATTGCAGGGAAAATGGCCATTGCGCCGCTATCTCCTCTTCCACAATAATCAAGATCAGATTTTTTAGAAGTGCCTTCAATTAAAACACGAACGGTTTTACCTACCCATTCTTGTAAACGCATCAGTGAATGTGCCTGCTGTTTTGCTAAAATTTCAGCCAAACGGCGTTTTTTCACCTCTTCAGGAATATCATCCGCTAATTTACGAGCGGCTGAAGTGCCTGGTCTTTCAGAATAGGTGAAATTATATGCAAAATCATATTCCACATAATCCATTATGCTCAAAGTTTCCTGGTGTTCTTCTTCGGTTTCGGTGCAGAATCCCGCAATAATATCGGTAGAAATTGCACAACCGGGAATAATGTTGCGGATGGCATCAATGCGGTTAATATACCATTCGCGGGTGTATGTTCTGTTCATTAACTCCAATATCCTGGTATTTCCTGATTGAACAGGTAAATGGATATAATTACAAATGTTATCGTATTTAGCGATGGTATGTAAAACTTCATCGGTAATATCTTTAGGATGCGAAGTAGAAAAGCGAACCCTTAAATCAGGATTAACGAGGGCCGTTTGTTCCAAAAGCTGTGCAAAATTTACAGTTTCGGTTCCGTCTTCTGAGGTCCAGGTATATGAATCTACGTTTTGGCCTAAAAGCGTCACCTCGCGGTATCCTGCTTCAAACAAACCTTTTGCCTCTTCAATAATAGAATGTGCATCACGGCTGCGTTCGCGACCACGGGTAAAAGGAACTACACAGAAAGAACACATGTTATTACAACCACGGGTGATGGAAATAAATGCGGTAATTCCGTTGCTGTTTAGACGAACCGGACTGATATCAGCATAAGTTTCTTCACGCGACAATAAAACGTTAACGGCTTTATGTCCACTTTCTACCTGTTCGATTAAATTCGGCAGGTCGCGATAAGCATCTGGTCCCACAACTACATCAACCAAACGTTCTTCTTCTAAAAATTTAGATTTTAAACGCTCTGCCATGCAGCCCAAAACACCCACAATTAATTTCGGGTTACGGCGTTTTTCTACACCAAACTGCGACAGGCGGTTTCTTACCCTGGTTTCTGCGTTTTCGCGGATAGAGCAGGTATTGATGAAGATCACATCTGCCTGGTGATAATCCCCTGTGGTTTCAAATCCAGTTTCGGATAAAATAGAGGCAACAATTTCACTATCGGCGAAATTCATTGCACAGCCATAACTTTCGATGTATAATTTACGGGCATCGGCTTTTACCGGTGCATCTAAAATTAAAGCTTCACCTTGCCTGGCCTCATCGTGTGTCTTATCTGGTATTTGTAAATCAATCATTATTTAAAAAAATTGGGGATTGCAAAAATACACAAATAAAATTAAAAGTGACAAATTGACATATTTTGTTTAAATGTTTACTCTGGGATTATGATCCTCACGTTATTGCCGGAAGGAACGACGAAGCAATCTTATTATTTTTTTTGAATGTTTTAGATTACAATTGTCTTTGCTGCTATGAGGGGTTTCCATGCTATCGGCCTAACCCACCCAGCCCTTGGCGAAGCGGTACCCTGCAGGCCAGGAGGAACGATGGCCAAAGCGTACAAGCGAAGCAAAGGAACAAATGATGTTTCCTATACTGCCTTTGCGCTCCAAAAACCTTTCCCTCCGTTAAAATCATTCATTTTTTAAGTTGGTCTATTTCCTTTTGAAAATGTGTGGTTTCATGCCGGTGGAGGAATGCAGCCCCCGTTTCTGCCGATTGAAAACCTGTGAAAGAAGCAAGCATACGATAAGTAAATAAAAACAGATGCTTAAATCGGCATCCCACTTCGGTCGGGTTTATATTACAGCAGTCTTTGCTACTATGACGGTTTCCGTGCCACCGGCCTAACCCACCTAGCCCTTGGCGAAGCGGTACCCTAATGTTTTTAAAGGTAATTCCTAAGGTACAGGTGAACATCAATTAACCACAGAACGAAAGGATGCACACAGATATATAAATCCGTGTTTATCCGTGTATATCTGTGGTTAAAAATGCTAAACACAATGAAATTGAGTATTACCTTGCGGCAACGAGAAACGATGGGCCAAAGCGTAAAAGCGAAGCAAGGGAACACCCTCAGGCACTTCCACTGTCCCTACGCTTCAAAAAGCAATAACAATTTCCGCTTTAGTCTTTCCGCTTCAAAAAAACCTTTAGCTCTCCCATCTGTTACCTATCAATAAGCCATAAAAATGATAGCTCAGCATAAAAATAAAATCTGGACCTGGATAGGAAGCATATTCGGTATCCTGGTATTAATTATAGCCTTTGGTGCTATGTTTTTAAGTGCCAGATGGAAACCGATCCTGACCGAAAAAATTAAGGCTGGTGTGTATAACGGCTCCCATCATTTATATCGGATCGATTTTAAGAGCATCAATTTAAATGTAATCACTGGCAGTTTAGCGCTGCGCGATGTTACCCTAACACCCGACACAGCCGTTTTTGATAGCTTAAAGAAAAAACAACTGGCACCAGCGCATACTTTTGAAATTAAGTTAAAGAAGCTCCAAATTACCCGAGTAGGGATATTAACCGCTTATTTTAAAAAAAGGGTGGACGTAAGTGAAATTCTTTTGCAGAAACCATCCATCAATATGGTTTTTAATAAGGTGACCAAGAAGCCAGATACAATAAAAGACGAAAAATCGCTTTATGAGCAGATTTCAAAAACGTTTAAATCTGTACATGTCAAAAGCATCAAAATTGTGGATGCAGATTTTGATTACATCAACAAAACAGCTGCTAAAAACACAAAAAACGCTATCAAACACCTTGATATCACGGTTAACGATTTTTTATTGGACTCGCTTTCCGGAAATGATACCACGAGGTTTTATTATACCAAAGATGTATCCTTTCAGCTAGCAGGATACAAATCCGCAACCAAAGATAAAATGTACTCCATGAAAGTGGATACCATTAAGGGTTCTACGGCATCAAAAAAAATAACGGTTAAGGGTTTTAAACTTACGCCATTATACGATGAACTCACTTTTGCCCGGAAATACAAAATCCAGAAAGACCGTTATAACCTGACATTTGATAAAATAGAATTTAATGGTGTCGATTTTATTGGCTTAAATACCGATCAGAAGTTGCATGCAAAATCGTTAAGGATCGGTCCGGCAAATGTTGAAGTTTTCATGAGCCGCGAATCGCCACCACCTCCGGGCCTGGATAAAGGTCAAAATTATCCGCATATCGCCTTGAAGAGATTGAACATGCCTACGCTAATTGATACTGTGAAACTGAGAAATGTGAATGTGAAATATTCGGAATTTAATCCTGCCAGTAAAAAAACTGGCTCGGTAAACTTCAAGGCATTAACAGGAAATATCTTAAATGTAACCAATGATAGCTTACAATTGAGCAAAAAGAATCATGCACTAGCCGATTTAAACACGCTTTTAATGGGTACAGGAAAATTAAATGTAAAAATTGATTTCAATCTTACCGATAACAATGGCGCTTTTACTTACAGTGGAAATCTAGGCAGATTTGACATGAAAAACCTAAATTCTCTATCCAAATCATTGGGTTTAGTAGAAATAGAAAGCGGCGACATACAACATCTCGATTTTAAGGCAAATGGAAATTTAAGGTCTGCGGCAGGTTCTATGAATATGCTATACAGCAATTTAAAGGTAAAGTTGCTATCCGATAATATTGATGGCGAGGGCACTAAGGAAAAGGGATTTTTATCGTTTCTGGCCAATGCCATTTTGGTGAAAAATGAAAATCCACAAAAAGGCGAAGCCCCAAGGACAGCAAACATGGCCAACACCAGGATTAATTCAGCATCCTTTTTTAACCTGATGTGGAAAACCGTTTTTGTTGGCATCAAAGATATTGTGGGCGTGGGCGTTGTACCCGAAAAAAACCCTGTAAAACAGCAAAAAGTAATTGCAAAAAAAATAAGGGAACAAAAGCGGGCCGATCGTAAAGCGGCAAGGAAAGCAAGAAGGGAAAAAAACTGATCTTACATTTCTAAAATATATGTTTATAAGCGTATATTGCTGATAAAACCACAGCTCCTTTTTTTTAATGCCTGATACAAAAAGATACCGTTATAAAGTTTTGAAATGGATTGCCGGCACCTTGCTTGGCGTTTTTATCGTACTTGCAGGTGTCGCTTGGTTTTTAAATGTAAAATCGCGCCCTATATTAACCGATAGAATAAAAACGCTGCTCTATAAATCGACCGATAGCCTTTATACCATCAGCTTTACCAAGGTTTCTACAAATATCATTACCGGAAATGCCACTTTACAAAATGTAAAAATCACGCCCGATACCAATCGGTTTAAACAGCTTATTGCATTAAAAAGGGCTCCCAATAACCTGTATACCGTTTCCTTAAAAAAACTGGTCGTAAAGCGCTTCCATCCGCTAACCCTGTACAGGGAACAAAAGCTTCAGTTGGAAGAAATTATATTTGATAAACCTGAGGTAACAATGGTGAATCAACAGTTTGCCTTTAACGAGGGCCGGGCACCCAGGCCGATTAAATCTCCTTATGATATCATCTCCAAAAACCTAAAGGAGTTTAGCATTAAAACCATCCGTTTTAAAGATGTTGGTTTTAAATACATCAATAAAAACAGACCCAACGCTACTCCTTTTTCCATTGATGACCTCAATATTACCTTAACCGACCTATTGGTTGATTCTACCTCTGCTGAAGATCCCTCCCGCTTTTATCTGCTTAAGGATATTGTGATCAACCTCAATAATTACGTTTACCGTACCCCGGATAAAATGTATGATGTTAAACTGGATCAGCTCGATTTTAGGGCAACAACTGGTAAATTGAGGATAAATAGTTTTGCTATGGTTCCCTTATATGATGAAATGACCTTTGGAAAAGTGGCCGGCTACGCAAGGGAACGTTTTAACATCAGTATGAGCGATATTATGCTCAACGGGATCGATTTGCCGCTTTATATCAGCAAGCAAGAGCTATGGGCAAAAGAAATGGCCATTTCTAATGGTTTTATTTCAGTTTTTAATCAGAACGGACTTCCGGAAAAACCACGGGAGAGTAAGATCGGCAAATTCCCCCATCAGCTTTTACAGTTGCTTGACGACCCTATACTGGTGCAGAAAATTCAACTAAAAGATGTTGACGTTAATTATGCCGTTTACAATAGTGAAAGTAGCCAGAAAGGGCAGATTAGCTTTCAGCACACCTCGGGGATTATAAAAAACGCCACCAATGTCGAAAAAATTAAGGCCATAAACCCCACCATGGAGGTTAACCTGAACACTTATCTTTTTGGGCAGGGGAAACTGGATGTAAATTTTAAATTCGACTTAACAGCTAAAGATGGGGCTTTTTCTTATAATGGTGTTTTACATAATTTTAATGCCCGGGTTTTAAACCAGATTACCAAACCCTTGGGCCTGGTACGCATTAACCGCGGCAATATTGATAAACTGAAGTTCGACTTTAAGGCAAATGACTTAGGTGCAAAGGGAACAGTGGCTTTCTCTTATTACGACCTTTCGGTGGCGCTGATGAAAAACGATCCTGAAAAGGATCATCTGGTTACCCGCGGTTTTCTTTCTTTTTTAGCGAATGCACTGATCATCAAATCAGAAAACCCAGGTGCAGACGGGAAATTAGTTCCCGAATATGTGAATTACAGCAGGCCGGCAAATACCTCTTTCTTCAACATGATCTGGAAAAGCCTTTTTACGGGTATAAAATATAGCATAGGCATTACTGAAGAAAAACAGAACGAAGTACGCGAACATATTGCTAAATTTAAGGCTATGCGGGCCAGCCACAATCTAAGAAAACAGAAAAGATTAGAGCGCCGCCTAAAAAGAGAGCGGGAACAGAATGAAAAGCGATAGCATTTTGTAACCTTTTCTTATCTTTATTCTCTAAACCTTAAACTAAAATTATGATTATTGCCCTCGTTATTATCGGATTTATATTCCTGATCGGAATTTTCTTCTACAATTCACTTATCGGTAAGAAAAACCAGGTAACCAATGCTTTTTCTGCTATTGATGTGATGCTCAAAAAACGTTTCGACCTCATTCCAAACCTGGTTGAAGTGGTAAAACAGTATACTACTTACGAACAGGGAACATTGACCAAAATAGTTGAACTCAGATCAAGGGCCACTTCAGGAAACATCAGTACTGCCGAAAAAGCAGATTTAGATGCGCAATTGAGTAGCAGTGTTAAAGGCTTAATGGTGAACATTGAAAATTATCCTGATTTAAAGGCCAATACCAATTTCATTAACCTGCAAAGCACCTGGACTGAAAGTGAAGAACAGATTGCCGCAGCGAGAAGAACTTATAATGCTTCGGTAACCGACTATAACAATTCGATTATGATGTTCCCGGGCAGTTTATTTGCCGGAATGCTAAATTTTCAGCCGATCGCCGTTTTAGAAACTGCGGCCGAAGAACGCAAAAACATCAGCGCCAAAGAACTTTTCAATAATTAATGTCGTTCAATATTGAAAGCAATGTAGCCTTACAGCAAGTTTTGGCTACAATGGAGGTAGAGCGCAAAAGAATTGCGGCTACCCAAACCAAAGGTTATATTTTTATTGCTGCAGGCATTTTACTCCTCATCCTTGGCTTCTTTTTAGGCCTCCCGATACCGGGTGTTATTGCGGGTTTAATTCCCATTATCTATGGAGGTGTTTTATTCTACAAAATAAGCGATGCATTAAACAGCTATAAAAACACTTACAAAAATGATGTAATTGGTGCCGCGCTTAAGTTTTTAGATGAAAGTTTATCTATCCAGCCCTACCAGGGAATTGAGGCCACGGAGTTTATGTACACCCAGCTTTTTAACACCGAGCCTGATCGTTATAAAACAGAAGATCTGGTTATGGGCTGTGCTGGCAAAACCAGATTTTATTTTGCTGAAGTACATGCCGAATATAAAACGGTTACGCAAACTAAAAACGGCACCCGAACCGAATGGCATGATATTTTTAAGGGCATTCTTTTCGCGGCCGATTTTAACAAGAAATTTAATGGTGTTACCATTGTTAAACCCAAAGATTTCGGTGCTGCTTTTGGCGCATGGTTTTCGAAAAACCTATTTTCCTTTGGCAGCAAAGATGTGATTCAATTGGAAAACGTAGATTTTGAAAAAACTTTTGTAACGCATGGTTCGGATCAGGTAGAATCGAGGTACATCCTCACTCCTGCCATGATGGAAAGGGTATTAAACCTCAACCATCAAACCAAATACAACATCAGTTTATCATTTATCGAATCGCGAATGTATATTGCTTTTCCTTTAAACCGGAACTATTTCGAGGCTCCTGTTTTTAAATCGTTGTTAAATCCTGAAACTGTGAATGAAGATATTGCCACCATCAAGTTTATGTATGATATCGTTAAGGAACTGGATCTGAATACCAGGATTTGGGGGAAAGCATAAACCCAAAGTTTAACAGAGGTGAAATGGAAGGCAAAAATGCAGGAGTTTAGCGTGGGCTGGCCCAGACTTACGAAGTTTCTCCTGCGCAAGGCAATCGAAACTTCGTAAGACTTGCGCCACTAGCTCAAATGTTTTTTAACAATTTCTTCCAAGGCCGCAATATCAAAAGGTTTTGATAAATAACTATCAGCACCAGCTTCATCTGCTAACGAAGAAATATCATTGTTTGCAGAAAAATAAATTACCGGAATATGCTTTAAATCAGGGTGACTTTTTAATGCTTTTGTAGCCTGTATCCCTCCTAAATCGGGCAGCCAGTTATCCATAAAAATTAAATCGGGCATATATTCTGCTACTTGTTCTTCTATATTATTGGCATTTTCAGATGTTTTTATCTCATAGCCCGCATCTTCTAAAATAAATGTACATAGATCTAAAATATCTCTATTATCATCAAAAACAAATACTTTTTTTGCAACTGTCATATTAACCTCCGAAGGCAAATTACCCATTTAAATTATTTATATAATCAGCCATATCACGGCTATCCAACACCACATGTGGCTTAACGTTTATTACAGCCTGTTGGGGCATATACGGCATTATCGCCGTATTTGGATTCTGTATAACCACTCTACCACCCAAATTGTTTACAATTTTTAATCCTTCAACGCCATCTGCATTAGATCCCGATAGCAGGATACAGACTAATTTTTCTTTAAATACCTCAGCTGCCGATTGAAAGGTAACATCAATGGATGGTCGCGAATAGTTCACTTTTTCCGAATAATCCAAAGAAATGCTTCCGTCTTCTTCTACCAACAGGTGATAATCGGCCGGGGCAATAAAAACCTTACCAGGAGTTAAAAATTCCTTTTCTTCAGCTTCATTAACCTGAAGTTTGGTGCGGCTCTGCAACAAATCGGTTAAGAGCGATTCGTTACTGGCCTTACGGTGAACCACCAACACAATCGGAAAACGGATATCGTTCCTTAAAGCGGGAAAGATTTCGAGCAAAACATCCAAACTACCGGCCGAGCCACCGATAATTAATGCACCACAGGAGTTAGAACTTACAGTTTGCGCCATATTTTCTCCATTTGTACCCTTTTATATTCTTTAGCTTTGGGCCAAAACTCCAAACTTTCTTTACTTCCTAAAGCAAGATACCCTAATTTTTCGATGCTGCCATCAAATAGATTAAATACTTTGTGCTGTAAATCTTTATCAAAATAGATTAATACGTTTCTACATAAAATGAGCTGAAATTCATTAAAAGAGTGGTCAGAAACTAAATTATGTGTCGAAAAAATCATTTTGCTGCTCAAACTCTCATCAAATTTTGCAAGCGAATAATTTGCAGTGTAATAACTGGAAAACTCTTTTATCCCTCCCGATTGCAGATAATTTTCAGAATACTGCTTTAAATAATTGAGCGGAAACATGCCTTTTTTTGCCTTTTCTAAAACAGAAGGATTAATATCTGTTGCATAAATAAGCGATTTATTGAGCAAATTAAGCTCTTTTAAAACAATGGCAAGCGAATAGGCTTCCTCCCCGGTAGAACAGCCAGCCACCCAGATCCGAATAAACGGATAAGTGCCCAAAACAGGAAGCACATCATTCCGTAAGGCCTTATAAAATGAAGGATCGCGGAACATTTCGGTCACATTCACCGTAATCTCTTCCAAAAAGCGCTTGAAATATTGCTTATCGCTTCTAACCGTATAACGGAATTCGGCAAAACTTACAAAATTATCCAATGCATAAAGGCGGGTAATCCTCCTTTTTATTGATGCATGCGAGTATTCCAGAAAATCGTATCCGTGGCTTTCCAAAACATCATTCAGCAGGATTTCCACCTGATCATTATCTATTGCATCACTTATCACCACCTATTTTGTAAAGTTTTCTATTTGTTCCAATAACTCGTCAACATTTATCGGTTTTGAAACATAACCTGATGCGCCTGCGCCTAAGCAGCGCTCTTTATCGCCAACCATGGCCTGCGCCGTTACGGCCAATACGGGTATATTTTGCATTTTAGCCGATTTTTTCATCGCGGCAATGGCCTGATAACCATCCATATCGGGCATCATCATATCCATTAATACAATGGCAACATTGTCCTGTTTTTCTATAATAGAAAAACCTTCCTGAGCACTTATAGCAGATACACAATCAAAACCTTTGGCCTTTAAAACAGCTTTTAAGGCAAAAATGTTTCGGTTATCATCATCAATAATGAGAATTAATTTTTGAGGCATAGTTTAAATAAAATGGGTTATGAGTTATGATGATTTTCGTAAAGCCAAACACGCAAAAGTGATACCAATTGATCCATATCTACGGGTTTACTGATGTAATCGGAAGCACCTGCTGCAATACATTTTTCCCTGTCGCCCATCATGGCTTTAGCCGTTACCGCTAAAATTGGCAGGTTCCGGTATTTGATATCCTGTCTGATGGCTGTTGTCGTTTCATAACCATCAAGCTCAGGCATCATCATATCCATTAATACCACGTCGATCTCCGGGGTTTCATTTAACAGTTTAAGCGCTTCTTTACCATCGGTAGCGGCAACCACTTTCATCTGGTGCTGCTCTAACATTTTGGTTAATGAGAAAATATTACGCACATCATCGTCGGCAACCAGAACTGTTTTACCAATCAATACATCCTGCAGTTCGGAGAATTTTTTAGGGGCCTTTGTTTTCTCTTTACTTTTTTCTTCTACCAGATGAAGGAACAAACCAGCCTCATCCAATATGCGCTGATAAGAATGCGCCGTTTTTACCACTATAGAATCTGCGTATTGTTTGATCCTGTTTTCCTCTCCTTTTGAAAGGTTTTTACCCGTAAAGATAATGATTGGCAGATTTTCCAGTCCCGGTGTTTTCTTCACCACTTCCAGGGTTTCATAAGCATGTTTATCAGGAATACCCATATCCAGAATTACACAGTTTACTTCGGGTTTATGTAGCGCAGAAACACTTTCATTTACCTGGTTCACAATTTCGGTCTGGATATTAAAGTTGCTTAAAAAGTAACTTAATGCTTTGGCATGTTGTTCGTTTTCTTCAACAATAAGTACCTTTTTAGGGTGACGGCTAAGTGCATGTTCCAGTTTCGAAAAGATCTCTTGCATGTGTTCAAAAGCAAAAGGTTTGTTGATAAAATCAACTGCACCTTTTAACAAACTTTCTTTCTTCACCTGTAAAGATGACATGATGTGCACCGGAATAGGGCGTGTGGAAGGATCTGATTTCAACTCCTCCATTACCTGCCAGCCATCTTTAATCGGTAATTGAATATCAAGTAAAATAGCGAGCGGTTTAAATCTTTTCGCCATTTCGATGCCCACATCACCACGAACGGCCACCAAACCTTTGTAATTTCTTTTTCGGGTAAAATCTAAAAGTGTTTTGGCAAAAGGGGTATCATCCTCCACAATTAAAATTACCTTATCATCAGGCTCGATATTATCGCGGTCATCATCTATTTCCTGCGGAATATTATCGACCGTTAAATGACTTACTTTTTTGATCACCGGCTCTGCAGCAGCGACAAAAACAGGTTTATCGAAATTAACAGCAACGCCTTCAAAGCCCTTATTTTTATCAATAGGCAACGTTAAAGTGAAAACACTCCCCTCGCCTTCAGCGCTCTTTAAGTCGATATAACCACCCAATAGTTTAGCTAGTTCTCTGCTGATCGAAAGACCTAAACCTGTACCGCCAAATTTACGCCGTGTAGAGCCATCTGCCTGTTGGAAAGCCTCGAATACCATGCCTTGTTTTTCGGGCGCTATACCCACCCCAGTATCGGTAACTTTGAATACCAGTGCGCCCAGTTTCTCGTTTTTACTGATGTTTAACGTTACCGAGCCCACGGTTGTAAATTTAATGGCATTAGATAACAGATTTTTGATGATCTGCTCTAAACGCATTTTATCGGTATGGAAAAACTCAGGTACTGTTGTAGATTTATCGACCACAAAGTTCAGGTTCCGCTCTTTTGCCAGAGGGTTAAATAACGAACGCATATTGAAGATAATATCATCAACTTTGATGTTCATTCTATCGAGCTCCATTTTACCAGCTTCAATTTTAGAAAGATCCAAAATCTCGTCAATCAAACTCAATAAGCCCTGGCCCGAACTTTGGATCACCTCCGCATATTCCTGATGTTCGCGATCCATTGCCTCATTTTCGGCCATTAACCTCGATAATAGCAAGATCGAATTAAGTGGGGTTCTTAACTCATGCGACATGTTGGCCAAAAACTCCGATTTATATCGTGTACTCAACTCTAAAGCCTCTGCCTTCTGTTGAATTTCTATATTGCGCTCTTCAATCAGTTCATTTTTCTCTTCCAACAAACTGCTTCTTTCTTCAAGCTCCTGATTACTTTGCAATAACTCTTCTTGTTGCACGCGTAATTCTTCTTCACTGGCCTGAAGTTTTTGCGCCTGCGCTTCGAGTTCAGCATTTAAGCCTTCTAATTCGTTGTGCTGCACTTGCAACTCTTCTGATTGTGCCTGCGTTTCTTCTAATAACTGCTGAAGCTTTTGACGGTTCTGTGCGCCTAACAGGGCTGTACCGATATCAGATAAAACCAGGTTTAAGAAGTGCAGTTGAAGGTTGCTGTATTTACCTATGGTACCCAATTCCAAACCTCCTATTGAAATTTCGTTTCTAATAATAGGCAATACAATTAGTTGCGCTGGTTTTATATTTCCTGTGGCATGGGTAACTGTCAATTCATTCTGTGGTACATCATCCAGCAAAATAGCTTTACCCGTTTTCACGGCCTGGCCAATTAATCCTTGCCCAAGTTCAATGGTTTCCACTAAATTTTGCCCCTGCAAGGCATATTGACCTTTCAGATGCAGGTAACCATCATCTTTAAACAAGTAGAGGGCACCAATCTGGCTTTTGGTATAATTGGCCAAAAATTCTATAATATCTTCTGCCAGATGGAAAACATCCTTTTCGCCGACCATGTTTACATTTAAGTTGGCCACCCCCGTTTGTATCCATTCGTTTTCTTCAAGTGTATCAAAAGATTTTTTTAATGAAGAAGACATCGTGTTTAGCGATTCAGAAAGCTCACCTATATCATCCTGACTCTGGCTATCGAGTTTTACACCATAATTGCCGTTAGAAATCTGAGAGGCAATTTCTTTAATGGCCACAATGCGTTTCTCCATTTCATATTTTTTATCCTCAATTTCTTTTTGAAGTTTAACACGTTCATCAAAATCGACAGATACTTTTCTATAAAAAAACAGGGTGATCAGTATGGCGAGAAGGGCCGCAATTAAAATCAGGATTGGGGTATAAGCCGTAAGTTTGTTTAGCTCAGCCGTGCGGCTTTCGAGCAATCTCCTTTCTTCCTTTACCATCCTGTTCACCACGCCACGCGCCTGGTCCATATAGGTTTTACCCTCTAAAAGTACCGTTGGATCAATCTGCCCGCCTAATGATTTTATTTCTATGGTTGAGGTAATAATATTAAGCCTACGGGCCAGGATATTTCTTAATTCGGCAACATTTTTTTGCTGAACGGTATTATCCTTAGTTTGTGCCTCTATCCTGTTTAAAGCCGCCATTGCGGTATCGGTAGAACCGTAATAAGGCTGCAAGAATATCTTATTTCCCGTTAATAGGTAACCACGTTGCCCGGTTTCGGCATCCTTTAAGGTAGAAATTACACCTTCAGTATTCAGAATCACCTCGTCGCTGTGTTTTACCAGGTCGGTACTTTTAATCAGGTTACTGATGCTTACGTAAGAAGCCAATGAACTGATAAATAGAATAATTAGCGACAAGCCAAGGCCCAAACGTAAATTATTTTTAAGAGTTGTTTTCATTATATGTGTTAAGGATAATTAGATCTGATTTTTAAGGATTTCTTCTTCGGTAATGGGGATGATGAAATAAAACTCCGATCCTTCATCCGGAACGCTGTTTACCCCTATTGTTCCACCGTGCCGATTGATAATTTCGGAGCAGATATACAAACCGATACCCAGGCCATTAAAGCGGTTGCTATTTTCTTCTACCCGGTAAAATTTATCGAATATTTTATGTTGTTGCTCTTTAGAAATGCCAATACCGAAATCTTTTACGGCCAGATAAAGTTTTTCATCCTTAATATTGATGGTAACATTAACCTGATTGGTGCCGGGAGCATATTTTATCGCATTGGTAATGAAATTGATGACCACCTGCTCGAGGCGCATTTCATCTCCAAAAATCATTTCCTCGGTTTTGCCGAGTTTCGTAATTTTAAAATCGGGATTTGAATGTTGCAACATTTCGATGGCATTGCTCACCATATTATCGGCACAGAAGCTTTTCATGTTAAACTTCATCTTGCCACTTTCAATTTTAGAGATATCGAGCAAATCGACAATTAATTCGTTCAACTTTTCGAGCTGAATGGCGGCTTTTTCGAGATGGTTCTGCGCCATCGTTTTATCATCTCTGTGCAAGCTCCGTTGCAATAACTGAATATACCCCTTTACACTGGTTAAAGGTGTTTTTAACTCATGACTTGCGATACTGATAAATTCGTCTTTTTTATGTTCAGCCTGCTTTCGGAATTCGATTTCTTCTAATAACTTCTCCTGTACTTCGTTAAGCTTTCTGTTCTGCTCATAAATACGGTAGAATGTTTTTATTTTAAGCAGCAGCACATTAATATCAACGGGTTTGGTGATATAATCCAAACCACCGCTCAGGTAGCCTTTTGTAATAAATTTGAGTTCAGTATTTACGGCCGAGAGAAATATAATGGCGGTATCTTTGGCCTTACTGAAACCCGAAATGGCCTCAGCCACTTCAAAGCCATCCATATCGGGCATTTGTACGTCCAGAATAATCAGGACATAATTATTTTTTAAGACTTTTTTTAGCGCTTCTTCGCCGGATGATGCGGTATCAACCTCAAAATTGTGTGCTTGGAGTACTTTCTGTAACGAGATCAGGTTTTCGGGCCTGTCATCAACTATAAGGATCATCTTTATTAAAACAAATAAGAAGCCGGGATAATTATGTTTGGTTTGGAGATAAAAATCTCATTAACTGTAAACAAACAACAGTGTTTCGAAAAAGTTTTAACTTTTTATAAATTATTTGAATTAAAGGTATCACCTTGTTTAATATCTCCAGTTTCAAAACCCTTTTTAAACCAGTACATGCGCTGAGCAGATGTGCCATGGGTAAAAGAATCAGGCTGTACATCGCCTGTAGCCTGTTTTTGCAGTTTATCATCGCCGATGGCATTGGCAGCGGTTAAAGCTTCTTCTATGTCACCTTCATCTAATTTAAAATCTTTAAGGTTTTGTGCATTGTGTGCCCATAAACCGGCAAAAAAATCAGCCTGCAATTCTAATTTAACCGATAAACGGTTATATTCTTTTTCACTCACCTGACCGCGGGCCTGATCTAGCTTTTCTGAAATGCCCAATAAGTTCTGAACGTGATGGCCAACCTCGTGTGCAATTACATAAGCCTGCGCAAAATCGCCCGCCGCTCCGAAACGGTTTTTCAAATCATCATAAAATGATAAATCGATGTATACTTTACGGTCGCCAGGGCAATAAAATGGCCCAACATTGGCGCTGGCATTTCCGCACGCAGTTTGTACAGCCTCCCTAAACAATCTTAATTTTGGATATTCATATTGTTTACCCATGGCTTGGAATTCCTTATCCCAAACCTGTTCTGTTGATTCTAAAACACCAGAAACAAACTGGGCCTGTGCATCGTTGGCAGGAACGCCCTGCTTTACTTCTTCAGTACCTGTAGTTGCCGGGATCTGACTCACCACGCCAGTTAAATCTTTCCCAAAAATTAATCCGAGTACAACGATGATAATACCGATTCCTCCGCCAAGGATGGTTTTTCCACCACCACCGCTTCTGCCGTCTTCTACATTATTACTGCCTTTACCAAACCATTGCATAGTTAATATTTTTTAGTTTAATGAATAACCTTAATCACGGGACAATTGTTATGCTAAAGTAGAAATTATTTTAATTGATTTCATTTTGGTCGGTAGCAAAAAAAAGGAAGTCAAATTTTTTAAAAAACTTGACTTCCTGATATCATTCACCTTAATTTTTCAATTAAATCTGCTAATTATTAAAAGCAGCGATTGCTTTTGCAATTCTTGATTTTGTTTCCGCTACGCCTAACAATACGGCAATATCAAAAACGCCGGGCCCAAATTTGCCACCAACCAGCATAATGCGGAAAGGCAGCATCAACTCGCCAGGTTTAAATCCTTTCTCTTCAGCTAAGGCTTTAAAAGCAGCTTCTGCAGTAATGGCGTCGGTTAGTGTTAAACTTTCTGCAAAAGCATTAAAAAAGTCTGCTTTTTCTGTTGTCCATTTTGGTTTAACTGAATTTACATCATATTCTGCGGGTGAAGCAAAAAAGTAACTGCTCTGCGCCACAAAATCGGGCAGCAAAGTACAGCGGTCTTTAATCAACTCGATAATGGTATTTAAAAAAGCATCGTCGTTTATTTCAACACCTGCTTTTTCCAGTTCCGTTTTAACACTTGGTGCTAATCGTTCCGCATTCTGAGATTTGATCCACTCGTGGTTATACCACTTTGCTTTTTCGAAATCGAATTTAGCCCCCGCTTTACTGATCCGTTCTACAGAGAATTTTTCTTCTAATTCTTTTAATGAGAATAATTCCTGATCGGTACCATCGTTCCAACCTAAAAGCGCTAACATATTGATAAAAGCTTCGGGCATGAAACCCAGTTCTTTAAAACCTTTGGTTACTTCACCAGTTTTAGGATCCGTCCAGTTCATGGCATACACCGGGAAACCTAAACGGTCACCGTCACGTTTGCTTAGTTTTCCGTGTCCATCAGGTTTTAAAATTAAAGGCAAATGTGCCCATGCAGGCATATCGGCTTCCCAACCTAAATACTTCCAAAGCAAAATATGAACAGGAGCCGAAGGCAACCATTCTTCACCTCTAAAGGCATGACTGATTTCCATTGCTTTATCATCAACCACAACAGCCAAATGATAGGTAGGCATTCCGTCTGCTTTTAACAATACCTTATCGTCAACCAGCGAGGTTTCGAAACTTACATCTCCACGGATTAAATCATTGAAATGCACAATTTCATCTGCGGGCACCTTAATACGGATTACATGTGGTGTTTTTGCTGCCAAAAGATCTTCCACTTCACTAATGGTAAGGGTTAAAGAGTTACGCATCTGCATACGTGTGGCCTGTCCGTACTGAAAATTTGGAATTTCTTTTCGTTTGGCATCTAAATCTTCGGGGGTATCAAAAGCATAATAAGCATAACCATCACTAATTAATTGCTCAGCAAATTTCCGGTAACTCGGTTTACGCTCACTTTGACGGTATGGCCCATAAGCACCGGGGTTGGCCGGACTTTCATCTGGTGTAATGCCACACCAATTTAAACAATTTACGATATATTCTTCGGCGCCTTCTACAAAGCGGTTTTGATCGGTATCTTCTACACGAAGTATAAAAGTTCCATTATTTTTTTTGGCGAACAAATAATTGAACAAAGCGGTGCGTACACCACCTAAATGCAAACCTCCGGTTGGGCTTGGGGCAAATCTTACTCTAACTTTTTTATCCATAATTGGTGTGCTGAGCGAGTGGCGCTAGGCGTTAGGCGTTCTGAACGCTTATCGCTTTGCGCAAAACGCAAGATCCTGCAAAGATATGTTTTTCATCCATTTTATATGGTTTTCATATGTGATGAAGCGATTATGCTTTCTAAATGATTGCCTTAGCTTTTTTAAAAAGCATAATGGTTTTATGTTTTTTTCGTTTTGTTATTGTAATTTGGCTAGCTAAAGCATGAACCCCTATCAAAAGAAACGCCGCTGGAAGTTTTTCCTTCTCATATTTGCCATCTTAATTGGCATTGCCTCAGTATTTTACACCGATTCTTTTGTAAAAAAAATGGAACGCGAGGAGGCCGACCAATTTCACCTTTGGGTTAAAATCCAGGAACGTGCCATGTTTCTTTACGATAACGATGATTACCGCGTAATTGTAGAAACGGTACGTGCAAATACCAAAACGCCTGTAATCATGATCGATTCGGCAGGCATGATCAGTTCTTTTTTCGGTTTAGACAGTGCAAAAACCAATTATCCAACTGCCGATACTAAACTTACTTACGATAGCTTATATTTTGTACGCCAACTGAGACAGATGAAAGCCCAGCACCCACCAGATGAAATGAATTTTTTTGGCAAAAAGTTCAAAGCATACTATCGTGATTCTTTTATTTTAACACAGTTGAGGTATTTCCCCTACATACAAATGGCTGTGATCTTCTTGTTTCTCTTAACAGCTTATGCGGCCTTCAGTTCTGCCCGGAAAGACGAACAGGATCATGTTTGGGTGGGATTGGCCAAGGAAACAGCGCATCAGTTGGGCACACCTATATCATCGCTCATGGCCTGGACGGAACTCATGAAATCTAAATTCGATGCAGAGGATGACCCCTTAATTGCCGAAATGGAGAACGATATTAAACGCCTGGAAATTATTACCGACCGTTTTTCTAAAATCGGGTCCAAACCTATACTCGAAGACCATACCGTATATATTGTAATCAGCGATTTTATCCGCTATTTTAAGGTACGTACATCAGATAAGGTAAAATTCAGCATTACCGGCGATGAACAGGTAAGGGCCATGTTAAATGTGCCTTTATTTGATTGGGTAATCGAAAATCTTTTGAAAAACGCGGCCAACGCCATCGAAAACGAAGGATCAATTTCCATTAACATTATCGAAAATTTAGCAAAAGAACAGGTATTTATTGATGTGAGCGATACCGGAAAGGGCATTCCAAGATCTAAGTTCGACGCGGTTTTTCAACCGGGCTATACTACACGTAAACGTGGCTGGGGACTGGGCCTATCACTTACCAAACGTATTGTGGAGAATTACCACAGCGGCGAAATTTTTGTAAAAGACTCCGAGCTGGGTAAAGGCACAACTTTTAGAATAATATTAAAAAGCAGTTTAAGATATGAACCGACCACAGCCTAACGAATATCCAATTTGGGGTGAAACATATATCAGCAAAGTTGATCGAGATATTTTTGAGATTTTAAACGATCAGGTTCAAAGCCTTCCAGCTTTATTTAGGGCCAATGCCGATAAAGCAGATTATGCTTATGCCGAAGGCAAATGGACACTGAAAGAGATGTTGGGGCATATTATCGATACCGAGCGCGTTTTTGCTTATCGCATCACCTGTTTTGCAAGAAATGAACAACAACCCTTACCGGGCTTTGAAGAAGATGATTATGTAAAAAACGCCCGCTTTGCCGAGCGTGAACTGGAAGATTTAATTGAAGAATTTATTGCCCTGCGCAAAGCCAATTTATACCTTTTTAAATCTTTAAATGAAGAAGAATTAAACAGAAAAGGAATTGCTTCTGGAAGGGAAATTAATGTAAAATCTATCCTTTTTATCGCCGGAGGCCACATTATTCACCATGTTTCTATCTTAAAAGAACGTTATCATGTGGTTTAAAAATTTTACCATTGAAGATTTAAATAACCGCCCGAAAAATCATCTGGGTGGCTTGCTCGATATTCGATTCACCGAAATTGGCGAAGATTTTATTAGCGGAACCATGCCTGTTGATGAACGCACACATCAGCCTGCAGGCATATTGCATGGCGGTGCCTCAGTAGTTTTAGCCGAAACATTGGGCAGTATTGCTTCTTATATGTGTATCGATCCTGAAAAGTACATGGCCGTTGGCCTGGAAGTAAATGCCAACCATTTGCGCCCCGTAAAAAGTGGTCTGGTTAAAGGCATCTGCAAACCCTTACATGTGGGCGCCAAAACGCAGGTTTGGGAAATTAAAATTTACGACGAACGTGGAAAAATGAATTGCATTAGCCGCTTAACGGTTGCGATTATCAATAGGCCGCAGTAAACTACGTGCTGTCAGATGTTACCATCTGACTGTTCATTAAACCCAAAGTAAATTATCTGATGTTGAAAGTAGACTATTGCAATTCCAGTACCAATTGTCAGATGGAAACATCTGACAACACAAAAATAAAGAGAAGTCAAGTTTCCACGGTAACCTTGCTAGTAAACTTGACTTCTCTCCATATCATCAAATGGTGCTGTCAGATGTTACCATCTGACTGTCCTTTAAATCTAAAAGCAAATTTCTATTACTGAAAATATCAATTGTCAGATGGAAACATCTGACAACACAAAAAAAGAGAAGTCAAGTTTTCACCGCAACCTTGTTAGTAAACTTGACTTCTCTGCTCATTAAAACTTATTGTTATCCAACCATTTTTTCTCTACCAGATAAGAAACAATTAAACCTAAGCCACCGAAAATGCCTATGCAGCCGAAATAAATGGCTACCGATTGTCCTTCTTCGCTATGGGTCATGTCGCTGCCGAATACGCCTCTAACCGTGAAGAGCGCAACTAATAAACCGACGCCCAAACCAACCAATAATAAACCGAATTTTAGGCTTAAAAATGGTTTTGGTGTTGCCTTGTGCACCCCTGGATCGATTCCCCTTTCGATCATTGCCATTTTCTCCTTATTTGATAAATAGCGTATTCCGAATACCATTGCGAATGCACCTAAAAAAAGTGAGATGGGAACTAATATACCTTCCATGATTATAATTTTTAATTTGTAAATATTTTATCTGTCTGTTGAACCGTGTTCTGTGTATTATGACTACATGCTTTTGAATCAGGTTACACCCTATGTAAAATATTCAATAACCAATGATCAATCACCAGTGTACAAGTGAAAAATAACGGATATAAATCGCAAAAACATCAATATTCAACCATCAAGCGCTACCTTGCCAAAACATTCTTATTTTTGTTTTAAAACCATCGATTTTGATTGAACAACTTAGAAATATAGCCGTTTTTACTTCATTAAGTGATGATTCACTGCACGAGATTTCTAAGCATATTGAATATGTTAAATACAAAAAGGGTACGATCATTATCCATGCCGACAAGATAGAACCTTATTTTTATGTGCTTGAAAAAGGCATAGCCCGGGCATATTGCGATGGCGAAAACCAGCAGATTACTTTCTGGTTTGGACAAAGTGGTAATGTGCTTTTTTCTTTTAATAGTTATATCAACAATCGGCCGGGTTACGAAAACGTGGAACTTTTAGAAAACAGTACTTTAATAAGGATCAGGTTAAACGATCTGTTTTTGCTTTACAAAGACAATCTGGAAATTACCAATTGGGGCAGAAAAATTGCAGAGCAGGAACTCATTGCTACCGAAAGAAGATTAATCGACAGGGCTTTTAAGGGAGCTGCAGAGCGTTATCAGGAATTTATAGATCAATCTCCTGAGCTGATCAAACGTGTGGCCCTAAAACACATTGCCTCCTATTTAGGCGTAACCCAAGTTACTTTGAGCCGCATCAGGGCCACTTGTAAATAGGTTTATTTTTTAACATTTGTAAAATGTTGCCCGATAAATGCACCGTAAGTTTGCAGAAACACATTTAACATGAACTGGATTATTTTAATTATTGCCGGCCTTTTTGAAGTTGGCTTTACCACCTGTCTTAAATTATCGAACAATTTCTCGAATATAAAATGGACTGCAGCGTTTCTTGTCTGCATTACCTTAAGCTTTTTATTGTTAAATAAAGCCACTCAAACCTTGCCAATGGGCACAGCTTATGCCGTTTGGACAGGTATAGGGGCCGTAGGAACCGTAATTATAGGCATTGTTTATTTTAACGAACCAGCAACTTTTTGGCGGATCTTTTTTATCTGTACACTGATTGGATCCATTGCCGGCTTAAAATTTTTCGCCTCGCATTAGCGGCCATCTTGCGAAGTTTACCGAGCCAAGCGCAGGCAAAACTTCGCAAGTTTCGCATTGGTTAGAACAGTTTTCATTTTAAAGGTTTGCGTAGCGAACCAACGTTGTTTATAAACCTGATGGCAGCGGCAGCCCCGAAGAATGAGGGCTACAGCGAACAGCAGGACTACCCTCCGCCATGAAAAACTGCCCTTTCGTTTTCAAAAAACTAATCTAGTTACACTATTAATCTGGTTGATAAATAATAATCCTCCATAATGATGTTTCACGTGTAACCTACCTAGCTTTAATGTAGTCTTACAGCTAAACATGGAGCAAATACTTACAGACTTAGCGCTGATACAAAATGTATTGAACGGCGAAACCGCTCAGTATGCTTTGCTGGTAAAACGCCATCAGCGGTTTGTATTTACGCTTGCTTTAAGGTTTTCGAAAAACAGGGAAGATGCCGAAGAAATTGCACAGGATTGTTTTGTAAAAGCGTACAAGGCATTGGGTACCTTTAAACAAACGGCTAAATTTAGTACATGGCTTTATACTATTACTTATACCACCGCCATGACTTTTTTGCGAAAAAACCGCTTGGATACCTCATCAATCCATGACGAAGGTACCATAATACAGCTCGAAAACCATACATCGGGCTTTAATGCCAACGGTTACGAAAGGCAGGATAGCCATGCCTTTTTAAACCTGGCCATTACCCAATTGTTGCCTGATGATGCTGCTATAATTACCTTATTTTATAAGGGCGAGCAAAGTTTAGAAGAGATTGGTGAAGCCTTGCACATGGAGCCCAATACCATAAAAGTTAAATTGCACCGCGCAAGGCAAAGGCTTAAAGAAAAATTACAATATTTGTTAAAAGATGAAGTAAAGGAGTTACTATGAATACAATAGAACAACAGCTTTGGGATTATATAGATGGAAATTTAGATGAAACCTCAAAAAAAGCCATCGAAGAAAAAATTGCATCAGATGCTGAAATTAAATCTCAATATGATGATCTTTTAAAGTTTAACTCATCTTTTGAAGGAATAGATCTTGATGAACCTTCCATGTCGTTTACCAGAAATGTGATGGAAAGTGTTGCCTTGGTGCCAGCACCTGTGGCGATGAAAACAAAGGTTGATAAAAAGATTATTTATGGCATTGGTGGTTTTTTCGTGATTTCCTTAGCGGCCTTATTTGGCTATGTATTGTACAACTCGAACCTCAGTATGCCCGATTTCGATATGAATGTTGATTTCGACTTCAAATTAGATCAATACATTACACCTACTGCCGTTTATAGCTTCTTATTTGCAGATTTGGTAATCGGATTGATTTTTTTAGATCAGTTTTTAAGAAAGAAAGTGGCCGAAAAGTAACATTCTTACGCATCATTGCGAAGCCAAGTTTTATTTGGCTGAAAGCAATCTTTGTTTCAAGAAATAGAAGATTGCCTGCCCGTTGCAGGCGGGCTTCGGCTCGCTCAAGCACCGCCTCGCAATGACGACTTATTTAAAGCAAATTTTAACCCAAAGTTTTTAAAATCTCCAAACCTGTTGGCCATTCCCCAAAACCAGCGTCGGTATTAATATGGCCTGCATGGCCAATATTAATAAATTCACTTCCCCAGTTCTCAGCAAAAAACGCGGCCCTTTCAAGCGTTACCCATTCATCATTGGTACTGGCCACAACAATGGTTTTAAAGTTTATTTTAGCTAAAGGAACATGGTCAAAACCAACCGTATTAAAGGTATAACGTGGTGCTTCCAAATCGCTGGGCGCAACTAGCAAAGCGCCCTTAACCTTTTTTCCATATTCTTTTGCCCAATTGGCAATTGCAGTACAGCCTAAACTATGACCAATTAAAACCACATCGGCCAGATCATAGCCAGCTAGTGCCCGATCTATGGTTTCGATCCAATCTTTACTGGCCGGTTCATCCCATTCCTGTTGGTTGATGCGGATAAACTGAGCTCCAGATTTTTCGAAATGCGTTTGCCAATGGTCAGGGCCCGAATTGCCCAAACCAGGAATAATGAAATAATAAGTCATGATCTGAATGAAGAAAATAAAAAAAGGCCGCCATCGCAAGAAAGCAGCCTTCTCTGTAAATATGATAAATAAATTAAATTACTTTCACATTAACGGCGTTTAAGCCTTTTTTACCGTTAGCAACTTCGTACTGAACTTTGTCGTTTTCACGGATTTCGTCGATAAGACCTGTTGAATGAACAAAGATTTCGCTGTCGCCATTCGCAGGAACGATAAAGCCAAAACCTTTAGTTACATTGAAGAATTTTACTGTGCCTTCTTGCATTGTATTAAATATTAAAATTAAGTCTGCAAGGTAAGTTTTAATTTTTAAAATCAAAATAAATTTTAACATTTTTTTAACGTTAAAATTTTGTAAATAGCAGATTACTAAGGCTTTTTAATTGCCTTCCCAATTATTGTTAAAGTAATTTCGCTATTGTGCGGAATTCCGAGCGTGGTTCCAGGAGCCACATTAAAAAGGTTTCTGACGTAGATATCGGCTATTCCCTGGGCCACTTTTTTCTTGGCTTCGGCATTTTCGGGAAGCACATTATAAATGGTTTTTACGTGTATCCCGCCCTGAAAATCGACCACCGCAGCAACCTGGTAAGCGAAATCTTTATAGGCGCGATCAATCCGGATAATGTATTGCGGGAACATGTAATCGTAAGCCTCGGTCCTATTGTTTGCGCGGTCTACGGTACTGATTTTTTCGACCCTTGCGATTTTGCTTTTCGGGATAAACTGAACCGGATCTGTTGCGGCAAAAGCACTATCGCTATTTAAGTTAACCTTGGCCGTGCGTTTCTCAATAAATGCAGTATCGGCCTTGGTTGGTTTTTGCAGATCGGCAGCTTTGGCTTTCAGTTTGTTTTTAATGTAATCCTGTGCGTAAAAGGTCATGTTAACATCCGAGCGAACATCTGATGCAATTACTCTTCCATTAACCTGTACACGCTGGAAAACCAAACTGTCTTTACTGATGTGTTTTACTTTAAAAAACTCAGCTGCAAAATTATATACGTTTCCGTGGTCGTATTGCATATAAAAGTTCTGCATTCTTTGTTTCTGTGGACTCCAGGCCGACATCGTATCTTCTTTAACCACCTCAATGATCCACGATGGTTTTTGCATAAACCCATCAGCATTAAAGGAAAGTCCATTTTTAAAGCGCCGTTTTACTTCCTGATAGCGGATGCCTTTTACAGGCTCGAAGGTAAAATCCCTTAAAGTTGGGTCGCTGGTTTTAGAGCCAAATTTACAGGCAGAGAGCATCAGCACAAAAAAGAAAAAGTATATCGTATTTTTAATCATTTCAACAAAATCTTCGGCTAAAATAAGTTTTTTTAGCCAGAGCTAAACATTCATGCGTCGGATGAGATTTATCTTCGGGTTTTCTTCTTCACCAGGATCACATTGGCCACTTTTCGCTGCCCTTCGTGGTCCCATTTTTTGTTATCAGTTGGGTAGTTAATTACACCGTTGCCTTCCATTCCGTTTACCCAAAGTGTTGTAGAGCCACCGCCATCAAAATTTATGGCGCTGGTGCAACCCAACCAACGCATTAACTTAGTAAGCTCGAACAGGCTCATTCCAGCCGAATTTTCATTTCTGCCATCAACTGTTAACAAAACCACCCTCCCATTTGCTTTAATGCCCAGGCAGGTGCGTGGATGGCGCAGGCGGTTAAAACCAGCTGTATCCAGGCTCTCATCAACATTGTTAAGAGTTAATAAGGGGCCGTTTAACAAAATATTTTGAGCATTCAATTTAGTTTCCCAATCGGCAGTGCCATCCCATTTTACGATGGAAATTTTGCCATTTTCAATCACAAGTGCGGCTTCCTGATGCCTTGCCCGGTTTCCGTTTTTATCTAAACGGTTGGTATTAACGTTTTTTCCGTTAAGCCGTACAAAATCTACCGATCCTCCGTTTTTCACATCAAAGAAATTACCGTTTACCGCAGCAATCGCCGTATCCCGTAAACCAAAATTACTGGTGGTAATCAGTTCTTTTTCTTCTGCGCCAATCGCAAATACAGCTTTGCGGCCGGTATTCTTTATTTCTAAAAACGAAATGTTTTCGTTTGCTGCAAAAAGATTCTTTTGATCAAAATGATGTCGGTATAAAACCACCTGTTTGGCAACTTTATTTTTCTGCCATCTGGTTTTTACAACTGTCAAAGAATCAGCATTCTGACCAAAAGCAGAGAAACCGTAGGTAAATAAGGTAACTGCAAAGAATAATCGCTTAAGCATAAAATTTGTTTTGCCTTAAAATTAAAAAACGATTTAGTGATTCGCCCAAAGCATCAAGAATTATACAAAGAATGCCAATAAAAGATAAAACCTCGCAGGTTTTAAAAACCTGCGAGGTTAAACCAACGCAAAAAATGTTTGAATGAGTGAATGGCGTATTGCTTTTCATTCACTCATTTTATCATTCAATCATTTATTTCTTCGGATCTAAAATATCTTTAATTCTGATGCTTAAATCTTCGTAATGTGCTTTGGTAATGGCATCGCCTGCTGCCGCTCTGGCTTTCGTAGTCGCCAATAACGTTTTTAGCTCTGCTCTAACCAATGGTCTGATATCAGATAAACCTACATTGATTGGTGTTAAACCATAACTCGCTGCATAATCCATTGGGAAACCAGGAGGAAGATCAGACTCCTTAGTCATTAGATCTTCTAAGCGGGCAACGTAAGCACGTTGTAAATTGCGTTTAAATGCATCTGGCCTACCAGCAATAAAAACAGATGACCTTAAATCGGTAAATAATTCAGGCAAGGTATATGCTTTGGCAGGGCCATTTTTAATTTCATTATCTAATAAACGTGCTAGTCTAGGTGGGGCCAAAAGATTACCCAACATATTCGACTGTACTGATTTAATACGCAGAATTAATTGTCCGTTATCAAATTTGGCTAACTGATCATTACTGATTAACCAAAGTGGTGTGGTAAACAATTGTTGATTGAAGAAAGTAATGGCTTCTTTTTGTTTTGCTTTAGGGAGGTAAGCATAAACAGGCCCTTTTTGCTCGTAAGTTTTAAAGTTTTCACTTAATCCACCAACATTAGTAGCCACATGACCCATATAACGGTTAAACTGCCCCACAATTTCGGTATAGATTTCTTTTAAGTCGCTATAATCTTTACCTTTTTGATAAGTCCATTTTTCTACGTTTGGAAGAATACGTTTTAAGTTAGCAATACCATAAGTACTCGCCTTCATGGCATTATCACCTAAATCTTCACTTTGTAAACGTGGATCTAAAGTGGTACCCTGGCGGCCATAGAAGTATAATGGATTACCGGCATTTTTTAAGGTCCATTGATCTAAAATTTCTTTTTCCTGCTCGGCGGTTTTATTTCCCGGGATCCAGGAATAGCCCCATTTTACTACCCACTTATCATATTCGCCAATTTGAGGGTGAAGTTTGGTTACACCATCGCCAGGTTGTGCGATATAGTTAAAACGGGCATAATCCATAATTGATGGTGCGGTACCATGTTTATCGGTAAATGTTTTAGAACGTAACGAATCAACAGGGTAAGCATAACTCGAACCAAAGTTGTGTGGTAAACCTAACGTATGGCCAATTTCGTGCGACGATACAAAACGGATCAATTCGCCCATTTGTGCATCACTAAACTGCGCTTTGCGCACTTCTGGATTAATGGCTGCTGTTTGCACAAAATACCAGTTGCGCAAAAGGTTCATTACATTATGGTACCAACCGATGTGTGTTTCTAAAATTTGTCCGGTACGTGGATCGCTGATGTGCGGCCCGTAAGCATTTGCAATATCTGATGCAAAATAGCGCACCACCGAATATCTTGAATCTTCTACACTAAATTGAGGATCTTCCTGTGCCGTTGGCGCTTCTTTACCTAAAATGGCATTTTTAAACCCTGCGGCTTCGAATGCCACCTGCCAATCGTTAATCCCCTGGATTAAAAACGGCACCCATTTTTTTGGCGTTGCCGGATCAATATAAATTACAATCGGTTTTACTGGTTCTACCAATTCGCCACGTTTGTAGGCATTTGTATCCTTAGGAACCAAATTCCAACGGTGGATATAGGCTGTACGCTCTGCCTTTTGTGCATTGCTTCCATAATCAATCTGAGATTGACCAAAGAAACCAACCCTACTGTCCATTATTCTGGCTTTCACAGGCGTTTTTGGCAACAGCAGCATTGAAGTGTTAAACTCAAAAGTAACCGCAGCATTGCTGTTATCGGTTGGCGATTCTGCTGCACGATAGGTTTTAGCAGTTTTTACTTCCAGGTTGATCGGGAAAGTTTTTACGGTATCGATGTAAGAGCGTGTGGCATCATACATGGTAACTTTATAGGCTTTACGGATCTGATCGGTAGCACCGATGGCCATCACATCGCCGTTATAAAAATCGGTAACATCAATTACAACGCCCGTAGTATCTTTATTATAAGCTTTAATTTCGAAACTGGCCAAAATCTGTGCAAGATTAGAGTTCTGTACCGATTCGTACATATCGCTGTTTGGATCTGCTTTAGTAGCATAACTTGGCACGCGGATAAAAACCTGTTTTCCTCTGCGCTCCCATTTCCAAACCTGTTCGTTTAATTCTTCACCGCCATACTGTTGGTTGCCCACCTTAACGCCTGCAGGCACTTTTGCCAAACGGGTAACCACAAGCATCTCGCGGTTAATCATCGAATCTGGTATTTCGAAATACCATTTATCATCTACTTTGTGTGTTTTGAATAAACCATTAGTTGTTCTGGCTTTTGCCGTAATTACTTCTGAAAATGGCTTAATTCCTTCTTTTTTTGGTGCAGCAGCCGGAGTGGCCGATGAAGTTGCTGGCGTAGCACCTTTGGTGGTTTTCGACTTCTTCTGAGCATATACGGAATCCGATCCGGCTACACCAAGGGCTACGATACCTGCTAAGGCAAGTACCTTAAAGTTTTTCTTCATGTGTATATAAGAGTTAGTTTGCTTGATAATAAGAGGTTAAAGTTAAAATCTTGTTACACGACAACTCTTTTGTAACAGGAAGATTACTTTATATTCTCTTTTCAAGTCGTACTACTTTATAAAACACCTGTTTATCTCTGTAAATTTCGAAAATCACACTTCTGTCGGCTTTTGATTTAAACAGCTCGTTAAGGTCGTTTAACGAATAAGTTTCTACTGCTTTAAAATTAACACCTATAATCTCATCATAGGGACACAAACCTGCTTTTTCCGCCGGACTATTTTCATCTATCTCGCCTATAATCAATCGCTTATAATCATTCTGATCCAGATAAATAACCATTCCCACCATATCATATTCGAAAGGAGTTTTACGTAAACTGTTGGGTTTAACATAAATAAAACCTTCCTGATAGTTGAACTGGATATTGAATTTCCGTAATAAATCGGCCCCTAAATTTCCATTCCTTTTGGATAGATCAATTTTATCGGCAATCGTTTTAAAATCCGGAAAACCAGCAACCACATCCTTAAATAGATATCCGCCTAAATTAATCTTACTTAAACGGCCAACAGAACCTTTAATCTGGCCACTAAGGCTCATGCCTAAATTGGCTTTAATATTTTTTTCTGGCAGCGGGAATTCACCTCCATTGAACATTTCGAGCGATAAGGCATGGCTCGCGCCCGTATCCATTAAAAACCGGGCGGCAACAGTTCCGCTATCCGGAAGCTCGATATTTGCCATAATATATGGTTTCTGATTATCTATTTGAATAGGAATCTTTTTTCCCCGGTATTTAATCTTCGCATCATGCTCGTAAATAATCAGCCTGTTTTCACTATACCTTACATCAACAATAAAACTGTTAAAAAAGCTATAACCCAATAATCCATAAATTTTTAAGCCCAAATGGCCCGATAAATTAAAAAGATCTTCCTTTAAAATTGCGGTAGGTATACGTTCTATAGCTGCACTGCCCACTTTAACATCGAGGCTTTGAGAAACATAAGCTTCAACAGTTTCGATGCCCAGACCAGAAACCTTGATTTTACGGAGCATACTAAAGTTTAGCGAATCAATGATGGATGGATCTGTGATAATCATCGGCCCCACACCAGTGTCCAGAACAAAATCAAAAGGTCCCTTGCCATTTACATATACCGGAATTACCATCAGGTTTTTGATACACTTAAAAGGGATGGACTGCTTTTGTCGATTTCTTTTAAACAAAAACTCCTGAGAAAACCCCGAAAAAGCAAGAAATACAAAACCCAGGCAAATGCTTAGTTTACGTAAACAGATTATTACACCGGGGCTATATTTGGTTAACATTGAACTAAATTTAATAAATTAGTTGCTAATTATATCCACTAAATTTAGAACATGTTTCCGTTAAAAAATCAAAATTTCATTTTTCTTCTGTTTATCCTGTCCATTTGTGTGTTAACGGGTTGCTCAACCAATAAAATGATTTCGAATAAGGTAGCAAAAGAATTCAAAAATTCGCAGGTAATTAAACAGTATCAGGTTGGTTTTGCGCTTTTTAACCCCACAGACAAAAAGATGATTTTTGAGAAAGATGCCGATAAGTATTTTACTCCGGCCTCTAACACCAAACTATATACTTTTTTTGCGAGTTTGAAAATGATCCCCGATTTAATGCCTGCATTAAGATATGTTGAGCGGAACGATTCGTTAATTTTTTGGGGAACGGGCGATCCGGCATTTTTACAGTTTGCGGTGAAAGATAAATCTGCCTATAATTTTCTTCTGGCCTCAGACAAAAAGCTCTTTTTTGCGCCTGGCCGGTATTCGGGCACTTTCTTTGGTGATGGCTGGGCCTGGGATGATTACGATTATTATTATCAGCCCGAAATTACAGAAATGCCGATTATGGATAATATGGTAACTTCTACTTATGCCGGTCCAAATAAAATCAATATTGAGCCAAAGGTTTTTGCCTCTTGTTTTAAAGCGGATTCTACAAAAACTACAGGTAATTTTCAGGTAACACGCGATTTTTTAACCAATAATTTTCATTATCCTGCCGTTGTGGTAAAACCCGGTTATAATCAACAAAATCCATATAAAACCAGTGCGCAGGTTACCGTTGAAGTATTATCGGATACTTTACACAAGGCTGTTGGCATTATAGATTTAAAAGTACCTTCAGATGCCAAAACTTTACCCGGCGCGAAACGCGATTCGGTTTTAAAACATTTAATGTTACCCAGCGATAATTTTATAGCCGAACATTTATTATTGGTTTGCGCCAACCAGATTGGCGATACTTTAAGTACAGTAAAAGCAATTGAACACATTACCAAAAATTATCTTTCTTTTTTACCCGATAAAGTTAAATGGGTGGATGGATCGGGCCTATCGCGCCAGAATTTATTTACGCCGCGTGATAATGTATACCTGCTCGATTCCATTTATAGGCTGGTTAACAATCCCGAGAAACTTTTTGATCTGTTACCTGCCGGAGGAAAAAGCGGAACCTTAAAAAGTGCTTACCCCAAAACCGACAAACCCTTTGTTTATGGCAAAACAGGCTCATTGGGAGGCGTACATAATCAAAGTGGTTATGTACTCACCAAAAAAGGAAAAACGTACATCTATTCTTTCATGAACAATAATTTTGTAAAACCTACTGCCGAGGTAAGGGCAGAAATGGTGCGGATAGTAACTTATATACATGAGAATTTCTAATGCCAGATTTTAAATCAATTGACCAACCCTTTTCGAACAAAATAAACATTGATGGTACCTCTTATCTATATTTTGGAGGAACGGCTTATTTGGGCATTCCACAAAATCAGGATTTCATTGATTTATATATCGAAGGAGTAAAAAAATTTGGATTAAATAACGGCACAAGCCGCACCAACAATATCCAACAGGGTATTTATGATGAAGCAGAAAAAGTAGCTGCAGCACGATATGGAGCAGAAGCAGCACTGATTACCTCAAGCGGATATTTAGCAGCACAGCTTACCGTTAAAGCTTTATGTAGATTGGGGAAAGTAATTTATGGCCCCGCAGCGCACCCTGCACTTTGGTTGGTAGAAAATCAAACTAAAAATTTAATGTTATTCCGAGATTGGGTAGCGGAAACGATCGAAAGGATAAATTCATCTGAAGAAAAGACCTGGGTTTTGGTCAGCAATTCGATGAATAATCTCGTCCCTGAAATTTATGATTTCGACTTTGCAAAAGAACTTAGTAAAGATAAAAATATAATCCTTGTTGTTGACGATTCGCATGGAATCGGTGTAAATAATAATGGAATAGGCGCAATTGTAAACCTTCCGAAGCAAGAAAACATCGAAAATGTAGTGGTTGCCTCCATGGCAAAAGCACTGGGTGTGGATGCTGGAATAATATTAGCTTCAGATAAAATGATCGATAAACTTAAAAAAACCAATACGTTTATCGGCGCTTCTCCACCCAGTGCAGCAGGGCTGTATGCATTTATCCATGCAGAGCAAATATATAGTAAGGCCCTAAATAAGCTGAAAAACAACATGGCCATGTTTGAAGAAGCATTAAATCTTACCTGGAAACACGAATGGGATTTCCCTGTGTATCTGTTGGGCGATGTAAATTTCTCCCAACGCCTTTTGCAAAAGCAGATCCTGATTTCCTCTTTCCCCTATCCAAATCCTACCGACAAAACTTTAAACCGAATCGTGCTTTCTGCCTGGCATGAAAAAGAAGATATAGAAAAGCTAATCGCTGCCATAAATTTTTAAGCTTTTCTTATCCAATTAATTTTTCAATATTTATGACATGAAAAAACTGTTCGTACTCCTGTCGTTAACGCTTCTATTTGCCAATATCATTTCTGCACAAACCACTACCGTTTGGATTGTTAGACATGCTGAAAAAGATAGATCGAACCCACAGGATACCAATCCTAATTTATCCGACGAAGGGAAAATACGCACAGCAGATTTAGCAAAATATTTAAAAAAGGTAAAATTTGATGTTGCCTTTGCCACCCCCACCAAAAGGACCCATCAAACACTAGACTCATTGGTGATCCCGAAAGTAATTGATTATAAAGACATCAAATCTCTTGTAGATAGCATCAAAACCAATTACGCAGGTAAAACGGTGATGGTAGCTGCTCATTCTAATACCGTACTCGAAATTATCGAAGCCCTTGGCGGTAAAAGACCAAAAGAAGAATTAACAGATGATGATTACGATTATATTTTTGAATTATCGGTAAAAGAAGATAAAGCAAAGGTTAAAATGGATCAGTACGGCAGGCCGCACCATTTGTAAATCCTTATTGTGCTGCCGAAATTTAGTGTGTTGCCAGGTATTACCACCTTACACTACAATAAGTTGGAGCCGAATCAATAGCCACTATTATTAACCATTAAGGACTTAAGGAAATAAGACTTTTATGCGCCTGCATTGAGATGCTTCAGCCTGCTCTTCTCCAACGCTGCAAATTTCGATTTATGCAGGGCTAAGCATCCGAACCAATGAACTATTGACTATTGAACCAATGAACCACTATAACCTTTCGAAAGGAATATCCATTAAATCGTAGTTTTTCCAACCTGAGAAATCATAATGCCACCATTCATTTTCCAGTACATTCATTTTGTATTTACCCAAAAGCCCAATTAGAAAATCGCGGTTTTTCTTAGCCTCAGGTGATACGTTTTCATACTTTGCAGCTGCTGCTGCCGAAAAGCTGTCGTAGGGTGTTGGCATCGTTAGTTCTTTGCCTGTTTTCAGATTGATCAAAGTTAAATCTACCGCACAGCCCCGATTGTGTTTAGATCCTTTTGCCGGATTGGCTACAAAATTTTTATCGCTCGCCTTTTTGTAAAACGCTACGGTAATGGCATATGGCCGATAACCATCGAATATTTTTAAGCCGTATCCTTTTTTGTTCAATTCTTTCTGGATTTTTTTTAACGCATCTACCACGGGTCTCCGCGCAAAAGCCCTTGCCTGTTTGTACATCACCTGTTGCATAAAGTTATTTTTGGTGGCGTAACGGATATCCAACTTAATATTTGGGATGGCTTTTTTGATTTCGACCAATTCGTTATCCGGATTCGTTTTTATGGAAGCCAGGTATTGGTTATAAGAATTTACGACAACCAGCTTTTGTACAGTCGCAGGTTTATTTTGAGCACATACAGCCAGCGAAAGGAAAAAAAATAAGCTGAGGAGATTGAATTTCATATTTTAGTATCAAGATTTTAGACACGAGTATCGGGATGTTTTCATCTACCCTGATCCATTTTACATCCACTATTGGTTCGAAACCACCAACAATTCAAGATCCTTAAATGGCAGGTTAAACATATCTGCAAGGTCTTTATTGGTACAGTTTCCCTGGTAAATATAAAGTGCTTCTCGGATGCCAGGCGTATTCCATACCATGTTCATTAAACCACCAAACTCACCGATATCCAATAAAATTGGCGCAAAAATATTGGTTAGCGCATAAGATGCCGTTCTTGGCACACGGGAAGCGATATTAGGCACACAATAGTGAATTACATCATATTTTCTGAAAACGGGATTGGTGTGATTGGTTACCTCAGAAGTTTCAAAACAACCACCCTGATCGATACTTACATCAATAACCACCGAATGTGGTTTCATCCTGGCAACGGTTTCTTCCATCACCACGCAAGGACTACGGCCATGGCTCGCACGGATGGCACCAATTACCACATCGCAGGTTACAATGGCTTTATTCAATACAATAGGTTGCATTACTGAAGTAAATACCCTGCTACTGCCTAAATTATTTTGTAACCGGCGTAAACGGTAAATAGAGCTATCGAAAACCTTAACCTCGGCACCCAATGCCAAAGCTGTTCGTGCCGCATATTCGCCAACTGTTCCGGCACCCAGAATAACAATTTCTGTCGGCGGAACGCCGGTAAAGCCACCTAACATTAACCCTTTCCCTCCCGTTACATTACTCAGATATTCTGCAGCGATTAAAATGGAAGTCGAGCCAACAATTTCGCTCATGGCGCGGACTACACTCAACACATTACCTTCATCGCGAAGATTTTCGAAACATAGTGCATTGATTTTTTTATGCATCAACGCTTTCAGGTAATCTTGTTTTAATGTTCCGGTCTGTAATGACGAAATAAGCGTTTGCCCTTTATGCATCATTTCAATCTCTTCGAGCATCGGTGGCGCAATCTTCACCAATATATCCGCATCGAAAACCTCTTTTTTATCGTATGCGATCTTGGCACCCTGCTCAGCATATTCTGAATCTGAAAAATTGGCTGCTATACCTGCCCCGGTTTCCAAAACAACCCGATGGCCGTTGTTTACCAGCAAAGCCACAGATAAAGGCGTTAGCGCAATTCTATTTTCTTGAAAAGAAATCTCTTTCGGTATTCCTATGTAAAGACTGTTTTTTTTATTTCGGGTTTCCAGCTTTGCCTCTTGTGTTTGTAGTAAACCCTGACGAGCTATATCGGCCATTCCTTCGCGTAATCCTGTAGCCATGTTGAATTAAAATTTTGGTAGTTTTAGGTTGTTCAAGATAAGGAAAATCTGTTAATTTATTGATAACTAATTGTTATACCTTCGAAAAGGTGAATAAGCGTCGGTTTTCATCCAGTACTTTTATCTCCACTTTAACATAGTTTTCGGGCAATAATTCTTCCACCCTTTCAGGCCATTCTATTAAACAGGTGCCGCCACCATAAAAGTATTCTTCATAGCCTAGATCATAGGCCTCATGGATATCTTTTATCCTATAAAAATCAAAATGAAATACCGCCCCTTTAGGACTTTCGTATTCGTTAACGATAGAATAGGTAGGACTCGAAACCACATCATCGATCCCCAAATGTTTACAGAAAACTTTAATGAAGGTTGTTTTTCCTGCGCCCATATCGCCTTCAAAAATGAAGACCTTTTGCCCTCCCGCAAAATCTGAAAGCTGTTGTACAACAGCAGGTAAATCGGCTAAACTATTTACTTCGATATCCATTTAAAAAAAATAAAGGCAAAAGTAATACATAATTGTATTGCTTTTGCCTTTTTTATAGCCGTTATTTCGACCGTAGTGCTCCAAAGGAGCTCCTTTGGAGGAGAAATCTCTCCAGAATAATCTCGTCAAAGATTTCTCCATTCGGCTATGCTCCAGTTGAAATGACAAATTATTTTATTCTATCTCGGCGAATACGTTACCACCGGAATAATCATTTCTTCTAATGAAATACCACCATGCTGAAAGGTTTCATTATAGTAATTTACAAACTGATTATAATTGTTGGGGTAAACGAAATAACTATCCTCACGTGCAAAAATATAACTGCTGCTGATGTTGATTTTAGGCAACAATGCATCATGTGGGTTTTTTATTAAAAAAACTTCTTTTGCATTGAAATTAAGGTTTCTGCCTTGTTTATATCTTAAATTGGTGTTTGTACTTCTATCGCCAATTACTTTAACCGGTTTTTTAACGCGGATGGTTCCGTGGTCGGTGGTAATCACCACTTTTACTTTCTTTTGAGAGATTTTTTTCAATAAATCCCAAAGCGGAGAATGCTCAAACCACGATAGGGTTAACGAGCGGTAAGCGGCATCATCGTTAGCCAGCTCACGTATCATTTGCATATCGGTACGTGCATGGCTCAACATATCCACAAAGTTGAACACAATTGCATTAAAATCATTCTGCAACAAATTATGTGTCTGATCAACCAGATCTTTACCCTGCTCAAAAGTTAAAATTTTGTTATAACTGAATTTACAATCTTTTCTTAAGCTGCGTTTAATGTTATCGGCAAGAAAAGCCTCCTCATGCATATTTTTTCCACCTTCATCATCATCATTTTGCCAAAGCTGGGGGAAACGTTTTTCCATATCCAAAGGCATCATACCCGAGAAGATCGCGTTACGGGCATATTGTGTTGCCGTTGGCAAAATACTCGTATACATATCTTCTTCATCAATTCTGAAATATTCTGATATTAAAGGATTGATAATTTTCCACTGATCATAGCGTAAATTATCAATCAGGATGAAAAATACGGGTGTATTATCATTAATGTGCGGAAAAGCCTTTTTCTTTAACAATTCATTCGAAAGCAACGGAGCCGTATCTTTATTTTTGATCCAGTCGAGATAATTTTCTTCAATAAACTTAGTGAATTGTGTGTTGGCCTCCTGCTTTTGCATGGTTAAAATTTCATGCATCTGCGGATCATCCAGCTTTTCTAATTCAAGCTCCCAAAAAACAATTTTTTTATACACCTCAACCCACTCTTCATAATTTAGCCTGTCTCCTAATGTCATACCCAAGCGGCGGAAATCCTGCTGATAAGCCATCGAGGTTTTTTCGCTCACCAAACGTTTGTTATCGATTAGCTTTTTAATGGTCAGTAAAACCTGTTTAGGGTTAACGGGTTTTATCAGATAATCATCAATTTTACTACCGATGGCATCCTCCATCAGGTTCTCTTCTTCACTCTTTGTAATCAATACAACAGGAACATCGGGATTTAAATTTTTAATGGCAGATAGGGTTTCGATGCCGCTCATGCCCGGCATATTTTCATCCAGGAAAACCAGGTCGAAATGGGCTTTTCCAAATGCCTCCAAAGCGTCGTTTCCATTGGTGAATGTAGTTACGTGGTAACCTTTATCATTCAACAATAATATATGAGGTTTTAATAAGTCGATTTCATCATCGGCCCATAATATTCTAGTTTCTTGCATGTTTTTGTAAAAATAGGTAAGTATTGCCTTTTAATTCTGGCAGGTAAATCAAACTATAAATAAAAATAGCAATTTTTGTACCGTATCTATCTATTTAACTATTTTTAACGATTGAACAAGAAGAAAATAATAAATGATCCGGTTTACGGTTTCATCAGTATCCCTTCCGAATTAGTTTACGATGTAATCTCACATCCGTATTTCCAGCGTTTGCGTTACATTAAACAGCTCGGAATGACGCATTTGGTATATCCAGGGGCATTACATACGCGTTTTCACCACGCTTTGGGTGCCATGCATTTAATGAGTTTGGCCATCAACCTTTTAAAAAGCAAAGGACACACCATCACCGATGGCGAAGAAGAATCCGCCATTTTGGCCATTTTACTGCATGACATTGGCCATGGGCCTTTTTCGCATGCCCTGGAACATTCATTGGTTACCGGAATTAAACATGAAGATATTTCAGCAAAGCTGATGCACGACCTCAATGTGCATTTCAACGGCCGCTTGACCCATGCTATTGAAATTTTTAATGGCACCTATCCTAAAAAGTTTCTTCATCAGTTGATTTCCGGTCAGCTGGATCTCGATCGGATGGATTATTTAAACCGCGATAGCTTTTTTACTGGTGTAAGCGAGGGCGTAATCAGTTTCGACCGGATTATCAAGATGTTTAATGTGTATGATGACGACCTTGTTATCGAGGAGAAAGGCATTTATTCAATAGAGAAATTTTTGATTGCCCGCAGACTGATGTACTGGCAGGTTTATCTGCACAAAACGGTGATATCTGGTGAGATGATCCTGGTGAAATTATTAGAACGTGCAAAGGAATTATCCGCAGCAGGCGAAAACTTATTTGCTTCACCATCATTAAATTATTTCCTAAAAAACGATATCAACGAGGCCAATTTTTTTGCGCAACACGAAAATCTGGAGCATTTTACCAACCTTGATGATCAGGATATTTATGCAGCAGTTAAAGTTTGGACTAAACATCCCGATAAAATTTTGTCTACGCTGTGTAAAATGCTTACTTCAAGAAATTTATATAAAGTAGAAATGGGCAATGAAAAAGCTGATGATGACCGCGTAAACTTTCTGCAGGATGCAGCCGTTAATTTATTAGAAATCAAACCCGCAGAAGCCAGATATTTTGTTTTTACCGATTCGATCCAAAACCGGGCTTATAACGCAGGGGTCGGAAATATCAAGATTCTGATGAAAAATAACGATATTGTTGATATTGCGAAGGCATCCGATTTATCCAATCTGGAGTCGCTACAGAAAACTGTAGAAAAATATATCCTCTGTTACCCCAGAGGGATTTAAGCTTATTTAACAAAATATTTAACTTTTACTGCCGTTTTAAGTCTTATTATTGTGTAAAATATACACAGCTTAACTCTAGCAGGTTTTTTTGTTCATATCAATTTAACATATACCTTTGTACGATGCAATTTACTGCCACGCAGATAAGTCAGTTTTTGAACGGTTCCATTGATGGGAACCCAGATGTAGCCGTTACCGAACTTTCTAAAATAGAAGACGGGAAGGAAGGCTCTTTGTCCTTTCTTTCTAACCCTAAGTACGAAAATTTCTTGTATTCTACTCAGGCATCAGTTGTTATCGTATCAAAAGATTTCGCTCCTACACAGCCTTATACCAGCACCTTAATCCGTGTTGAAAACCCATATAGTTCCTTTACCATTTTATTGGATAAATACAACGAAGCCATAAATGCTCAAGCTGCCCAATCGGGTATAGACAAGCTGGCCTTTGTACATCCAACAGCAAAAATTGGTAAAAATGTATTTATCGATGCCTTTGCCTATGTTGCCGAAAATGTAGAAATTGGCGATGGATGCAAAATAAATGCCCAAACATTTATTGGCGCAAACTCTAAAATTGGCGAAAACAGTGCATTTTTCCCTGGTGTAAAAATTTACCATAACTCGGTAATTGGCAAAAGGGTTACCATCCACTCTAATACTGTAATCGGAAGTGATGGTTTCGGTTTTGCACCGCAAAAAGACGGCACCTACAATAAAATCCCTCAAATCGGCAATGTAATTATTGAAGATGATGTAGAGATTGGTGCAAATACAACTGTTGACCGCGCAACAATGGGATCAACCATTGTAAAAAAAGGTGCAAAAATTGATAACCTGATCCAGATTGCACACAATGTAGAAATTGGCGAAAACACTGTTTTGGCAGCACAATCGGGCATATCTGGAAGCACGAAGATTGGCCCTAATAGCGTTGTTGGCGGACAAGTAGGCATTGCCGGTCATTTAACCCTGGCCAAAGGCACGCAGATTGGCGCTCAGGCCGGTATTAATTTCAATATTACAGAAGAAAATAAACAATGGCATGGCAGTCCGGCGCAACCTTTACGCAACTGGATGCGTGCCTCCGTAATTTTCAAACATCTTCCAGATGTAGAGAAAAGAATAAACGCGCTCGAAGAGGAATTGAAAAAGCTCATAGCTGAACTGGAAAAGAATACAATACACAATGAACGTTAGACAAAAAACGATTAAACAAGAAATATCAGCATCTGGTGTTGGTTTACACACAGGCGCTAATGTGACTTTAACATTTTGCCCCGCTCCCGAAAATCATGGCTTTAAATTTCAGCGTATTGATTTAGACGGACATCCGATTATCGAAGCTGATGCAGATAACGTAACCGATACTTCACGTGGAACAACCCTTACTCAAAATGGCGCTAGCGTAAGCACCGTAGAGCATGTTATGGCTTCTTTAGTGGGTATGGACCTAGATAACGTGCTGATTAAGCTGGATGGGCCAGAAACCCCGATTATGGACGGTAGTTCGATCCAATTTGTTGATTTATTGGAAGAAGTTGGTACTGTAGAGCAAAATGCAGATCGTGAATACTTCACCATCCCTCATAACATCACCTATACGGAAGAAGATAGAAAAGTAGAAATCGTGGCCATGCCACTTGATGACTATCGTTTTACCTGTATGATCGATTATAATTCTCCTGTTTTGGGCAGTCAGCATGCTGGCATTAATACCATTGCAGAGTTTAAGAAAGAAATTGCTTCTTGCCGTACCTTCTGTTTCTTGCACGAATTAGAATATCAGTTATCGCACAATTTAATTAAAGGGGGCGATTTAAATAATGCCATTGTAATTGTAGATAAAGAGGTTACCAAAGATGAATTGAGCCACCTGGCTAAATTATTCAACCGCAAGGATATCGATGTTGCTCCGCAAGGAATTTTGAACAACATGGAACTGCGTTACCAAAACGAACCTGCCCGTCATAAACTTTTGGATATGATCGGTGATTTAGCTTTGGTTGGGATGCACTTAAAAGGCCACATTATGGCTGCGCGCCCTGGTCATGCGGCAAACGTTGCTTTTGCTAAAAAAATTAAAGCAGCCATTAAAAAAGAAAAAAACAAAAAAATACAAAAGGTGTACGATCCAAGTGCAAAGCCATTATATGATGTTGTTCAGATCATGGATATTCTGCCTCACCGTCAACCCTTTTTATTTGTAGACAAAATATTAGAACTTTCAAAAAACCACGTGGTAGGCGTTAAAAACGTAACCATGAACGAAGAGTTTTTTAAAGGGCATTTCCCTGGCGCACCTGTTTTTCCGGGTGTAATCCAGATTGAAGCCATGGCTCAGGTTGGTGGTATCTTAGTATTAAGTACTGTTCCCGATCCCAGAAATTATTTAACTTACTTTTTAAAAATTGATAACGTACGTTTTAGAGCTCAGGTGCTTCCTGGTGATACTATTGTTTTCCGTTGCGATTTACTTGAACCGATCAGACGGGGTATTGCCCAGATGAAAGGCGTAGGTATGGTTGGCGAAAAAATCGTTGTCGAAGCCGAAATGATGGCTCAAATTTCAAAAATTAAACAAGCAGAACCCGCCCAATAATGATACAACCCTTAGCATACATACATCCCCAGGCAAAGATTGCCGAAAACGTGGTAATCGAACCCTTTGTAGTGATACATAAAGACGTTGTGATTGGAGAGGGAACCTGGATCGGATCGAATGTTACCATTATGGATGGCGCAAGGATCGGTAAAAACTGCCGTATTTTTCCCGGTGCGGTAATTTCTGGAGAGCCTCAGGATTTAAAATTTGCTGGGGAAGTTACCACCGCAGAAATTGGTGATAACACCACTATCCGCGAGTGTGTTACCATTAACCGCGGTACTAAAGACAAATGGAAAACCACTATCGGAAGCAATTGTTTAATCCAGGCTTATTCGCACATTGCGCACGATTGTGAAGTTGGCAACAACTGTATTTTCTCAAACAGCACCACCTTGGCAGGTCACATCACCATTGGAAACAATGTTGTTTTAGCAGGTTTGGTTGCCATACATCAGTTTGTTAAAGTGGGTTCTTATGCTTTCGTTACCGGTGGTTCATTGGTACGTAAAGATGTTCCGCCTTATGTAAAAGCTGCACGCGAGCCACTTTCTTATGCCGGCATCAACTCTGTTGGTTTACGCAGAAGAGGTTTCACCAACGAGCAGATCGATGAAATCCAGGAAATTTACCGTGTACTTTTCGTAAAACACAATAACGTAACCAAAGCTTTAGACATGATCGAAGCCGAATTTAAACCGACGGAAATCCGTGATGAAATTGTAGATTTTATCCGTAATTCTAACCGCGGGGTAATGAAGGGTTTCGGAATGGGCAGTTAATTAAGGGAGAAGGCCGAAGGGTTTAAGGTTGAAGACAAAACTTATGCCTTGAGCCAAATTCAAATCAATATTCATGAGTGATCTAACGCTAATCAGGACCGATTCAGACCATGCCGATTTTAGGGCACTGGTTGCTTTATTGGATAAGGATTTAGCCGTTAGAGATGGTGATGACCATGCTTTTTACGCTCAATTTAATCAGGTTGATGCCATTAAAGAGGTTGTTGTGGCTTATCAACAGAACCACCCGGTTTCATGTGGCGCGATAAAACCTTTCTCAGCAACTGAAGCGGAAGTTAAAAGGATGTTCGTTCATCCAGATCATAGAAAACAAGGGATCGCGGCTAAAGTTTTAAATGAGTTGGAGCATTGGGCCGCTGAACTAGGCTTTTCTGCATGTGTTTTAGAAACCGGCAAAAAACAGCCCGAGGCCATCGCACTTTATCAAAAAGAGGGTTATCGAATCACACCCAATTACGGACAATATATTGGTGTTGATAACAGTGTTTGCATGATTAAACCACTTAACAAATCTTGATACTCACATCTCGATACTTAATACAATGAACATCTCTTTAAATAATGTAGGCAGAAGGTTTAACAAAGAGTGGATTTTTAGAAATTTAAGCACTGAATTTAAATCCGGCAATAGTTATGCAATACTCGGCCCCAATGGTTCTGGTAAGTCAACATTATTAAGTGTTTTAACAGGTAGCTTATCTCCCTCTGAAGGAGAAATTTCATTCTCAGACACAAAAGAGATTCCAGTAGAAAACATCTATAAATACATCAGTTTAGCTGCGCCGTATCTCGAGCTGGTTGAAACCTTTACCTTAAGAGAGAGCATCGATTTCCACTTTAAATTCAAAAATTTTGCCCTTGGTATTGATGCCAAAAAGCTAATTACCATTTTGGGATTAGAAAAAGCAGCAAACAAACAAATTAAGTACTTTTCGTCGGGAATGAAGCAAAGAACCAAACTAGCTTTGGCATGTTGTACCGATACACCAATTTTATTTTTAGACGAGCCAACAAGCAATTTAGACGTTCAGGGCATAAGTTGGTACCGGGAACTGATCGAAAATTTTGGAAAAGACCGTCTAATGATAATTGGCTCCAATCAAAGTCAAGAATACGATTTCTGCACAAATCAGATACAAATATCAGATTATAAGTAAGTTAACCACAAAACTCACCCCCTACAAAACGTAGGTTTTGTCATACATTTGTATTATAAAAATATTTTTCAAAAAATATTTTGTAATTCACAATTTATACTTACCTTTGCACCACCAAAAAGAGAAACAATTATTAATTATTCTCTTCAAGTAAAAGATCAGATTTTCCGTATTTCGGAATCAAAATATATAGCCCGCAAAAGGCAAAGAGTTTTTCATAGTTTAGTTTGAGGTTTAGGTTGATTATGCCTTTGGAGTGGTTCCCAAAGGCATTTCTTTTATACGGAGGTTTTTTTACTCATTAACGCTAAAACAAGACCATAATGATATTGCGATTGCATCAATACCAATGAACCATTGTCTAGTGAACCAATGAACTAAGGTTTTTCCTTTCCAAATCATCATTCCTTTTTCCTGACTTCCGCAATGCGTCACCCAAATTGAGATTTCCAAAAATCATCTGAAAATAAGGGCTCTATCATTTTCTGTCTTTCAGTAATAATCATCGTTTTATTGATGGTTTTCCCACTCTTTGGCAATTTTATTCTCAGTGTGGTAATGGTCTTTGCTATTTCCAAGACTTTATCCACGCTTAAGTTGTATTGATTTTTTTTTAGTATCCGCTCAAGTTCTTTGTAGACCTTATAGGCAACAAAACAAACGCATACATGAGCTTCTATTCTTTTAGGTGTAAAGTGGAACATTGGCCTCATTTCAACGGTACCCTTTGTAATCCTAAAAGCCCTCTCTACTTGCCATAAACTGCTATATTGATTATATACCTCTGCTGCAGGAAGATCCGTATTGGTGATGTATCCTTTCAATCCATCCCATTTCGCATCCTCCTCAACATTGCTTTTGTCAATGCTCACCTTCACATCTTTTGATATCACCAGGAACTTATTATAGCCACGCTTATTTATGTTCTCCTTAGAAATGGTCCCTGCCCTAAAAGCTTTTTCCAGTCGGCTAATTCCCTTGGTCCTGTTATAAGCATCTTTTTTTGCACGCTTTTCCGAATAACCTACTATCAATCTACCGTTTCCTACGGTGGTCTCATTAAAGCTACCTTCGATCTTCTGCTGGGAAAATATCCAGTCCGCTTGAATTTTATTTGCGTTTTTTATCCGCGCACCTATAATATATTTATATCCCTGAGCCTTTAGGAAATCGATATTCTTTTTGTTTATAAGACCAGAATCAGCAACCAGAACAAAATCATCCAGTTTGAAACGTCTTACAAAATCGTCTACAATTGGAATCATGGTATGCCCCTCATACTGCGTTCCATTGAACATCGAATAGGATAGTGGATATCCATCCTCACTCACCAATAGTCCTAAAACTATCTGGGGCTGGCTGTGTTTACCATCCTTGGAAAATCCAGGCTCCCTAAAACCATCTCCATAATCTGACTCAAAGTATAACGTGGTTACATCATAGAACATTAACCCAATTTTACCTCCCAGGATCTTTCTGGTATGCTCTACACTGATTTTTTGAATGGATTCCTGTTGGGTATTGTAGAGCTTGTCCATATACCTATAGATTTTATCCAGATGAAGATCTTCATCAAAGTGGGCTTTTAAATATTCAATCGTAGCAGATTTACTCATAGGTTGAGTTAATCTTGAAATGACCAACTGTCTTAGGATATAATCATCTATCGCATCATATCCGATTGAATCGTAGACCCTATTTAATATAAGTTGAGTGCCGTTGTGAAGGATATTTTCAATATTGGATAGCAGAAGATCAGTGAGGTACACTTCCTCCGCCTCCTGGGTTTATTGCCGAAATAAGTCTGCTCCCTTTACCTGGCTATCTGCCCAAATCTTACCCTCCTTACAGAAGCTTTCAATCTCGGCCTCATTACTGGAGACTCCAATAGTTTTTATCTCCTTGAATTTACCCTGAAGCTTAACTGCTACAACGACGCTAGTAGTGCCAGACCGATTCCTCTTTTTGCGGACAAACATATGTCAAAGATAACCAATAACACCCCTGCGTCACCCAATATGATGACGTGAATTTAGCAAATATCAGACAGTCAGTGTATTATAAATACCTACCAGAAAACATGCTGAAGTCAGGAGGTTGATTATGCCTTTGGAGTGGTTCCCAAAGGCATTTCTTTTATACGGAGGTTTTTTTACTCATTAACGCTAAAACAAGACCATAATGATATTGCGATTGCATCAATACCAATGAACCATTGTCTAGTGAACCAATGAACTAAGGTTTTTCCTTTCCAAATCATCATTCCTTTTTTTAACTTTGGTGTTCAAAAATTAGCAAAACAATATTTTCAATATAAAATGGCAAAGGCATCAGAAGTAAAAAGCGGAAATGTACTTCGTTTTAACGGAGAGTTGGTAAGTGTAGAAGAATATATCCACCGTACCCCCGGAAATTTAAGGGCTTTTTATCAATCGCGCATGCGCAACGTAAAAACCGGAAAAATTGTCGAATACCGTTTCCGTACAGATGAAGAGGTAACTATTTGCCGTGTCGAAACTAACGACTATCAATATCTTTATGAGGATGGCGATTATTTGGTGGTAATGGACAATAATACTTTTGAGCAGTACAACATCCCTAAATTGCTTTTCGGAAATTCCATCAAGTTTTTAAAAGAAGGCATGAACGTAACTATTGCATTCGAGAGCGACGAACCCATTGTTGCGCAACTGCCAAACAGTGTAGAATTAGAGATTACCTATTCAGAGCCTGCGGTAAAAGGCGATACCTCTACCAGTGCGCAAAAATATGCTACTGTAGAGACTGGCGCAGAAATCAGGGTTCCTTTATTTATTAACCAGGGCGATAAGGTTAAGGTTGACACCAAAACCGGCGAATATATGGAAAGGGTAAAATAATAAAACCGGGTGCTAAATTTTCTAAAACCCTAAGCCTTATAACTTAAACCTTTATAGGTTTTTATCAAAATAATTTTACCTTTGCCGTCACGAAAAACTGAAATATAAATCCAATTTAGGATCATACAATATGGCAAAAGCATCAGAAATTAAAACAGGTAACATCCTTCGTATCAATAACGAACTGGTTACTGTTGACGAATGGAATCACCGTACACCAGGAAAAGGTGGCGCATTTTACACTGGCAAATTCCGTAACATTAAATCGGGCAGAATTGTTGAGGCACGTATGAATACCGACGAAGCCGTAGAAATTTGCCGCGTTGAAACCAGCGATTACCAATATTTATATGAAGAAGGTGATTATTTGGTCGTAATGGACAATAATAGTTACGAGCAGTTTAACGTAGAGAAAGCTTTATTTGGTTCAGCGATCAAATTCTTAAAAGAAGGCATGAACATTATTGTGTCTATGGAAAGTGAAGAAGCGATTATGGCGCAATTGCCAAACTTTGCCGAATTCGAAATTACTTATTCCGAACCAGCGGTTAAAGGTGATACTTCTACAAATGCTTTAAAAGCAGCAACATTAGAAAATGGTGTTGAGGTTAAAGTTCCAATGTTTGTGAATCAAGGAGATAAAATCAAAATTGATACCCGTACAGGTGAATACGTTGAGCGTGTAAAATAATTTAAACAAAATATATAAAGCCTCTGAAGCGCAAATGCTTCAGAGGCTTTTTTGGTTATATACAAACCTGCAAGGTTTGAAAAATATTTAACTTTGTATATGTTAAAAGCAGAAATCAGAAAGCAAGCGCTAAACGATAGATTGTTACGAAGCGACACCAATTACGCTGAACTTAACAAATCGCTCTTAGAACAGTTTAAAATGCTTGATTTGAGCGGAATTAAAACGCTACATATCTTTTTGCCTATTTCAGAGAAAAAGGAACCCGATACTTTTTTGTTGATCGAATGGCTGAATAAAAATCATCCTGAAGTTAAGATTATTGTGCCTAAAGCAGATTTTGAAACAGCGCTCATGACAAATCATGAATACCTTGGTATTGATGACCTGAAGAAAAACCTGTACAATATCCTGGAACCACAGAAAGGAAAGCTGCACAAAGGTGAAGTAGATCTGGTTATTGTTCCACTTTTAGCTTTCGATAAACAAGGTTATCGTGTAGGTTATGGCAAAGGTTTTTACGACCGCTTTCTTGAGGGTTTAAATGCTCAGAAAATAGGCTTATCTTTGTATTCTGCTATCGAAAAAATCGACGATGTAAATGAACATGACATCAGGTTAGATTTTTGCATTACACCAACAGAAATTATAAAATTTTAAGCTTACCGGCATGCCACAGGAAATCGTTATCAAAACCGAAAAACAGTACGAAGACAACATGATTGCGGTATTCGAACTACAGGAAAAGGAAGAATTAACAGCCGATGACTTAAAACAGATCGAACTGATGTTGAAGGCGGGAGAAAAGTACGAGGCGGAGCATTTGTAGAATTTTCTACTTATGAATGGTCATCCTGAACCTGTTTCAGGACCTACATGCAAGACATACTCTCTCAACTAATAAAAACAAGAAAGCCCCTGAAACAATTTCATGGTGACGCAACACAGGAAATATTCCGTGTTTCTGTAACTCCGTGGCTAACACTAAAAAGTATATGCCTTCACAAAATCACTCACCAGATAAGCAACCAGTTTAGACGTTAATTTACTCACCCTTCCATCCAGCATGCGCGTGGCACCCTCACTAATGTGCAAATAAGAAAATTTCTTTGCGCTAGTTAAAATCAATTTTCGGATATCGTTAACGGCAAAACCTGATGGTGTTTCGGCACTCGAAAGTACATTCTGAATGCAATCTAAATCGATTTCCAAACCTGCTGCTGAATCTAAATCACCGATAAGACTGCGATAATCGGCACCGATTAAAATATCATCAAAAAACACTACCTTTAACTTCGGGTCAGAATCTATCTTTTTTAAAATGGCTTCATTGTTATAGTTTTGATGCAGGCCATACATCAAATAATTGCTCAAATAATTTTCCTTTAAGGCATAAGAAAATCCATTGCCGCTGTGCCTACCTTCAAGCTCCCTTAAATCAGCATGGGCATCAACATTAAAAACAGCTATTGGTTTTTTATTCGCTAATGAAAGTCCTTTAATCATCGGATAAGCATTATTATGCCCGCCACCGATTACAATCGGAATTTTACCGGCAGCTATAATTTTTTCAATAATGGGATAAACGAGATCGTCAATCTCAGCTACCTTGTTCCTCAAACCTTTTATAGAAGAATCCTCAGGGTCGTTGATTTCGAAGTGCCCTAAAACCAATATCTTTTCTCCGTCTAAAAAACGATTGCTCTGGATATTTAGCAAAGCCATTAAACTCGGCTTCCAGGCAGATGCTGCACCCGCAATACCGGCATTGGCGCGCACGCCAATATCTTCCGGAATACCCAACAATACAAATTTTGCGTTTGCACTTTCCAGTTCATTCCACGAGGATAAAACAGCCACTCTTTCGCCAAGTTTGGTTTCACCATCACGAGGGATAATCAGATGATCAATGTCGTTCTGCGAATATATTTTAAGGCTATCCATTATAAATTTCACCGTTTAAAATAAAGGTTTCTATTTGCGTTTCTCCAAAACTATAGGGCAAAAAGGCAATAGAGGGTATTGGTTTGGTCACAAATAGATTGGCTTTTTTGCCAATAGAAATGCTTCCATAATTTTCACTTAATTCCATTGCTGCTGCGCCATTGAGTGTTGCAGCATTTATGGCCTGCTCCGGAAACATCTTCATTTTAATACAAGCAAGCGATACCACAAAATTCATATTTCCCGAAGGTGTTGAGCCTGGATTATAATCGGTAGCCAAAGCAACAGGCAAACCGGCTTTAATGAAGCTTTTAGCATCTGCAAATGGAATACCCAAGTAAAACGAACAGGAAGGCAATAATGTTACAATGGTATCGGCTTTTCTTAATGTCTGAATGGTTTCTTCATTACTTTCTTCGAGATGATCAACAGAAATGGCTTTATTTTGCACCGAAACTTCAACTGCTCCCGACACCGAAAGCTGATTGGCATGCACTTTAGGCTTCAATCCATATTTTGCACCTGCTTTTAATATTTGGTCGGTTTCTTCTACGGAGAAAAATCCCTTTTCACAAAAAACATCAATATAATCTGCAAGCTTTTCTTCGGCAATCCGGGGCAGCATCTCATCAATGATTAAATCGATGTAGCCCTGATGATTGTTTTTAAATTCAACAGGGTAAGCATGTGCTGCCAAAAAAGTTGTTTTTATAGGGATTGGAAACTGAGCTTTCAACCTTTGGATCACCCTAAGCATTTTGAGTTCACTTTCCGTAGTCAAGCCATAACCACTTTTAATTTCGACAGCTCCTGTTCCCTGAAGAATCATCTGTTTTAACCGCACAGCAGCGCCTTCAAACAATTCGTCTTCTGATGCTTTTTGAAGTTTGTTGGCCGAATTTAAGATCCCACCTCCTGCAGCCGCAATTTCCTCGTAGGCTTTGCCCTGTATTTTCATTGCAAATTCGTCCTCCCGTGAGGCTGCAAAAACGATATGCGTGTGGCTATCGCACCAGGAAGGGAAAACATAGCGGCCTTCTATCGAGATTTGAGAGGAGAGATTTGAGATATGAGATGGGATTGAATCCATCACACCAAAATCCTTGATCAGACCCTCTTCTATCAAGAGCCAGGCATTATCAAGAACAGGTAAATGATCCAGTTCACTGCCCCGTAGCACTAATTTATCTTTGGGATGTAAGCCTACGAGGCCCTTTATGTTTGTGATTAGCATTTGGCTAGATTAAGGTTAAATGTTTAAACTGTACAAATTGGTTAGTTGAGTTTTGGTTACAGTTAACCGACTTAAACAATTAACCAGTTAACCAAATACTTAATCTAGCTCTAAAAGAACCGGGCAATGATCAGAATGTATAGCATCGGGTAAAATTCTAACATTTTTCAGGCGATGTTCCATCGGCCTGGTAGCCAAATGGTAATCGATGCGCCAACCCAGGTTCTTCCCTCTCGAACCAGCGCGGTAACTCCACCAGGTATAATGATGTGGATCTTTGTTAAAATGGCGGAAGGTATCGATGAAACCATTATCCAAAAATAATTGCATCCACTCCCTTTCTTCGGGCAAAAATCCTGATGAATTGGCATTTGATTTAGGATTATGGATATCTATAGCTGTATGACAGATATTATAATCGCCACTTACAATTAAATTTGGAAATTCTTCCCTCAATTCTCCAATGTACACATCAAAAAACCGCATAAATTCGTATTTCTTCACCTGTCTTTCGTCACCGCTCGAACCCGATGGCATGTACAGGCTCATTAGAGAAAAGCCTTCAAAATCAGCCCTTAAAATCCTTCCTTCCTTGTCGATCCATTCTTCTCCACAGCCAAATTCTACGTGCTTGGGTTTAATTTTCGATAATATGGCTACACCGCTATAGCCCTTCTTTTCGGCCGGAAACCAGTAATGATGGTAACCCAATTGTTCGATCAGGGCAATAATCTCTGGGATCTGTACAGGAAGGGCCTTTACTTCTTGTAAACAGACCATATCAGCATCTGTAGCCTGAAGCCAGCCAAAAAAGTTTTTGGTACTTGCCGCCCTAATCCCATTAACGTTATAGGAGATAATTTTCATTCAGTAAAATTTCAATTGTTGTGCGCGGTAAATTTAGAAATTAATTGAATAAATGCTTAGTATTTGAATTAATGATATGCATTAGCGACCGTCCTTCTCGACTGAAACGCAGTGGAATGGAGAGATCTGTTTTGTTAGATCTCTCGACTACGTTGCACCCGATAGCTCGGGTCCGCTCCAGATGACGCCAATTAAGTAAATTATTTATCGAATGACGATTCCCCCTTGATTAACCTGCAACAGCTGTTTCTCTAATTTTTTCGCCTCCCTCCTTTTCAAAACAGTGATTTCCATTTTCACATCCTGTTTTGGCCGGTTATTTTTATCCGTTTCCAGAACGGCTATTTTATCCACCAAATCTAATCCCACAACAATTTCGCCATACACAGTGTAGTTTCTGTCTAAATGTGGGGTACCGCCTATCGTTTTATACACTTCGCGCTGCCATTCGGGGATTTTGAATTTCAAACGTTTTTCTTCCACATTATCGAGTTGTTGGTCGGTAAAAATTTTTCCCTGAACCAGATAAAACTGGCTACCGCTTGATGCTTTGGCCGGATTAACATCATCGCCTTCTCTTGCCGCAGCTAAAACACCTTTTTTGTGGAATAAGCTATCATTAAATTCAGCAGGGATGGTATATTTCGGACCTCCATTGCCCAATAAAGAATCAGGTTTTGCATTTTTTGAATCCGAATCACCTCCCTGAATCATAAAATCTTTGATTACCCTATGAAACAAAACACCATTGTAATAACCCTTTTTGGTAAGTTTCAAAAAATTATCGCGATGTAAAGGCGTTTGATTATATAGCTTAACGATACATTCTCCAAATTCGGTTTTAATGCGTACATATTGATTTTTAGGCTTTGCCGCAAAAGCAGAAAGCATTGAAAAAGTGCAGAGAAATAATAATATTTTCTTCATTTGATTGGTGTTTGAGGCTAAATTAAGTTAAAAAATGAAATTCAATAAATAAATGCTGGCTTTATTCGATTTATTTTGCTTTACCTTTGTATCAATGAAGTTAAAACAAAAAATAGCACTTTCTTTGGCTGTATTCTATGCAGTTAGTGTTATGGGTTTGGCTTTAAGTCTCCATTTCTGTGGAGGCAAACTAGAAAACGTTAAACTTTTTAGCAACGAGGTTTCCTGCAAATTCTGCAAGGATATTCCTGCCGAAAAGAAAGACGACGGCTGTTGCAAAAACACTCAGGTAACGGTTAAAGTTAAAGATAGTCACCAAACAGCGGCACAGGTACAAATGCCAAAGTTGTTTTCGATCCAGCTTTTCCTTCACCCGCCGGTTTCTGCGTTTCTAAGCAACATTTTTCCCGATTTTTTTAGCAAAATTTCGAACAAGGCACCACCTCTATCCTCGCGGATTGCTTTACATATTTTCAATTGCATTTTTAGGAATTAGGATTCTTTTGTTCCCTCATGCTGAATTTGATTCAGCATCTATTTTGCCATGCGCCCTTGAAATAATCTAGGGTGACGGTAGCTCAGAAATTTATTCTAATTAAAAAAATCATGAAAACAATAAAAATTTTCAGCATCATTATGCTTTTCTTTGCCGTTAATGTTTCGGCGCAACAAATATCTTCAGCAGATTTACAGGTAACTGGTTTAACCTGCTCGATGTGTTCAAAAGCAACACAAAAGTCTTTAGAAACCCTAAACTTTATCAGCAGTGTAAAACCAGATTTAAATAAAAACATTTTTGTACTAACCTTTAAAAAAGATGCCAATATTAGTCTTGATCTGATCCGCAAAAAAGTTCAGGATGCAGGTTTTTCCGTTGGTGGCTTAACTGCAAACTTCAATTTTAACGATGCAAAGGTTGATGACAAAGGCCAGGCTGTTGTTGACGGGAATGTGTACCGTTTTGTAAATGTAAAAGGTAAAACGCTCAGTGGTACAATAAAGGCCAGTGTAGTTGATAAGGATTTTATTTCGGGTTCAGCATTTAAAAAACAGGCTGCAACAGCCAATTCTGATGCTTATGCAACTGGCACAGGTGTTGTAAACGGTAAGAAAACACGTATTTATCATTTAGTTCTTTCTTAAGATGAAGCGCATATTAATATTGGTGCTGATGTTTATCGGCGCTTATAACCTTGCCGCTGCACAAGAATTGTATGTATTTACGGAGCCCGCCAGCAATATGCCCACTAAATCAATCGGTGTACGGATTACCAACGAAGGAATGTTTAACTATCCAGGTTATGTAAGCAGAACCATTCCGGAAGTGATGGTTGGCTTTAATAAAAACCTCATGATGCATGCGCAGGCTTTCCTTTCGGATATGGATGGAAAATACCGGTTAGAAGGTGGAAGTTTGTATGCAAAGTACCGGTTTTTGTCGTTGGATGAAACACATAGTCATTTCAGGGCAGCGGCCTTTGGGCGGGTAAGCACTAGTAAACGGCCAACATACACGAGAGATATCAACCTCGAAGGCGACAACAGTGGTGTACAAGGTGGATTAATTTTTACACAGCTTTTGCATAAACTGGCACTTTCGTCAACTTTGGGTTATGCACATGCTTTCGAAAACAGCGACAGGCAAGTTGCAAGGATGCCACAGCCTAAAAATATGCTATCGTACAGCTTATCGTCGGGTTATCTGGTTTTGCCGGTGGTTTATAAAGACTATAACCAGCCTAACTTTAATGTATATTTAGAGTTACTGGGTAAAACGGATCCAAGCAGTGGTCAATCGTACTTAGATATTGCCCCAGCTATACAGATGGTTTTGAACAGTACAACCCGGATCGATTTCGGGTACCGCTTTCAGGCCGCCGGAAATATGGATAACCGATATACCAAAAACATGTACCTGCTCAGGGCAGAATTTAATTTCTTTAACGTTTTAAAATAATATAAAAGACGAAATCATCAAGGCTTATGTAACCGATTTTAAGTCATGATCTCAAAACCATAAAATGATGAAAAAAATATTAGGATTAATTGCCATTATCACAATCGCAACAACAGCATTCACTTACGCACAAGACAAAACTGATGTAGCCTTAAACCAGGTACTAACGGCTTATTACGATGTTAAAAATGCATTGGCAACCGATAAAAAAGACCTGGCCATTGAAAAGGTAAAAGTTTTATCGGCTAAAGTAAATGCGGTGAACCATAAAGATTTGCCTGCTGATCAGCATAAAATATTTATGGAACAAGCGGCCATTATTAAAAGTAAGGCCGCTCAACTTGCCGGCTCTAATGATATCAAAACACAGCGAAAAGCCTTTGAAGGTATCTCATACGCCATGATCAAAACCCTAAAGGGTTTAAAATTCAATAGCCAAACCGTGTATGTTCAACATTGCCCAATGGCCAAAGCAAGCTGGTTAAATGAAAAAGAAAATATCGAAAATCCATATTATGGAAGTATGATGTTTGATTGCGGTGATGTTTCGGAAACCATAAAATCAAACTGATGAAACTGCATATCAAAAACATGGTATGCAACCGCTGTAAAATGGTGGTTAAAGCTGAGCTCGAAAAGCTCGGCTTTAAACCATTATTGGTTGAACTTGGCGAGGTTACCCTTACCGAAAATATATCATCAGCGGATAAAAGCAGAATAGCAGAAAACCTGACCCCTTTTGGATTCGAATTGCTGGAGGATAAAAAAACCCAGATTGCAGAGCAGATTAAAACCACCATTATCAATCTGGTTCATTATACCAAAGAACCCTTAAAAATTAATCTTTCTACCTTTTTAAGCGAGCAGCTAAAGCTAGAATATGCCAGTTTAAGCAGTATTTTCTCAGAACTGGAACACCAAACCATCGAAAAATATTTCATTGCCCAAAAAATAGAAAAAGCAAAAGAAATGCTTACTTATGGCGAACTTACACTCAGCGAAATTGCTTATCAGTTAAATTACAGTAGCGTTGCGCACTTATCGGCACAATTTAAAAAAGTAACCGGCATTACACCATCGGTTTATAAAGCAGCCGCAACAGACAGCAGGAAAACGCTTGATGAAGTGTAGTGAGGATGTAAAATGGACGATGGGGCTATGTGGTCAATAGTTTGATTGATCATAGTTGATGGCCAAATGGCCTAGCCTAGTTGTCCATGAACCATCATACCATTAACTATTAACCAGTTTTCAGTTAACAATTTGGCCAATCCATCAATTAACCGTTTTAAACACTTAACCGATTAACCTCCAAATTTCTTACCATACGTCAAGACTGATCGACTGATACTCAACTATATTTGCACCTAAATAAATCACTAGTTATGAAAAAATTATTCTTATTTCTGATCGCTACCTCAATCAGTGTGGCATCATTTGCACAAACAAGCTGGAAAATTGATCCAATGCACTCGTTTGTTAACTTTTCGGTTAAACACATGGGCATTTCTTTTGTGGATGGCTCGTTTAAAAAATTCGACGGAACCGTTACGGCTTCGAAACCAGACTTAACCGATGCTAAAATTAGCTTTACCGTTGATGTAAACAGCATCACAACAGGTGTTGATATGAGAGATGGTCACTTAAAAACAGATGATTTCTTTAATGCAGAGAAATTTCCAACCATGAAATTCGAAGGCACTTCATTCAAAAAATTAAGCGGTGATAATTATGAGTTAAGTGGAAAATTAACCATCCGCGACGTAACCAAAGACGTAAAATTTGCTGTTGTTTATGGTGGTACAGCGAAAGACCAACAAGGCAATACCAAAGCTGGTTTTGGTGCAACAACCACCATTAACCGTTTAGATTATAACATTAAATATGATCCAACCGGTGCGGGTGTTGCTAAAGACGTTGCCATTAAATTAAACCTTGAATTTGTTCAGGGCAAATAATTATAAGACTGTTATTCAAAAAATCTGTCACATTGAGCTTGTCGAAATGCAAATAGGTGCTTCGACAAGCTCAGCATGACACACCTCACATTATGTCTACTCTATCCCAATTTAGAAACTTTACTCAACGTTTACCGCAAACGGATCTAATGCCAACAATCTTTATTGGCCATGGTTCTCCAATGAACGGTATTGAAAACAATGAATTTAGTCAGAGTTGGGCAGAATTGGCAAAACATATCCCTGTGCCAAAAGCCGTTTTAGTAGTATCAGCACACTGGTATACACACGGCACTTTTGTTACCGCGATGGATTTCCCAAGTACCATACACGATTTTGGTGGTTTTCCTCAAGCGCTTTTTGATGTGCAATATCCCGCACCTGGCGATCCGAAACTAGCGGCAGAAATACCCAGTTTAATTCATTCGACTCCTGTTGGTTTAGACCACGATTGGGGCTTAGATCACGGCACGTGGACGGTAGTAAAACACATGTACCCGAATGCAAATATCCCGGTTCTTCAGTTAAGTATCGATTATACCAAATCGCCTGAGCAACATTATGAAATCGCAAAAGAAATTTATGCGCTCCGTAAAAAAGGAATATTGGTTTTAGGTAGCGGAAATATGGTGCACAACCTACGCATGTTAAGCTGGGAAATGATTAACGGAGGCGGTTACGATTGGGCAATTGAAATGAATGATAAGTTCAAAAACTTAATTGCCAACGGCGATCACCAACCTTTGATTAATTACCGCAACCTTGGTACTGATGCGATGTTGGCCATTCCTACTCCAGAGCATTATTTGCCGCTAATTTATACCCTTGGAATGAAAAATGATAAAGAAGAGGTTTCTTTCTTTAACGATAAGGCCGTGGGCGGTTCATTAACCATGACTTCGGTTTTAGTGGGATAAGCAGAGGTTTAGGGTTTAGGGTTTAGGGTTTAGGGTTTAGGGTTTAGGGTTTAGGGTTTAGGGTTTAGGGTTTAGGGTTTAGGGTTTAGGGTTTAGGGTTTAGGGTTTAGGGTTTAGGGTTTAGGAAAAACAACTTGTTTAGTGGCTTGTTTGCATTGTTTATAAATCGATGGTCAAGCCTTAATTATCTTAACTTCTTAATGATAAATACTTTCAACTGCGAGAAAAAGAATTGCACAACCAAAAGAAAGCCCGTCGCTGTAGACAGGGCTTCTTGACTGCGTTCAGATTGACCCCTTTCTAAAATTCTATAACACTTTATGATTATTCTGTAACGCTTATCGTAAGATGAAGCGGTAAATTTGTACAAAGAATTTAATCATGACACACACTTATCAACTTACAGGCATGACCTGTGGCGGTTGCGAAAATAAAGTTAAAAGTAACCTGCTCGTTTTACCTGACATAACGGCTGTTGAGGTTTCGAAAGATACCCATTCTGCCACCATTAGCATGGATAAACATATTGGCTTAGATGCGCTTCAACAAGCTTTGGGCGGTGCAGAAAGCAAATATCAGATCTCGGCAGCGCATCACAGTGAAACACTTGAAGAAGCAAAATCCTGGGCCGAAACCTATAAACCCATTTTGTTAATCTTCGGATATGTTACCGCAATAGCACTGGTGGTTTCGTGGCAAGGAAGTGAAATTAACTTCATGGTATTTATGCGCATTTTTATGGCGGGTTTCTTCCTTACATTCTCCTTCTTTAAAATGATCAATCTAAAAGGTTTTGCCGAAAGTTATGCCATGTACGATATTGTTGCCAAAAAGTTGAGTGCCTGGGGTTATATTTATGCTTTTATCGAACTTGGCTTAGGTCTGTCTTTCGCCTTAAACTTATCTCCTGCCGTTATCAATTGGGTTACACTGATCGTCATGACCATCAGCATCCTTGGTGTTTTAGAAAGCGTTTTAAACAAGAAAAAGATTCAATGTGCTTGTTTGGGTGCTGTATTTAACTTGCCTATGAGTACCGTTACCATTGTTGAAGATGCCATCATGATTGCGATGAGTGCGGCCATGCTGATTTTGATGTAATTATTTTATTCTCTTTTCCCTAACGCGATCGTCGTGCTGTCCCGAAGCTTCGGGATCAGCATCTTTCTTCGCATATAGTTCCTGACGCTGAAACCGGGACGGGTTAACGATATATGAACTAACCGTCTTTTAATAGACATATCATTACTCTACTTTGGGCTTATAAGTGTTTGTTTTCAAAATAAGCACGGAGTTCTATTTCTTCATCAAAATCATTTAATAGTTCAACTGCTCCTATTACGGTATTTAATTTCGATAATGGGATCGTGTTCTTTTGAAACCTACCATTTTCTAAACGTTTTGAACGCTCATTATTCGCCGTTGATGTTTGCTTTATATCCATATTGACATAACTTGAATTAATTAAGATTTTACACTACTTTGCTATCAGCACCTTTCCTCCTAGATAGATCTTGAAATACATCCGATAACTATCGGATCAGGGCGACGCCGCAGATAAAACGTTCAAACAGTATTATTTTCGATGAACACTGTCGATATCGCCTCGCTTTATAAATATATACATTTACAGGTAAAATAAGAGATTGTAACTATTGCCGCTTATACCTAAACTCCGATTTCCGGTTTTTGCCATTTAGCTCGCCTTCAATCCAGGCGAGCATTTCTTTTTTTCCCTGGTTTTGATACACTATTTTTTGCGGAAAATCGTGTTCCTTATTTTCAAAAATGTAAATCTTATCCTTTGTAGAAACAAGTTTAAAACAAACCTCTTTACCCTCGTTCTGATTGACAACAGTTGAACAATAGAAAATTTCTTTCCCTATTTTTCTAACCTGTAAGGTTTCGCTAAGCAAGCTGTCGCCTTTGGCATTTATTCTGTAACTCTTGCCGCTCAGCAATTGGTCTGAACTTTGAACCCACTGTTCTACTATTTTACCCTTGGATGTTTGCATTTCCCAGTTACCTAAAACAAACGCAAAGGTTTTTAATGGTTCTTTTTGTGCCTGTACCTTACTGCAAAAGCCGATAAGGACTAAGATCACGAAGCTGAAATAGATTCTTTTCATTTTGCCCTAGTATTGGTAATGTGCGCCAAATGGTGTTTGCCATGCCAGGCATACATACCCAGCATGTTTGCTAAACTAAGTTCTTTCCCTTGCGCAGGATGAATATATTTTCGTTGGTAATCCTCAACTTTCAATGTTTTCAAAAAAGCAACCCAGCGTTGGTGCAAAGCCGTTAATAAATGAATGGATAGTATAATGTCTCCGTTTTTTGCTTCTCCAGTTTCGGCCCAGCGTTCTTCATAATATGGCCTGATTATAGGGATGTCTTCAGTTACGGCCTGTTTAAAGCGGATATAAGCATTGATATGGCTATCCGGAATATGGTGAACAACCTGTCTCAACGTCCAGCCTTCGGGGCGATAAGTCTGGCTTAATTCTTCATCAGTCAGGTTTTCAGTAGCTGATTTGATCTGGCCAGGTAAAGCTTCGATTTCTGAAATCCAGATGTCGATTTGTTTTTGATCGAAAATTTCAGGCATTGAAAATTGACCGATCGGGTATTTGAGCTGTTCTAAATCCATGAAAGCAAAATAAGGATTTTTGAATGAATTATTTTACCACTGAAACACGGAATCCATGGAATATTTTACATCAATTTCTTTAACCATTTTAACAAACCCGTTTTTGGCTCATAAGGCGGGTAAATCATTTTTGTTAAACCAAATTTAGACTGAAAAACCACTGCCCTTTCGTGCGAAAAGGTTTTAAAACCAAAAACACCATGACAACTGCCTAGGCCGCTATGGTTTACCCCACCGAAAGGTAAATTTGGATTACTGATATGCACCAATATATCATTTACACAGGTCCCGCCTGCACTGGTCTCTCTTATGATCTGATTTAGGTTTTGCTGATGATCTGAGAACACATAAAGCGCTAAAGGTTTAGCTTTGCCATTTACAAAATCGATGGCTTCCTGTAAGTTTTTATAAGTAACAACAGGTAAAACCGGTCCGAAAATTTCCTCCTGCATGATTGCACTGTTTTTTTTCACAGCAGTTAAAAGTGTAGGTAGGATGGTTAAATCTTTTTCATTTGATCGTCCACCCAAGGCCAATATGGCACCATCATTAATCGCCTCTTCAATTAAACTATTTAAGCGCTTAAACTGCTTTTCATTGATTATTTTGGCGTAATCACGTTTGTTAATTTCGCCCTCCTGGAAGAACATTTTTTGAACTGCAGCTTTGTAATATTCTATAAAATCATTTAATCTACTTTCTTCGATCAATACATAATCTGGTGCAATACAGGTTTGACCGGCATTAACCAATTTGCCCCAGGCGATTTTTTGGGCCGCTTTTTTTAAATCGCAGTTCCCGTCTACGATAGCTGGCGATTTGCCACCAAGCTCTAAGGTAACCGAGCTCAGGTTTTTTGCCGCAGCTTCCATCACCACTTTACCAATGGCAGTACTTCCGGTAAAAAATATATGATCGAACGGGAGTTTTAACAGCGCTGTGGAAACTTCGGCATCGCCTTCAAAACAGGCAATTTCATTTTGATCGAATGTTTTGGAAATCAAATTACTAATTATGGCCGCAGTGGCACCGCTCAATTCAGATGGTTTGAGGATTACGCAATTCCCCGCCGCTATAGCAGAAACCAACGGACTCATGATCAATTGCAAAGGGTAATTCCATGGCGCAATAATCAAACAAACGCCTTTGGGCTCGTAATAGATTTTGTTGCTTGCAAAAAGGTTGCTCATGATTCTGCCTGCAGATTTTGGTTTCATCCAAATGCGCAACTTTTTAATGGCGTGGTCTATTTCTGCATAGGTAAAAAATAACTCCGTTACCGCGGTTTCAAAACGGTTTTTACGCAAATCCTTTTCCAGAGCGGCAAATATTTCCTCTTCTGCATTTTCTAAAGCCTGCTTAAGCAACTTCAGTTTTCTAATACGGATTTTGGCATCCGTTTTTCGCAAATCGAATTTATGTTGTTGCTGTAAATCGAAAACTGATTTGATCTGTTCTTCCATGATTAACAATCGCGCACAATTTTTACCATATCAGCAATTTAAGAAAATATAAAGCTTGTGAGGTGATATGAAAATTAAATAATTAGTCGGGTTAGTAAAGTTGTAGGTTAAATTTAGTTAAAATGCATGCATTTCATTAAAAATTCATGCATTTAAAGCATATTGCAGCAAATTTTAATATTCTCAGATGAAAAGATTGTTTTTTGTTTTCGCATTCATAATTCCTTTGGTTATACATGCCCAAACCTTAAAAACAGATGTATTGGTTATTGGCAATGGCGATGCCGCTTACTCGGCGGCCTATCAGTCGTTTAAATCGGGTGTTAAAACGATCCTGCTCACTCAAGACAATGGTTTTCAACTCGATAAAATTCAGAAAACCAAAACAGCCGAGGTCTCCAGGTTATATTTAAATTTTGTAATAAAGGACATAGAAGACTTAGGGAATTTTAACGAGAATAAAAAAAGCCGGTCAAAAAGCAAAGTTGACAGTTCGCAACTGTTAAAACTGATCAACAAAATTTCATTTACAGAAATTAAACGTTCAGGAAGCGGCTGGGAAGTTAAACTTACCAAAGATAGAAGCATTAGGGCGAAAGTGCTGGTGATGGCCGATAATCCGGATAAATTAATGGCTGCATTAAAAATTACCAGCTTAAATCCAGCAGCCTCAACCCCACTAAACTATGACGAAAATACATACAGAACGGCAGTAGCCAGTGTTTCTTCAAAAGAGGCAAATTTTCTTTCCCTCTATAACCTGCTTATTCCAAATCAGGAAAACCTCTTATACATCCCTGCCGATCAATTCGAAATTGGCCCTGCAGCTGGAGCAACCGCAGCCTATGCTGCCTTTTTTGATACCAAAACAAGTTTATCCAACCTCAAGAGGATTCAGGGAGAATTATTAAGCTACAAACATTCGCTAATGCCTTTTGACGACGTAAAAGTTATCGATTCCAACTGGCTAGCCATCCAAAAAGTGGGCATAACTGGAATTATCAAAGCAGAAATGAGGCAGGGCAAAGCCTATTTCAACCCAGAAAAAGAGGTGAGCTACGATGAAATCAAACAACCGATTAAAGATTATTATTATAAAGCACAGATCTGGTTCGACGATCATCAGCATATTCCAATCAATCTGGAGAATACTATTGCCATGGTTTGTTATGTAGGCAATAAATCGGTTGAGGCCACCAAAACCGAACTGCAGAAAAAATGGAACAAAAATTACAGGTTTGCTTCTAAATACGATCTTAAAAAATTATTAACCAGACGGGAATTCGCAGTAATCATCAATGAATACCTTAAGCCTTTTGATGATGTAAACGTGGATAAAACTGGAAGGGTAATCCGCTAACCTCACCCTATCAGTGCCAGCGTTTCTACTTCTGCCTTTGTATCCCTCTCCTTCAGGAGAGGGAATGAACAGCCTCTGCAATAAAACACTACCGTTTATAGGGTGAGGTGTTGTAACATTTCCATTTCCTTATGAAATTAGCACTGGCCATTATCTAAATTGCAGCCAAACCTAAAATTCATGAAGAAATATTTACTTTTCCTATTGCTCTGCACGGGCGAATATACTTTTGCGCAACAACTGGCGCCCTTAACCGTCGAAAAGATTATGCGCGACCCAAAATGGATGGGTATCGCACCAACAAATTTCCGGTGGACAGCAGACAGCAAAACGCTCTACTTCAACTGGAATCCTGAAAATAAAGCTAAAGAAGAATTATTCAAAGTTTTGGCCACTTCATCAAAACCTGTTAAAGCTGCCGAAAAAGAAGACGAAAAGCTGCTGAGTTTAAACTACACTTACAATCCCGACCATTCGCTTGGTTTAATCGAAAAAAGCGGTGATATCTATCTCCAAAATTTCAAGAGCAACAAAGAAACACGTTTAACCAGTACACAGGAAAGGGAAAACAGCCCTGTTTTTTTAACGAACGGGAATATTGTTTACCAATTGGGCGACAATCTTTTCGAAGTAAACCTAAAATCTGCTGAAACGAAACAGTTAACCAATTTTGTTAAAGGTAAAAAAGCCGGAAAACCGGAAAGCAAATCCGTTAGTGAGCAGGATAAATGGCTCAAGGCTCAACAGACGGAACTATTTGACATCATCAAAAAGAGAAATGCCGAAACCAGAAGTGTTACACGTGGCGGGAGAGGCCGTTTTGGCGTTACATCTGCTGATACAAAACCATTAAAAGAACTTTATACCGAAGATAAATTTTTAAATGATGTAAACATTAGTCCTGACGGGCATTTCATTACCTACAAGCTAACTACCCCCGCGCAGAACAACCACAATACCATTGTACCGAATTACATCACTTCGTCTGGTTATACCGAAGATATTCCAGGCAGAACAAAGGTGGGTGAAAATGAAAATGCCTCACAAGGTTTTATCTACGACACCCAAAAAGACTCTGTTTATGCGATTCAGACTTCAACTATACCCGGCATCAAAGATCTTCCTGATTTTCTGAAAGACTATCCGAAAGAACTGGATACTTTAAAAAAGAAAAACGCCGATCGGCCTGTAAATCTCTTTGGTCCAATTTGGAATGATAATGGAAAAACTGCAATTGTGGTGGCCACTTCTACTGATAATAAAGACCGTTGGATCTTGAAGCTAGATGCTTCAACGGGTAAATTTTCTTTGATCGACCGTCAGCGCGACGAAGCCTGGATCGGTGGCCCAGGCATTAGTGGCTTTTACCAGGGCAGCACCGGATGGATCGACAACAACCGCTTTTATTATCAGAGCGAAGTAACGGGATACTCGCACCTTTATGTGGCTAATGTTGCCACGGGCGACAAAAAACAGCTTACTTCTGGCAAGTGGGAAGTTCAATCTGTTCAGCTCTCGAAAGATAGAAACACATTTTATCTTAAAACGAATAAAGAGCACCCGGGGATTACGAATCTTTTTAAAATTGGCGTAAACGGTGGTGAACTTGCCCAGATAACCACTATGAAAGGTTTAAACGACATTACACTTTCTCCTGATGAGAAAAATATTGCCATTAACTATTCTTACCTGGATAAACCTGGCGAGTTGTATCTTCAGGCCAATAAGGTTGGTGCCAAAGCTGAAAAAATTACACAGTCTACCTCGGCAGAGTTTAATTCCTACAGATGGCGTCAGCCGGATATGGTCAGTTTTAAAAACCGGTACGGTGCTGATATGTATGCAAGAGTATATAAATCGGACAATCCGCATCCCAACCATCCTGCGGTTGTTTTTGTGCATGGTGCTGGTTATCTCCAAAATGTACATTTCGGCTGGAGCACTTATTTCCGCGAATTTATGTTCAATAATTTACTGGCCGATAATGGGTATACGGTAATCGACATCGATTATACCGGAAGTTCGGGTTATGGCCGCGATCACCGTACGGGAATTTACCGCCACATGGGCGGAAAAGATTTAACCGATCAGGCTGATGGTGTTAAGTTTTTGGTAGAAAAATACGGTGTTAGCCCGCAGCATGTTGGTTTATATGGCGGCTCTTATGGCGGTTTTATTACTTTGATGGCCATGTTTAACGAATCGGATGTTTTTGCCAGCGGTGCGGCTTTACGCTCGGTTACCGATTGGGCACATTACAACCATGGTTATACTTCGAACATTTTAAACGAGCCCTTTAACGATCCGATTGCCTACAAAAGAAGTTCACCAATTTACTTCGCCGATAAGCTGAAGGGCAACCTGTTAATGGCCCATGGAATGGTTGATGTAAATGTTCATTTTCAGGATATTGTACGCATTACCCAACGTTTTATAGAACTTGGCAAAAACAATTGGGAACTCGCCGTTTACCCGGTTGAAGACCACGGTTTTGTGGAACCCAGCAGCTGGACGGATGAGTATAAAAGGATATTTAAACTGTATGAAAATACATTGAAGAAGTAAGCTCTCTATAAATAATTCGTTATTGCGAGGAGGCTTTTTCAGCCGAGGAAGCCTGCCTGCTGCAGGCAGACAATCTTACAACGATCGCCTAGCGCTTGCATTAGGATTGCTTTATTCCTCGCAATGCCGACACTTTTCTTTAATCTTCCGGTGTAACCACGAAGCATCTGTAACCGATGAAAGATGCTTCGTGCCTCAGCATGACAGATTTCTTTAAAAAGATTGCAGCAAATGGTGGGACTTCAGAAGCCAGAGGTATCACTCGTTCATTTCCAAAACATTAGAATAGAAGTCTGCTATATTTTACTAATCAGATATAGTTTTCATCTATATCGTTATCAATAAATACAATTAACAATTAGTGAAACGAGGTTGCTTGACACCTGTTTTAGCCTTACCTTTGTGCCATAAAATTAAAGACAAAAAAATTATGGCAATAGTAGGCAAAAAATTCCCGAGTGTTAGTATTGATGCAATGTCGGACATGGGTGATGACTTGAAAATCAACGTATTTGAAGAAGCTGTAAACAAAAATAGCAAAGTATTATTATTCTGGTATCCAAAAGATTTTACTTTCGTTTGCCCTACAGAATTACATGCTTTCCAGGCTGCTTTACCTGAGTTTGAAAAAAGAAATACAATTGTAATCGGTGCATCTTGCGATACCAACGAAGTTCACTTTGCATGGTTAAATACACCAAAAGATAATGGTGGTATTGAAGGTGTTACTTATCCGATCTTAGCCGATACGCACAGACAATTATCTGGCATCTTAGATATTTTAGATCAGGAAGTGAACTATGACGAAGAAGGAAACGAATCTTTCTCAGGTTCAAACGTTTCTTTCAGAGCTACTTATTTAATCGACGAAACAGGTAAAGTTTTCCACGAAAGTGTTAACGATATGCCACTAGGTAGAAACGTTAAAGAATATTTACGTTTAATCGATGCTTATGCCCACGTTCAAAAACATGGCGAAGTTTGTCCTGCAAACTGGGAAGAAGGAAAAGAAGCAATGAACGCAAACAGAACTGGTGTAGCTGAATATTTAGCTGCCAACTAATTAAACAAAACGTTATGTTTTTAGAATTAACAGAAGACAATCTTCAACAATATTTGGCCGATAACTCAAAGGTTATGGTTCAGTATGCTGCATCCTGGTGCGGAAACTGCCGGATCATGAAACCGAAGTTTAAAAAACTGGCTTCAGAAAATGAAGATGTAGCTTTCTTGATTGTTGATGCCGAAAAACTTCCAAACTCACGCAAATTTGCAAACGTTGATAATTTACCAACTTTCGCAGCTTTTGAAGGTGGCAGTTTGGTAGATCAGGTGCAAACCAACAAAGCAGAAGGTTTAATAGAACTATTTAACAAGATAAAGTAATGAAGATTCCGGTAATAAGACAATTATTTCAAAACACCACTCCGGCGCAACTGGAGACCACTTTGGAGGTTTTAGAGGCGTTTTGTGAGTTTAGAGGCGTTAGCGAGCACGAAGTTGATGTTGCAGGCGAGATGATTACCAATATCTGTGGTGCGTTAGAAGTACACCAGATGGTAAGTGAGGGTGCTGCCGAAAAGGACGCACTTAATGCTTTCGGCCAAAAAGTAATGGGTTCGATTGATCGATAATCGTCTTAAAGCTATCTGGCTTTTTCAGAATATAAAATCCCCCGTTGATGAAATCAGCAGGGGATTTTTGTTTAAATACTTTCGTACCGAGCTTAAAGGCCGCCGCAGTTTGTCATTCTGAACGCAGTGAAGAATCTTTTACCAAAGAACTACAAGTACTAACTTTAATCTTTAAAGTTGATTTCTGCAGCCTAAGCCAGAGATTCTTCGTTCCTTCTCAACCTTTACTTTCTATGTTGGTCGGGATTTTCAATCCCTTCCTTTGAACTGTGGATTTATAATCCACTCATAAGAATTACAAATTCTTTATTCTTAAATCGGAATTGCAAATCCTGACTAATAAAAGAAAATAAAAAGGTCTCTGTGGACACAGACCTTGAATTATATTATAAAAGTTAAGCCAAGTTCCTACCCGCATTTACGATACCAAAAACCGTTCTCACCGCAAGCTTTTCTAGGGCATGCTGGTCTTTCTCGTTTTGGTCGTGCTGTAGTTTTTCTAAAGCGAAATGCTGGATCAATACCAATGGCAGAATGATTTTCTCGCGTGTGGCAATTGATTTTTTATCTACAGGATAATTGGCCATCAAAGTTGGCTGTCCGGAGAGTTTTAAAAGCATCTCCTTTGCCAATTCGAATTCGTTATGTAGTTGTGTCCAAAAAGCACCAAACTCCTTATCTGCGGCCAAATGCGCCGTAATGGTGAAGTCTGATTTACTCATACTCATCATACAGTTGTCTACAATAGTTTTCAGGTAATCAGAATCCTGATAAACTTTTACCACTTTATCCCAGTTACCTGCCTTTTCCTGGTTTTTCAAAGCGGTTCCCATACCATAGAACCCAGGGACATTCTGTTTTAGCATACTCCAGGCCGTAACGAAACTAATCGCTCTTAAATCTTCCAGTTTCATTTCGCCGCCACCGTTCCTTTTAACCGGACGGCTGCTGATGTTGGCCTGCGATAATAATTTTAGAGGAGATAATTTCTCTAAATAACTCACAAATAGCGGATGCTCGCGCAAGTCGACAAAAGCTTTATAACTTTCTTCGGCCATTTCGTCAAGTAGCGCTTTATTTTCAGGATCTAACAGGATGTTATGTTTCTCTTTCAATCCAGAAGTCAGTCCGGCATTGATTAATTGTTCGATATTAAATTCAGCACTTTCTACCGACCCGTATTGCGAACTGATGGTTTGCCCCTGAACAGTCAATTGCATGTTCTTATTCGCAATTTCCTTACCCATTGAGGCGTAAAAACGGTGTGTTTTACCTCCACCACGTGCAGGTGGCCCACCACGTCCATCAAAAAAGGCCAACTGTATGTTGTGTTTCGCAGAAACTGCAGATAATGATGTTTTCCCGTTAAATATAGACCAGTTAGCCATTAAATAACCACCATCCTTGGTACTGTCGGAATAACCAAGCATAATGTCCTGTTTATTTCCACGGCTGGCCAAATGTGCTTTATAAAAAGGATTACTGTAAAGCGTGTCCATAATTGCAGCTGCACCTTTTAAATCGTTAACCGTTTCGAAAAGCGGCACAAAATCAATGGTCAGTGATTCTTTGCTCCAGCCATTCCAAAGGAAAAGCTCAATTAACTGAAGAATATCGCTGGCCTGTTGGCAGTTGCTGATAATAAAACGATGACAGGCTTTTTCGCCATTACGTTTTTGAATGCCTTTAATTTCTTTAATTACCTCAATGGTATCCTCTATTAAAGCATCTGGCTCACTTGCATAAACGATAGTTGCCTCTTTAAAGGAAATGAGGTTTACTTTCTCCGCTTCCGATAATTTATCATAATCGGCGGGGTATAAAGAAGAAATCGGTTTATTTTCACGGCAATATGCATGAACACTTCTTAACACCCGGCTATCCTGGCGGATATCCAAAGAGGCAAAGTAATTACCATATAAATCTATCTTGCGGATCAGATCGTTAACTAAATCCACAAATAAACCATCGTGCTCTTCCAAGAGTGTTTCTTTGATTTTATTCAGGTTATCCCTTAATTCATCAGAAATATCGTGGGGTTCGCAGGTTTGATCGAAAGCATTCAGATAAAGTACATCATGCAGTTTTGCAATATTTTCTTCAACACCTCTAAAGGTAATGCGGCGTTTAATCACCCTGAAATCGCGGTAATAACAACGGAACAGGATCTGGCGCAACATTTTAGAAACAGCTAAAGTAGTATCGGCATGAATATTTGGGTTTCCATCTCTGTCGCCTCCCGGCCAGAAACCCAGTTCTAAAATTTTCTTGGTTTCCAGGTTGTATTCATCCAGGTTCTGATCAATCTCTTCCTGAATATTTGCCGCAGCGAAGTAGAATGTATTTTCCAAGAACCAGGCAAGGTTTAAGGCCTCATCAACCGGAGTTGGCGATTTTTTATTAAAAAACGGCGTTTTACCCAATTGCTGTAATAACGAGTTCATTGAGGTAAGGTCGTTATCTCTAATGGCTTTGGTTAAATCGGTAATAATTGCCAATACACTACCCGGATAAAATTGCGTTGGGTGTGCGGTTAAAACCAAACGGAGCGAAAGCTCGTCGATCAGTTTTTCTATTTTAGCCAACATGGGTTTGTTATCCGCATTCTTTTTTAAGATGAACGCCAATGTACTCTGTTCATCCGTAGTGTTTAATTTGGTAAAAGAGGCGTCTTCTACGGCATCAAAAAGCACCACCTGACGCTCGATATACTGAATGAAACGGAAAAGTAGGTCAACAATATCTTTACGTTCGGTATAACTGGTATACTTGGCAAAAAATTCTTCGATCACCTGTGCAGGTTTTTCTCCGTTTGCAATACCTTCTTCACAGCTCTTAAAAAATAGCGGAAGCAGGGTTCCGGTATCTTTAATTTTGTAAAAAGGCAAAGTGAGAAATAAACTGTTAAATAGTTCGAATTTTGAGATGACCTCATTATTAAAAATAGATTCTCGTTGCGTAGTTAAACGAAGTTTAGGCATAGCTTATGCAATAGTTTTGTATACCGTAATACTACAAAAAATGCATAAGGTATTAAAATTCTAAGGCTTACAATTTGGAAAATTGTAGAATAAATTTTAATTTTAGAATCTTATTTGGCCACTATGTGGTTAAGTAAGAACATTTGCAATGTTTAAGGGCATTGCATTGATTGTTAATTTTTTGGGTTAAAACAGCCGATGTAATAAAATACACCGGCTGTTTTTGTTTTTTGCCAATATTTAGGCGATTTCTTTGCAAATTTTAGTGCGCATCGGTCACAATGTTTGCATTCTTCTTAAATTTCTGAAGATATAATAAAGGTATAGAGAACAACATAATCAATCCGGCAACCCAATAAGCATCGTTATAAGTGAGCAACATGGTTTGTTTAATTACCGAACCCTCAATCGCTTTCATTGCCATTAATTTCGCATCCATTAATGATGAACCTTTAGCCATAAAATTATGGACTAAGCCATTCAGCTTTGCAGTAAATGTGGGATTGTAATCGTTTATATTGGTAAGCAGGTTACTTCTATGGAAACTTGAACGGATATGGATCAATGTGGTTAAAGCCGCAATACCAAAAGAACCGCCCAATTGTCTGCTCATATTGTTTAATCCCGAGCCTTGTCCAATTTCCGGTCCTGACAAATCCTGCATGGCCAGGGTAGTTAATGGTACAAATAGCAGGGCCATTCCAAATCCTCTGATTACTAAAGGCCAGAAGAAATCGCCCGTTCCCGATGCCAGTGTCGACTTACTCAACATCCAACAGAAAACAAAGAATAAAAACATTCCTCCTGTAGCCATAAACTGCGCTGGAACACCCTTTTTAAGCATGATACCGATAAATGGCATCATGGAAATGGTACAAATACCACCGGCTATAAATAGCTTTCCGGTTTGTAAAGGCGTAAAACCTAAAAGGTTTTGCGCAAAAACAGGGAAAACGAATACAGAGCCGTACAATCCAAAACCTAAAATAAAGGAGGTAAACATCCCGATTGAGAAACTTCTCTTTTTCATAATCCGAAGATTAACGATCGGATATTCAGCACTCGTTTCACGCCAAATAAATAGCAGTAAGCCAAAAACAGATGCTACAGCTAATGCAATGATATAAGGTGTAGAGAACCAATCTTCGCTTTCGCCTTTTTCCAATAAGGTTTGTAAACTTCCAACCGCCACAGCCAGTAAACCAATACCCCACCAATCGACGGGTTTTCCTTGCCCATCCTTGGGCGTCTCTCGAATAAAGGTAATGGTACAGTATGCGGCGAGTATCCCGACGGGAATATTTACATAGAAAATCCATGGCCAATCTGCTATTTCTAAAATATAACCTCCAATGGTTGGTCCAACAGTTGGCCCTACAACCGCACCTAAACCAAATAGGGCTGTTGCAATACCCACATCTTCACGAGGCCAGGTTTCAATTAAAATAGCTTGTGCTGTTGATATTAATCCGCCCCCGGCCAAACCCTGAATAATCCTAAATAAAATAAGCTCATTCAATGACGTTGCATTTCCGCATAAAAAAGAAACCAGCGTAAAAACGATGATGGAGGTTAAGAAATAATTTTTTCGCCCAAAGCGACTGCCTAACCAGCCCGACATGGGCAGGATGATTACATTCGCAACGGCGTATCCAGTGGATAACCAGGCCACATCCTCCAGGGTTGCGCCCAGGTTTCCCTGTATTTGTGGGATCGCTACGTTTACGATAGTCGTATCAATCAGCTCCAATAAAGAAGCTGTGATTACCGTAAATGTAATGATCCACTTTTTTAAACCTACTTCGGCCATTTTAAAATTATTTAGTAGATACTGATGCTTTAACGCTCATTCCTGGGCGTAATTTGGCTAACAGCTCTTTTGATGGATGAATTTTGATTTTAACGGGTATACGTTGAACAACCTTAACGAAGTTACCAGTAGCATTATCAGGAGGCAATAAAGATCCTTTTGCTCCGGTAATTGGAGAGAAATTATACACTTCACCTTCGATTTTTTCGTTCGGATAAGCATCAACTTCGATTTCTACTTTAGATCCTTCTTTAATTTTCTCTAACTGCGTTTCTTTAAAGTTTGCAGTTACATAAAGGCTTCCGTCGTTTACGATAGAAAATAAAGACTGACCAGCTTGAACCAATTGTCCTTTTTGAACATTCTTTTTAGACACAATACCGGTTGCAGGCGCTTTAATATCAGTATATGATAATTGAAGCTTTGCAAAATCGATATCGCTTTGGCGTTGGCTGATTACATTGCTGCTTACTGCCAATTGCGATTGTGTGGTACCAACCTGTTTAACCGCAGCATTGTATTGATCCTGCGCGGCCTGATATGCTGCCACTGCAGATTGTCTGGCTGCTTCTGCAGATTCCTTGTTGGCCTTTGCCTGATCGAAAGCTTGTTGGGTTATCGAACCATCCTTCACCAGGTTTTCATATCTGTTATAGTCTTTCTGCGCTAAGTTTACTTTAACATTTGCAGCCTGTACATTTGATTTTGCCGCATCAACGTTTGCTTTAGCAGTACCAGTATTGGCTTGAGTAGCCGCAATTTGCGATTCTGCCACACCAACACCTGCACTTGCTCCTTTTTGACCGGATTGTGCCTGCTCTAATTTCACTTTGTAATCATTGTCGTCAAGCTTTACTAAAACCTGACCTTCAGCTACATGTGTATTTTCTTCAAAACTAATATCCTTAACATAACCGCCAACACGGGCAACAACAGGACTGATATCGCCATCAATCTGTGCATCATCCGTATCTACGTGTTTGCTATAATAATTCCATTCGGTAATCCCGAAAACTATACCTATTACTAGTAAAACACCTAAAATGATGGGTACTACTTTGTTCTTTTTTTTCTTTTCAGTTGTCATTGCTGTATTTATTGCGTTATTTTTCCTGTTGATTTTAATAGAGTATAGTAAGCCAAACCTGCGTCTGCGCGAGCGATCTCTAAGTTTATTTTTGCCTGGTATAATAAAGTTTCTGCATCGATACGATCGGTAACAGAAGCCACATTGTTTTTGTATTTAGATGCCAATAACTTGTCGTTTTCAGTAGCCTGGGCAATTGAAGTTTCCAAAACCTGGATTTTGTTCATTGCCACCTGGTAACCTTGAAAGTTTTTGTTGATATCTGTTTTTACCTGATCAGATAATATATCCTTCTGAATGGTAATTTCACTTTGCTGGATTTTCGCTTCGCTTACTTTGTGCTTGTTTGTCCAAAGGTTTCCGATATTCCAGGAAACAGTAGCACCAAGTGTAATTGGCATTAAATATTGGTTTGTTGGTGGAATAAAGTTCCCACTTGGGTTAATGTAATAAAGGTTTGCACCAACACCTACTGTAGGTAAAGTATTTGCTTTGATGGTTTTGATGTTAAAATCAGCCACTTTGTTTTGCACATCCAATTGTTTTAGCTCCTGGCGGTTGGCCATTGCCAAGCCGATATATTCGTTTAATGAGCTTGCTGTTTTTAAACCCGCTGTTGGATCAACAATTTTAACTTCGGTATCTTCAGGCAAGCCTAAAAGGATATCTAAATTGTAGTTGATTACCTTGCGGTTGCTCTCGATATCCATCTGCGTTAGCGTAACGTTTGCCTGTTGCAATTGGAAACGCAATACATCATTTTTGGTTACGATGCCTTGCTCGAAGAAACGCTGTGCCTGTTTAATCTGGGCTGCAATTGATTCTAAATTCTGATCAATCACTTTTCTGCTTTGCAATACTTTATACAGGGAATAATAGGTATTGATTATCGCATAAGTGATTTCTTCTTTACTTTTATCGGCGTCTAAACGCGCAACATCTGCTAATAATTTGGTCGATTCTTTCGCGTATCTTAATTTACCACCACCGTACACCAATTCTTGCACTGCTGCAGTACCTACAAAAGCATCGGCTCTTTTAGGTAATTCTAAGGATGATCCACCGCCGGGTAAAGTAAAAGTGTTTGTTGGAATTTCAGCGTGGTTGTATATAAAACTCGCGTTTGCAGTTGGCAAAACGTTGTCTTTAACAACCTCAAGCTGTGCAACGGCCTGATCGATTTTGTTTTGAGAAAGTTTTAAGTTTTTACTATTGGCTATGCCAAGTTCTATTGCCTGGTTAATATTTAATTCCTTTGTACTCTGTGCAAATAAAGCCGCTGGAATTAATGATGCCGCAAGCATTAATCTAATTGATTTGGGTATCATCTTTTTGTTGTTAAATAAACTGTTGTTAGATCTTGTAAGTGAGCTATCGCGCGCTCTTTAATAATTTTTTTGTCTTTCGGATTATTGAGGTCGAAGCCAGAACATGAGATTACCTTATGAGGAGCGATAACAATATTGGTTACAGTGCCCATAATGGTTGCAATTACCATCCGTACATCTACCTTGTTAAAACTTCCGTCTTCAATCCCGTCGGTAATAATGCGATCAATCAGCTGCATGTTATGACTCATGGCATCTTTAATCTTATCATACATTTCGGGTCTTTGGGTTAACGACAGTTCCCGGTGCATCATTTTATGAAACGCCGTGTTATTCATGATCCTATTTACGTAGCCCTCTATAACCCTGTGCAATTTTTCCAATGCCGAAATCTTATCTTCATTGATGATTTTTAACTGAGAAGCGAAACCAGCAATACGCTCGTTCATAATCTCAACAAAAACACCTTCTTTCGAACCGAAATAATAATTTATCATCGCCATGTTCGCGCCAGATTCCTTCGCAATCTGCCGGGTAGAGGTACCCTCATACCCTGTCTCGCAAAACAGCTTTTCAGCTGCGTCGAGTATGGCCTGTCTTTTATCTACTTTTTCTGTTTTCATTTCTTTTTGACAGCACAAAATTAATCAAACGATTGATTAATTTCCAAATGTTTTACTACTTCTTTTACATTATCTTGATAAAACCCTAATTTTAAATGAGATAATCAGTGATCTAATGAAAAATAAGTTTCTCTCAGCGATAACTTTCCTCTTTGGTCTGTCATTCTTGTGTTCGTTTATTGGCGCTAAACAAGAAAACCAGCAGAGCTGGATCAGGATCAATTTGTTTGGCTACCCCACCCAAAGTATTAAAGTAGCCGTTTGGGCAAGTAAGTTGAATGATATACCAAAACAGTTCGAAATTGTAGAAAAGGAAAGCAATCAGGTTGTATTTACTTCAACCAACATTAAGAGTTTCGGAAGCTATGGTCCTTTTAGCCAAACGGCGAGGTTAAACTTTAGTGATTTTAAAAGTGAAGGAAAATTTCACATCCGTGCAAATGGGATCATATCTCCCCTATTGCTGATCAATAACAATGTTTATAAAGGTGCACCTGATTTTTGTCTACAGTATATGCGCCAGCAACGGAGCGGCTTTAACCCCTATTTAAAGGATAGCTGCCATACACACGATGGCTTTGTTTTGTATGGCACCAAAGCCGGGATTAAAGACAGCACACATTTTGATGCTTCAGGCGGTTGGCACGATGCAAGCGATTATCTGCAATATTCCACCACATCAGCCAATGCAACCTACCACCTTTTAATGGCTTATCGTGATTTTCCACAGGTTTTTGGCGATCAGCGGCAAGCAAATGGTTTGGAGGGAAAAAATGGAAGAGCAGATGTTTTGGATGAAGCAAAATGGGGTTTAGATTGGTTGCTTAAAATGCATCCGCAAAAAAACATCATGTTTAACCAATTGGCCGACGACCGCGACCACATCAGTATGCGCATTCCGAAAGAAGACAGCCAATATGGAAAAGGATTTGAACGTCCGCTTTACTTTATTACCGGTGAACCGCAGCAGCGTGGCAAGTTTATGAACAATACCACGGGAACGAGTTCTACCGCAGCTAAATTTACAAGTGCTTTTAATTTAGGTTCCGTTTTGTTTAAAGAAGCAGCCCCTGAGTATTCTAAATTACTTTTGAAAAAGGCCAAAACAGCCTATAAATTTGCGCTTCAAAAACCAGGGGTAACGCAAACCGCATCTGTAAAATCGCCATATATTTATGCAGAAGACAACTGGGTTGATGACATGGAGCTGGCCGAAACATCATTCAATTTCGGAAAGGAAAAAGTAAATCAAAATAAAATAACACAGGCGTTGCAATATGCCAAACAAGAAACCATAACGCCCTGGCTGCAAAAGGATACCGCTGCGCATTATCAATATTATCCGTTTATCAACCTGGGGCATTACGAAATCGCTAAGCAGGATCCAGAAGATAAAACCACCGTTGCTTATTATAAAGAAGGAATAACACAGGTTTGGGACCGGGCAAAAAACAATGCCTTTTACCGGGGCATTCCGTTTATCTGGTGTAGCAATAACCTAACGGTTGCTTTTGCCATGCAATGCAACTGGTATTCGAAATTAAGTGGCGACAAAACCTATGCAGATCTGGAACAGGCCAATTTCGACTGGCTTTTTGGTTGCAATCCCTGGGGAACCAGTATGGTTTACGGCTTACCACATTGGGGAGACACGCCAACTGATCCGCATTCCGCTTTTAGCCATTTAAAAAGTTATCCTATTAACGGTGGCCTGGTTGATGGTCCGGTTTATACCAACATTTATAAAGGCCTGATTGGAATTAAATTAAATGAAGCTGATGAATATGCCGGCTTTCAAAGTGATCTGGCCGTTTACCACGATGATTACGGCGATTATAGTACCAACGAGCCTACCATGGATGGAACGGCATCGCTTATCTATTTACTAGCCGCGAAAGAAGCGCAAGCGATCCCCTTACCCGACCATAAGACTTATAGTTTAGGCGCTACCATTCGTGGTGATTCTACTCAAAAGAAAATCTACCTGGTGTTTACGGGCGATGAGTTTGCTGATGGTGGCGAAAAAATCAGTAAAATATTAGCCCAGGAAAAGGTCAGGGCTTCATTTTTTCTGACAGGAAATTTTTATCGGAACCCAAAATTCAATTCACTGATTAAAACACTTAAAAATGATGGGCATTATCTCGGTCCGCATTCCGACCGGCATCTTTTATATTGCGATTGGGCTAAACGCGATAGCCTCCTGGTTACAAAAACTGAATTCGAAAAAGATCTAAATGATAACTATGAGGCCATGGCGGTTTTTGGGATCGGCAAAGAAAAGGCGAGGTATTTTTTACCTCCTTACGAATGGTACAATGAAAACATTGCCAACTGGACAAAAGCGCAAGGATTACATTTGGTTAATTTCACACCGGGCACCCGATCTAATGCAGATTACACCTATCCCGAAATTGGCAAGGCTTACAAATCAAGCGAGGAGATATATCAATCCATTACTACTTTTAACGAAACAAAACCGAACGGTTTAAACGGTTTCATCCTGCTCTTACACATTGGTACCGATGCCCGGAGAACCGATAAATTTTATACCCGCTTAGCAGAATTGCTCAGCTATTTAAAAAAGTATGATTATAAATTAGCCAGAATCGATAATTAATTGGATTATTGAAGAGAATGACAAATTAAAATTTAAAATAAATATTAACTTTGCCTCCAAATAACAAAAAACATGAGTGTACAAGAGAACAGCAGCAATAATTTCAACTGGTTATATTATGCTTTAGGCTTATTCTTCGGGGCTTTTACCGGAGCAATCATTACGCAAAACTATATTTTCGCTTTATTAGGTGGTGTTTTAGGTTTGTTAACAGCAGGCTTATTTTTAAACGCGATTGTAAAAGGCAGAAAATACTAGGCCTTTTTACCAATTACATCCTACCAAGGAATAAAAACATATTTCCACAGCAAAGGAGTCTATTATGATTTTACCAATACGTGTAAAGCCATAATCGCTTCATCGCCACAGAAAACAAAAACCTACAAATGAAAAATATCTTCATTGTTGTTTTCGCTCTTTTTTGTTTTAGCGCAAAAGCCCAACAAGCTGCTACCGCTGAAATAAAATTCCCTGTTGCAGACCCTAGTCCGGCAGATATCATTTACTTCCCTCTTAATGCCCCGAAAGCAAAAGCAGGAGAGTTAATAAAGCCGGTAATAAAGATCATTTATTCGCGCCCTCAGAAAAAAGGACGTGATATTTTTGGTGTTTTAGAACAGTACGGAAACGTTTGGCGCTTCGGGGCCAACGAAAGTACGGAAGTGCGTTTCTTTAAAAAAGTAAAAATTGGTGGAAAGAAAATTAAAGCCGGTACTTATAGCTTATTCGCCATTCCGAATAAAGATACCTGGACAATCATTGTGAACAGCGAGACGGATAAATGGGGTGCATTTACTTACAATCAATCTAAAGATATTGTTCGCGTAAATGTTCCTGTTAAAACATTGACTAAACCGATCGAATACTTCTCATTAACCTTTACAACGCTTAACGAAGGTGCCAATCTGGTTATCGGTTGGGACAAAACACAAGTAGAGTTACCGATTAATTTTTAAGATTTAAAATAATTAAACAGAAAGTCCCGTTTTTTTGACCGGGACTTTCTGTTTTTAATGGGAAGTTGAGGCCAATCTTTTTGCTTCGCCCTCGCTTGAAATAAATACTTTGTACACCTGTGTGATTTTCCATTCGCCATCCTTGTTTTTTTCGATAATCACAAAGTTTTGTTGGGCACCATCAAATAATTCATAATTGATATCTACACGGGCAATTACCAATGCATCGCTCTCAGATACGATGCTAGAGCTGATATTACAATCGCGCTGTATTACGCCCTCATTTTTCTTCATCTGGCTCAACACATCAGCTGCTTTATGTTTAATTGTCCTCACGTCTCTATTTGATGTAAAAACAGCATCCTCACTCAGCACAGCCTTTAACTTTTTATAATCAGAGTTGATATAGCTGTCCATATAATAATTGATAACTGATTTATGGCTGGCAGTTGGTTTTTCTGCAGCCAAAATAGTATTGGTGATTGTAATACCTAGTAATAAAATCACTAAAGCTCTTAATTTCATAATATCTGTGTTTTTTTATTAAAGGTCGGCTGCAATGAAGAATAATAATATGCCGATAACACCTTAATGATGAGGTAACAAAAAAATGATATTAAAAAAAAAGCCCTTTCCAAAATGAATTGAAAAGGGCTTGGATTTATTTTAAAAACAAGGAC
>NZ_JAVTSN010000001.1:0-313267 GCF_032678585.1 Pedobacter psychrodurus | reverse complement strand
ACCTTCCTTTTCAGGGAGATGGCTTACCGGGATGTTAATCTATTTTATTTTTTGGTTACTTTAAATTCTGTTCTTCTGTTTTTAGCTCTTCCAGCAGGATTATCTTTTTTCTTGCGTTTAACAATAATTTCGTTTGGCGCAATAGGCACCGATTCTCCATAACCTTTTGAAGTCATTCTGGCAGCGGCAATACCTTTACTTTCTAAATAATCAGTACATGATTTCGCTCTTCTGTTCGATAGATCCAGGTTATACTCATCGGTTCCGATGTTATCGGTATGCGAGCCAAGCTCTATTTCCATTTCAGGATTATCTTCCATAATCGGGATCAGGAAGTCTAACACTTTTTTAGAAGGTTCGGTTAATTCGGCACTGTTAAATTCATAATAAACATTATCCAATGCCATTGGGATACCGATTTTGAAAGGGCTTAAACAGTAATCCTTATAAACTAAGGTATCTGCTTTTGCCAATTCTTCGTAAGCATAGTTTTTGGTTACGGCAAAGTAATTGTCTTTTGCAAAAAGCAATTTAATTGGTCTTTTCGAATCTACCTTAAACTTATATACACCATCAGTACCTGTTATTACCTTCTGTGTGCCTTCTGCATTGTTCAGGGTTACATTAGCACCTGCCAAAGGCAATTTAGTTTTACAATCAGTTAAAATACCTGCGATTGACAAATATTCCTTTTTCAGTTCAAATACTTCCAAACAGCATGACGATTCGCGATCAGAACTAATGTAGCCTTTTGTTCCTTTATCATCAGTTGCCGTGAAGTAAAGATCATCTTTTGATGAATTAAATGGATAGCCTGCGTTTTTTGGAGTAGTCCAATCTACAAGATCACCTTCAGATTCAAAGAAATCAAGACCACCAAAACCTACCCTGCCATCGGTACTGAACAATAGTTTTTTGGTTAGTGGGTTATAATATGGTGCGCGCTCATCATCAGAAGTATTAATGGTTGAGCCCATATTTATCGCCTGACCTAATGATCCATCCTCGCGAATGGCGCAGTACCAAAGATCGTATTTACCATAACCACCACTTCTATCAGATGAGAAAAGAAGGAATTTACCATCACTGGTAACGAAAGGTTGCGATGAATTAAAATCTTTACTGTTTACCTGTAAACCTACCGGTTGTGGATCAGCCCATTTATCGCCAGCTTTTTTCGAGCTATAAATCGCATATTTTTCTTTGTCTTTCCAGGCCGTAAAATATACGGTATTGCCATCTGGGGTAGAAGCAGCTGCAGCAATTTCAGTGTTTTTAGCGAAGCTGATGTCTATCTTTTTCACCGCAATATCAGCTGAACTTAAGTCGCCTTTGGCTGCATAAATGCCGTTAATAAACGGATTGGTTTTGGTTGATACCTGGATTTCTCCACCATCTGTTTTAACCATATCTTTTTTACTGCCTACAGCAACCGGACGCGATGAGGTAAAATATAACTCATTGTTGATTTTAACCGCTGCGTAGTTAGATCCTAAACCATTTACATTACCTGGTACTTTTTTAACCTGAACCATACGGGGAAAACGCATTTCTTCGATAGCAAATTTACACGATTCGATTTCCTTTTGTGCATCTTTAGCCAAAACATCGCCAGGATTCTTATCGATAAACTGTTGAAAAGCATCGATAGCCAGGTTAAATTTTTTATTTGCCCTTAAACTTTCTGCATAATAGAATAACGCTTTTTTATAACGGGTATTGGTAAAAGTGATCGCTATAGCATAATATTTTTCAGCCTCATTAAATTCTCTATATAACCTGCTAGATTCTGCAAGGTTATAAATAGATCCCTCATAATCTTCCGCTATTTTATCTTCTGTTGCCGATTTTCTTTCCTTACCGTACGGTAAAATGGCCTGGGTACTATCGCCAGTAATTTTTAAAGCTTTCTTATAAAAAGTAGATGCGGCATAATAGTCCTTATTTTCGAAATAAGTATCTGCAACCTTTTTATAATTTACCACATACTGTGCGTTTGCAAAACCGCCAAATGCCACTAATAAGAAGAGTAATATTTTTTTCATCTGAATAATTATAAACGTGGACAAAAGAAGTTTGGACCAATAATACCATTACGGCCAATTAAAGAAATTGAAAGCTCTAAACCACCGTTACTGTTTGATGCGCGGTTGAATGTAGAGGTATTTACATCATAACTCAATCCGAAAACCATGTTTTTTAACTGTAGTCCAACAAAAGCAATTGCAGCATCTTTATTACGGTAGTTACCACCAAATAGGATGTTTGCAGATGGATTAACGTTAAGCTGTGCATAAGCACCTAACGATACTTCGTTTGTGTTACCCTGATACATAAACAATGCATTAGGTACAATATCCAATGACTCTGAAGCCTTGATGCGCGCACCGCCATGAGCGGTAAAACGAATTGGGATACGTGAGTTTGAGCCAGAGAAACGATCCATAGGGCGGGTTAAGTGCGCCGCACTTGCACCTAAGAAAACGTTTACACTCTTGTTCGGGTTACCATCAAAAAACATGATCCCCGCGTTTACATCGGGTACCAAAGATGATTGTGATGAAAGTGTTTCGCCGCTCATCATTCCGCCATCATAACCCGAAATCGGATTAAACTGGTTACCAAACCTGGCCTGAGAAAAATCAAAGCTACGGTTAATTACGCCGGCCTGTAAACCAAAGCTCACCATCTGTAAACCTTCGGCACCGAACCTTAAGCGGTACGACCCCGATACCAGGGCAGACAGGTAGTTAAAATCTAACTCCCCAGCCCTTTGGTTTAAAATGGTTGCACCGAAGGCGAAGTTCTTTTTCGGGGCAAGATCGAAGGATGCACCGCCCGTTAAGAAAGAACTGTTAAGTGCACTCCACTGTTGTTTAAAGTTTACAGTTGCACGGTAATCGCCGTCTATCACACCCGTTAAAGCCGGATTAAGGTATAACGGATTTGCATAATACTGTGAAAAATGCGGATCAGTTTGTGCGAAGGACTTAGCTGTACACAGCAGTAGTCCTAGCACTGCAACATATATTTTTAAAGCCGATAGTATTTTCATGGTCTTTGATTTTATCTGTTTATTATTAATCCTCTTCTTATCTAATCAGCGTTACTGTACCTTTTCTCAATGATGTTGTTCCATTGGTGAATGTAATATCAACCATGTACACATAAACTCCGATCGGTTGATTTACGCCTTTGAACGTTCCATCCCATCCATTCGCTACGTTGTCTGACTGGAATATCAATTGACCCCATTGAGTATAAATACTCATTTTGGCGCTTGATATGGTATTGCCATAGATTAAGAATGTATCATTTTTACCGTCGTTATTTGGCGTAAATGCATTTGGTATATACACCTGATCACCGAATGGATTAGCTGCTTTGCCAGTTGCTGCACCATTTTGACTGGTTTGGCAATCAATCTGACCTTTGGCTCTTACCAGGATGCTTACACTTTGATCTGGTTTTAAACCTGCAACTAAGTAAGTTGTTCCGGTTGACCCACTGGTTGGATTAACCCATGTTAAACCATTATCTAATGAAACTTCGTAAGCCGTAGCACCTGCAACCGCAGCCCATGCAAACGTTACACTATTTGGTGTAGTAGTTTGTACCACTACTGCTGGCTTATCTAACACCGGAAGTACGGTTACCGTAACCCCTGTTCTTGTTGGGCTTGCACAGCCACCTACTGCAATCGCTTCTACATAGTAGATTGTGGTGGCAGTTAAGTTTGGTGTGGTAAAGGTTATACCTTCTGCCAATACCGCTCCGTTAGAGCTTGCAGCGTACCATCTGTAAATTAATCCAGCTACCGGATTGTTTACCGTTAATATGGTTGAACTACCTGAGCAAAGTGTTCCATTTGCAGCTGTTACCGATGTTGGTGCAACTGGTACTGGTAGGGCACTTACATTTACTGGTGTTCTAGATGAAGAGATACATGTTCCGTTTGCACCTTCTACAAAGTATGTGGTGTTTGCGTTAACCGCAGGAGTAGTAAAGTTTACGCCTGTTCCGGCCAATGTTCCGCCTACTGCTGCTGTATACCAGTTATATATTACTCCTGTTTGAGGGTTTGTAACAGTTAATACCGCTGGGCTGCCTGTACACACGCTAACCGATGTTGAAGCTACCGTTGGCACAGTTGGTTTTGCATTAACAGTAACCGTTACTTTAACACGGCCACCATTGTTATTACAGCCACCTGTTCCGATCGCTAATATGTAGTAATCTGTTGTGGCAGTTAAAGCGGTTACACTGTATGTTGTACCAGTGAACAATAGGTTACCACCTACTGCTGCATTGTACCATTCGTAAGTAACACCCGCTTGTGCATTGGTTACTGTAAGTACAGCTCCATCACCTGCGCAAATTCCACCATTCGGACCAGATACTACTGGATTATTTGGTAAAGGATTTACCGTGATCGCTACTACTCTAGCAGTTGCAGCACTGTTTTCACATTTGTTATCACCTTTAACAGTTACATAATAAGTTGCGTTAGCACTTAATACTGGGGTGGTATATACCGGCCCTGTAAATACTACAGTTGTTAGGGCAGGATTACTATACCAGGTAAATATTGGATTAGTTACCGTTGTGCTTGTTGCTGTTAATATTGCTGCTGTATTTGCACAAACCGAAGTTGATCCATTCACAGTTATATCAGCGGCTACTGCTATTGGATTCACAGTAACTGTTACTGCTTTCGCATTAGCAACCGTATTTTCACACCTGTTGGCACCTTTAACAGTTACATAATAGGTAGTGGTTGTGGTTAATACTGGTGTTGTAAAGATTGGGCCGGTAAATGCGACACTTGTTAATGAAGCATCGTTATACCAGGTAAATACCGGACTGGTAACCGTTGTAGAACTTGCACTGATTACTGCCGCTCCCGATCCACAAACTTTGGCCGGTGTTGTTAGCGTAATGTCAGCTGCTGTTGCACCTGTGTTTACATTAACGGTAACCACTTTTGCATTTGCCACAGAACTTTCACATCTGTTATCACCTTTTACCGTAAGGTAATATTTAGTTGTTGCATTTAGTACCGGGGTTATAAATGTTGCTCCCGTAAATACTGGCGTTGTTAAGGCCGCATCGCTGTACCAGGTAAATATTGGGTTGGTTACTGTTGTAGTGCTGGCCACCAAGCTTGCTGTTGATCCTGCACAAATGGTAGCATCTGCCGCGGTAACATCACTTGCTGATGCTACAGGGTTAACTACTATGTTGATTGATTTAGCCGTAGCAGCACTGTTTTCACACTTGTTATCACCTTTTACAGTTACATAATAAGTGGTATTGGCAGTTAATACAGGTGTAGTAAATACTGCACCTACAAAAGCTACATTGGTTAATGTTGCATTGGTATACCAGGTAAATACTGGGTTGGTAACCGTTGTACTGCTAGCAGTTAATACTGCTGCAGATCCACCACAAACACTTGTCGAACCATTTACAACAATATCACTAGCCACCGCTATCGGGTTAACCTTGATGGTCACCTTAGCTGCATTCGCTACAGTACTCTCACATTTGTTTGCACCTTTAACGGTTACATAATATGTGGTAGTAGTAGTTAATACTGGCGTGGTAAATATTGGTCCGGTAAAGGCAACACTTGTTAACGAAGCATCGTTGTACCAGGTAAATATTGGACTGGTTACTGTTGTTGAGCTAGCATTGATTACCGCTGTACCTGATCCACAAACCAATGTTGGTGTTGATAGGGTAATATCGGCAAGCACCGCAGACTGATTAACAGTAACGGTTACCACTTTTGCAGTGACACCTGAGTTTTCACATTTGTTATCACCCTTAACCGTAACATAGTATTTAGTGGTTGCGTTTAATACTGGGGTAACGAATGAGGTACCTACGAAAGCTACCGAAGTTAAGGCCGCATCCCTGTACCAGGTAAATGTTGGATTAGTTACTGTTGTTGTACTGGCTACCAAGGTAGTTCCAGAGCTTGCACAGATTGTTGCATCGGCAGCTGTGATATCTGAAGCTGTAGAAACAGGTTTCACAGTTACAGTGATTATCCTTGCAGTACCAGGTGCATTTTCACATTTATTGTCGCCTTTTACGGTTACATAATAAGTAGTGGTTGCATTTAATGGTGGTGTTGTATATGTAGCACCAATGAAACTTACATTGGTTAATGCTGCATCGCTATACCAGGTAAATACCGGATTGGTTACTGTTGTAGATGTTGCACTTAATACCGCTGCAGATCCTGCGCAAGCTGTTGTGCTTCCACTAAGAATAATATCGGTACTAATGGCCAAAGGATTAACCGTTACGGTTACCACTTTGGCATCTGCTGCACTATTTTCACATTTATTAGTGCCTTTAACAGTTACATAATAAGAAGTAGTAGCTGTTAATCCAGTTACCGTAAACGTTGGACCAGTAAACACTACGCTTGTTAACGAAGCATCACTGTACCAGGTAAATACCGGTTGAGTTACTGTTGTACTCGAAGCCATTAACATTACGGTAGAACCCGCACATATTTTAGCATTGCTTACTGCAATATCTGCAGGTGTGGCAAACTCTTTAACTGTTACGGTAACAACTTTAGCGTTTGCAGGTAGGTTCTCACATTTATTATCACCTTTTACCGTTACATAATAAGTAGTGGTTGCGTTTAGTACAGGTGTGGTAAAGCTGGCACCAACATGAGCTACTGTTGTTAGCGCAGCATTGCTGTACCAGGTAAATACCGGATTAATTACTGTAGTTGTTGAAGCAGACAAGGCAGCGGTTGATCCTTTACAGATCGAAGTAATACCGTTAGTGGCAATGTCGGCGTCAGTAGCAGCTGGATTAACCGTAATGGTAATCGGTTTTGCTGTTGCTGCTGTATTCTCACATTTGTTATCACCTTTAACCGTAACATAATATGTGGTGGTTGCAGTGAGTGTAGGAGTGATAAAGCTAGGACCTGTGAACGCTACTGTTGTTAAAGCAGCATTGCTATACCAGGTAAATACCGGGTTGGTAACTGTTGTGCTTGTTGCGGTTAAAGTAACCGAAGAGCCACCACAAACGGTACTTGTTCCAGCTAAGTTAATATCTGCAGGGCCAGCAATTGGGTTTACCGTAACGGTAACCTCTTTGGCATTGCCTGGCGTATTTGCACATTTATTTGTTCCGCTAACGGTAACATAGTATTTGGTAGTTACATTAATTGCTGGTGTATTAAATACCGCTCCAACAAAAGCAACCTGTGTTAAAGCAGCATCTGTATACCATGTAAATACCGGACTGGTAACTGTTGTGCTGGCTGCAGTAAGTACCGCTTTACCAGAAGCACATAATGAAGTTGTTCCGCTTACTGTTAAGTCTGCAAGACCTGCAGCTGGGTTAACCGTGATCGAAACTACCGTACGAGATGGATTTGAACAACCTGCTCCGCTTACGGCTTCTACATAATAGCTGTATGTTCCTGCTGCAAGATTTGCAGGTGTTGTAAAGCTACTGTTGTTTGTTACCAACATGTTTCCACCTATAGCCGCATCATACCAGTTATAAGTAATACCTGCAACTGCCTGTACACTTAAGGTAGCAGGTGTACCAATACAGGTTGTAGCTGGATTAGTGGTTGATGGAATAGGTTTTACTGCCGGAGGCAATATGGTTACCACTACTTTGGTTCCTACTGTCTCACAACCATTAGCTGTTGCCGTTACCGAATAAGTATAAGTTCCTGCAGCTAAAGTTGGATCGGTTAAGAAAGTAGCGCCATCTTTTCCTGCCTGATAAGTTGTGCCTAAGTACCATTTGTACACCACTCCTGCTTGTGGGTTCTGTACGCTTAATGTAGCAGATGAACCCTGACAGGCGCTTGCCGTAGCAGATGAAACTTTTGGTGTAGTGATTACCCTTTGTGCATAATCTAAATTAACAGATGTTAATGCACCAAGCAAGCCTGAGCTTAATCTCAGTTCTACACCATCGAATTTACTTGTTGGTACGAAAGTTAATATGGCCGATGTTCCACCAGTTAATAGTTTTAAGCTGATTAATGGGTTCGATACAGAAACCGCATCGTTGTTGCTGGTTGTACCTTGGAAAGTAGTTACCGTTAAGTTTGGCAATACAGCTACCGAAAGCAATGTACCTGGAGTGGTAATTTTCACTCTTAAGGTATCACCAACATTTGATAATCCTGTAAAACCAACCTGGTGATACACAGATGCACCAAGTAATCCTACCGGGATAACCAAGCTAGACCCTGTATTGATGTCATTATCAACCGCAAAAGTTGGGTTGAAAACTCCAGCCAATACACCTATACCAGTTACACCACTTGCAACAGTTGTTGTAGCGGCTCCACAAGGTGTAGCTATTGGGTTACCATTTGGAATTACAGTAACCGTTACCATTGCCCTGCTTGTTGCAGTACATCCGCCAGGTACCGAAGCCTCTACATAATAGGTTGTTGTTGCACTTAATTGTGGTGTTACATAAGTTTCACCTGTAAATATCGGTACTACTCCGTTTGCAGTAGTAAACCACTTAATGGTTGCACCTGCTGTACTCGAAGTTGCTTTTAATACAGCAACAGCACCTTCACTAATGGTAATTGATGGCGGCGTAATTACCGGAACATCAATGGTTCCCAATATAATTTTGCCCTCAGTTCTGGTCGACGAACTACCACAGCTGTTTACAGCTGCTACAAAATAACTTCTGTTTGCCGTAATTAATGGGGTAATAAAATTATCACCAGTAAATAATACCGTTGTAGATGTTGCAGTATCGTACCAGTTATAAGTTGTGCCTGCAATTGGGTTTTTAACCTGGAAGGTAACCGATGTATTAGGACAGGTATTAACAGATGCTGAAAGTAGATCTGGTGTTACCGGTGCTGGGTTGGTGGTTACATTTACAACTGTTTTATAACTTACACAACCAGTTGCAGAAACTGCTGCAACGTAAAATTTAGTATTGCCTGTTAAAACTGGAGTAGTAAAGATGATACCGTCTTTACCGGTAATGTATGCACCTGTAGCATCGTACCATTTGTAAGTTAAACTTGCTGATGGGTTACTTACCTCAAGCTGTGCAGTCTGGCCCACACAAGCCGTAACATTTGCTGATGTTACAGTAGGTGCAACCAAGATGCGTCGTGCGTAATTTAAATTGATTGATGTTAAAGCACCTAATAAACCTGAGTTTAACCTCACCTCTACTCCGTCGAAAACATTCGTTGGAACAAAAGTGATTAAAGCCTGGGTATTGCCGCTCAACAACTGAATATTAATTAAGTTATCATTTAAGAATTTCGAGTCACCGTTACTGTTGGTTCCAACATAAGTAGTGATTGCAGCGTTTCCTAATAACGAAAGTGATAATAGTTTTCCTGGAGATGATACTAAAACACGCACTGTATCGCCCACTTTAGATAGTGACCCAAAACCAACTCTTTGATAAACCGATGCACCAAGTGCTCCTACTGGCATTACCAATGAAGATGCAGTTTGGGTATCGTTATCGATCGCCAATGTTGGGTTAAACACACCTGATAATAAAGCTACACCGTTAACACCATTAACCTGTGTAGTTGCCGCCTCGCATGGAACAGGGGTTGGACCACCACCAGTAACGGTAATCGTAACCTGAACGCGGGTTGCAGATGTACAACCGTTTGTAGAAACAGATGCTACATAATAAGTTGTGGTAGCCAATAATGGAGGTGTAACATAAGTAGCACCTACATAAACTGGTGTAGTTGAAGTGTTAGAAGTATACCAATTGAAAGTATTGGTTGCATCTGCCGAACTAGCCGTTAAAATAGCCGTCTGACCTGCACTTACTGTTGAAGAACTTGCAGTGATTACTGGTAAAACCGGACGAGGATTTACGGATACTGCAGCCGCAGCACGTACAGCACTCGTACAGTTTCCTTGAGATGCCTCTACAAAATAAGTAGTTGCAGTTGTTAATGCCGGAGTTGGGAATACTGCACCAGTGAATACTAAGTTTCCACCTACTGCAGCATCGTACCATTTATAAGTTACAGCAGCATCTGGATTAGCAACCGATAAAGTTGCTGATGATCCTTCACAAACATTGGCTATTGTGGCCAGTACCGGTATCGGTAATGCTGGTGTAACGGTTACTGTTACCGGAATTCTTGTTGAATTCGGACAACCTGCCTTGCTTACCTGAATATAATATGTTGTGGTAGCAGCTAAAGCTGGGGTAGTAAATGTTGAGCCAGTGGCCAATTGTGTACCACCAGTTGCAGCATCGTACCATGCCAATGTAGTACCACCGTTTGCGGTTGCAGTTAATGTTGCAGTACTTCCGGCACAAATGGTTTGTGCACCAGCAGTTAATGTTGGACTAGGATAAATTACGGTTGCACCATATACATCTAAGCTGGTTAAAGCGGTAACCAATGCACCGAAGCTAACCTGTACTCTATCGTAAGCACCGCCTGCCAATATCGTTGCGGCAAAACGGTTACCCGATAACAGTCGAAGATTTAATAACCCACCATTTAATTGTACTGTTTTTACAACCGTGGTACCATTTAATATGGTAACGGTTACGTTATTTAATAAACCAACATCGGCCAAACCAGTTGGTAAAGCTAAATCTAAACGAAGACTATCTGTAGCGGTACCAACTGAAGGGAAAATTAACTGTTGGTAACCTGACGAACCCACTCCTACAGAAAGTGATATTCTGGTGAAGTTAGATGGGTCGGCATCAGTAGAATTTCCGGCACCAGTTATACCGCACAATAAACAAATTCCGGTAATACCTGTGTTTTGTGAATTGGCTGCATTACATGCGGTACCACCACCGTTATTTAATACGGTAACAGTCACCGGAACGCGTGTTGCACTTTTACAACCGCTGGCATTTGTTGTTTCTACATAATAGGTTGTAGTAGCCGACAATACCGGAGTAACGAATGAAGTACCTGTTCCTACCTGTGTTCCAGCTGTAGCGGCATCGTACCATTGAATAGTATTGCCCGCATCAGCTGTAGCGAGTAAAGTAGTAGACTGACCAGCATTAATTACCTGGTTATTGGTGGTTACTGTTGCTAAAGTTGCTGATGGGTTAACTGTAACGTTAACCGCAGTTCTCGAACTTACCGCCGTTCCAGATACCGCCTCCACATAAAATACAGTAGGAGCTGTTACTGCAGGTGTTACAAAAACACCTGTATTATTGGTAACCAATGGTGTACTTCCTGTAGAAGCATACCAGTTGTAGGTTACGCCAGCCTGCAAATTGCTAACGCTTAATGTAGCTGGGCTTCCGGCACAAACCGTTGCCGCAGCAACTACTGGAGCGTTAACGGTTACCGTTAAACTATATGCTGTTGTAGCTTTGTTGCCATTTGCATCTGTTGCAGTTAAAGAGATGGTAAAAGTTCCACCTAAAGTTGGGGTTCCTGTAATTTCTCTTGTTGCAGTATTAAAACTCAATCCCGGAGGAAGGTTCGTTGCTAAATAAGTATATGGAGCTGTTCCACCTGTTACAGCTGGTAAAGTTTGTGTTGGGTAAGGTGTACCAACAATACCGTTTGGTAAAGTTGCACCTGGTAATGACAATATACCTATTACTTTAAGTGCGTAAGTATTACTAGCAGTTCTGCCTTCACTATCGGTTGCAGTTACACTGATCGAATAATTTCCCGCTTGTGTAGGTGTTCCCGAAACTGCTCTCGTTGTTGGATTATAAGTTAATCCGGCAGGAAGATTAGTTGCTACATAAGTATATGGACCAACACCACCTGTTGCTGATGGCAAAGTTTGGGTAGCATAAACAGTTCCTTCTGTTCCGTTAGGCAAAGTTGCTGCTGGTAACAATAAAGGATTAACCACTACTATTGTATAGTTATTGTTTGCTGTTTTTCCATCAGCATCGGTAACCGTTACCGGTACGGTGAAAGTTCCGGCTTGTGTAGGTGTTCCTGTAATTTCTCTTGTTGCCGGATTAAATGTTAATCCCGGAGGAAGACCAGTTGCAGCATAGGTATAAGGTGTAGTTCCACCTGTTGCAGATGGAATAGTTTGTGTTGGATAAACTGTTCCTGTTGTTCCCTTGGCTAAAGTTGCCGCTGGTAACACCAATGGATCGGTTACTTTAAGTGTATAATTAGCCGTAATAGTATTGCCATTGGCATCTGTTACTGTAACCGGAATCGTAAAGTTTCCGATTTGAGTTGGCGTACCAGTAATTTCTCTTGTTGCAGGGTTAAAGGTTAATCCCGGAGGAAGTGCAGTAGCCGAATACGTATATGGTCCGGTTCCGCCAGTTGCAGCTGGAATTCCATTTGTGGTATAAGCTGTACCCGTTACACCATTAGGCAATGCTCCGGGAGCTAAAGCCAAAGCAGGTGTTACTGTTAAAGTAAAGGTTGCTGTTGTGCTACATCCCTTTGTATCCGTTGCCACAACATCGAATGTTGCATTACCTGTGGCAGTTGGTGTTCCACTTACCAAACCTGTTGCTGATAAAGTTAAACCAGCTGGTAAGGTACTGCCCGCAGCCAATGCATAGGTATAACCAGCTGTACCGCCAGTTGCTACCGGAAGTTGTTTACTGTATGCCGAAGCAATTGTTGCGTTGGTTAAAGCCGTACCCACAAATACAATTGCTGGGTTAACGGTAATAACTACCGGAACTCTTGTTGTATTTGAACAGGTTCCTTTGCTTACCTGAACGTAATAAGTTTTAGAAGCAGTTAAAGCCGGAGTAGTGAAGTTTGCACCTGTTCCAACCTGTGTTCCACCTGTTGGTGCATCGAACCACGCCAAAGTTGTCCCCCCGTTTGCAGTTGCACTTAATGCTGCAGTACTACCTGAACAGATGGATTGTGTACCCGATATAAAAGTTGGATTAGGATAAACTACTGTAGCACCATAAATATCTAAGCTCGTTAAAGCCGAAACCAATGCGCCAAAGCTCACCTGAACCCTATCGTATGCGCCACCTGCTAACACAGTTGCTGCAAAACGGTTACCTGATAAAAGTCGAAGATTTAACAGTCCTCCGCCTAATGATACTGTTCTTACAACGGTAGTACCATTTAATACGGTAACGGTTACATTATTTAAAAGACCAACATCAGCTAAACCTGTTGGTAAAGCCAAATCTAAACGGATGCTATCTGTAGCAACACCAGTTGATGGAAAAATTAATCTTTGGTAACCAGTTGCAGCAACACCTACTGAAAGTGTTATTCTGGTAAAGTTACTGGCATCAGCATCTGTTGAATTACCTGCACCATTTATTCCACATAAAAGGCAGATACCATTTATACCTGTACTTTGACCGTTGGCCGCATTACAAGCTGTGGTACCACCACCATTAATTACGGTTACAGTTACCGGAACTCGGGTTGCGCTTTTACATCCATTGGTACTGGTCGTTTCTATATAATAAATTTTGGTCGCTGTTAAAGCTGGGGTGGTAAACGATGTTCCTGTTCCCACTTGAGTTCCTGCGGTTGCAGCATCAAACCAGGCGATGGTATTGCCTGCGTCGGCAGTTGCAGTTAAAGTTGTAGTTTGTCCAGAGTTGATTACCTGGTTATTGGTTGTAACCGTTGCTAAAGTTGCAGGCGGATTAACCGAAACAGTAACCGATGTTCTTGTACTGATTGCTGTTCCAGAAACGGCTTCAACATAAAATACAGTTGCTCCGTTTACTGCTGGAGTTACAAAAGTACCATTGTTACCGGTTACTAATGGGGTACTACCTGTTGATGCGTACCAGTTATAAGTTACACCAGTTTGAAGGTTACTAACAGTTAAAGTTGCTGTGCTTCCCGTACATACCGTAGCAGAGGCCACAACCGGAGCATTTACGGTTACGGTTATTGCGTAAGTGGTAGTTGCTTTATTGTTGTTCGCATCTGTAGCGGTTACAGAAACATTATAGGTACCTCCTTGTGTTGGTGTTCCTGTAATTTCTCTTGTAGTTGGGTTAAACGATAATCCCGGAGGAAGATTCGTTGCAACATAGGTATATGGAGATGATCCACCTGTTACCGCTGGTAAAGTTTGTGGTAGGTAAGAAGTACCAACAATTCCATTAGGTAAGGTTTTCGTTGGTAAGGTTAACGTTCCGTTTACTTTGATTGGATATGTGTTACTTGCCGTTTTACCCTGACTATCGGTAACGGTAACACCAATGGTGTAATTACCTGCCTGGGTTGGTGTACCAGTAACCGCTCTTGTAGTTGTATTAAACGATAATCCTGCAGGAAGACCCGTTGCAACATAAGTATAAGGACCAACACCACCAGTAGCAGCTGGTAAAGTTTGCGTAGCATAAACCGTTCCCTCTGTTCCATCAGGCAAAGTTGCAGCCGGCAATAACAGTGGGTTGTTTACTTTAATGCTATAATTGGTGGTTACCGTTTTTCCATCAGCATCTGTAACCGTAACTGGTACGGTATAAGTACCGGCAGTTGTTGGTGTGCCAGTAATGGCCTTGGTTGATGGATTAAAGGTTAAACCTGGAGGAAGACCTGTTGCCGAATAGGTATATGGCGTGGTTCCACCAGTTGCACTTGGAATAATCTGTGTAGTATAAACTGTTCCGGTAGTACCATCAGCTAAAGTTGCCGTAGGTAACAATAAAGGATCAGTAATTTTTACAGTATAATTTGAAGTAATCGTATTACCGTTTGCATCAACAACAGTAACTGGTATAGTATATATTCCAGGTTGAGTTGGTGTTCCCGTAATCTCTCTTGTTGTTGGATTAAAGGTTAAGCCTGGAGGAACGCCTGTTGCAGTATAGGTATATGGCCCTGTTCCACCAGTGGCTGCTGGAATAGTCTGTGTTGGATAAACCGTTCCTGTTAAACCATCAGGCAATGCACCTGGCGTAAGTACCAGTGAAGCAGTTACAGTTAAATTATAAGTTGCAGTTGCCTTACATCCTTTGGCATCAGTTGCAACTACCGAAAAAGTATAAACATTGGCTACAGTTGGTGTTCCCGTAATTGCACCAGTTGATGATAAAGTTAAACCTGCTGGCAATGTACTTCCTGCAGCTAAAGCATAACTATAACCTGCGGTTCCACCTGTAGCTACATCTAATTGTTTAGAATAAGCAAAACCAGGTGTTGCATTGCTTAATGTTGCACCATTAAAAATAATCTGTGGGTTAACGGTAATAACCACAGGAACCCTTACCGATTCTGCTGTACAGCCTAATCTTCTGGCAGAAACATAATAAGTTTTAGTAGCGGTTAATGCTGGTGTAGTATAGGTTCCATTATAGGCAACCGTTTGTAGTGCTGTTCCGCCTTCAACCACATCGTACCAGATCAATTCGTTGGTACTTGGAGTAGTTGCATTTAAAGCTACAGTACTATTGTAACAGGCAGCAATTGCATTGCTTGCAGGCGAAGTAAAGGTTGGTCTGCCTGCCGAGCGGGTTACACCATACACATTAATGGTTTGCGTAAGGTTTACAGTAAGCAGCGAACCGAGGGTTACCTTAACACGATCGAAAGGTACACCAGGAGAAAATGGTATGGTTGCAGCCTGTCCGCTGTTTAATAAACCAAGTAAGTCTAAATTTAACAGGCTCGATACCGATGCGGTATAAACCTGTGCATTTCCGTTATAAGCGGTTACTGAAATATTTTGTAAAACACCAGCGGTTAATAAGGCTGGAGTAGAACTTAATCTTAGGTTAAAATCATCACCAGCATTTGATGGTGTTGTAAAATAAAAATTTTGGCTAATGGATGAAGCCACGCCAAGTACACCTAAACTTAATTGAGAAAAATTATTTGGATCTGTATCTATTGCCCTTTCACTATTGGTTACACCTGAGCTGCCAAGTTGTAAGGCGTCTAGCGTAATACCCGTTCCTTCATAACCTGTAGCAAATGCCTGGGCGCAAGGATCGGTTCCTGAGGTATAAAAAGCAGAATATACTTTAGTACTATTGGTTACGCCAAGTAATACAGCGCTGGTAACATCTTTTACAAATACCCTGTCATACGCTTGTGTAGGCGTTATCGCCACATAAAAGAAACCATTGGCATCTTTTACCAAACGTAGGTTTTCTGCCGAAAAAGCTGCAGTACTCGTTCCACTTAATATAGGAGTAGTACCGTTTCTGGCCCCAACCTGAAAGGAGTGGTTACCCAGAATAACCGTACCGCCAACATTAGCAAGTAATCCACCTAAACTACCTCCCAGCAATCTATTCAGAATATCACCGTCAAAATCCAATCGGATATATGAGGTTACTCCCGCCGAAACCGCTGCCGGATATTTCAACTCCAGCTCGCCACTATAGCTACCTATACCAACAGCAATTCCGCCATACGAATTAACGGTAGCGAAAGTGTTATTGTCTAAAGTTGCATTGTTAGCATTATCGACTCTGCTCTGGGCAGATACAGTATTTGCAAAAATTTTGGTTTGCGCATACGATTTCGAGAAAAAGAGCGTTAATAGAATGATGACAGCAACACAAGTATTGCGGATTATCCCTATTCGGGACGAGAAAGTATGAGTTTTCATCATGTCAGGCGTTATTTAGAAGACTTACTATGTGGGAATGCTACTGTTTGGTAAAGTTTTTCAAGTGCATTATATAATTATGACAAATCTATATCTAGATTAGCTTCCTATCCTATCCATTGCTATTCATTTTTATGCAATCCATTTCATTCATTTTATTCATACGAGGCATTCTTAATGAATAGATTTCCTCAATTGTGAAATTATGATGACATTAGCGCTAGTCATCCCATCTGTTAATTCATGAATGCTAACGATCTCCTTATCGAACTCAGGAAATTTGTCCTTATAAAATCTGGTTTGAGAAATATCGACCCAGCTCATTGTAAGATTATTTCCGAGTATGTATTTCAAGAAACCAAAAACTACGTAAGTGAAACGACTATAAAGCGCTTCTTTGGCTTCGCGAACACGTTACATAAATTTTCGCTGTTCACCTTAAATAGTCTATCTCAATATATAGGGTATAATGATTGGGATTCATTTTGTAAAGACAAGGAAAATCAAACCACCTCTGTTCAGAGCATTTGGCAGGATTTAAAACTAAAAGCACATGCCATTACAGAAGTATCGCTGATTGCGAATAAAAATAATTCGGGCGTTCCCTTTAGCGCAACCGCCAACAGAAACTTTTTTTATCCCGATTTCGATTACTTCTTAAAGAACAATTATCAATTTACTACAGTAAGTGCACAACCAGGCCAGGGTAAATCGATATTGCTTGCACATATGGTAGAATACTTTTTCTTCTCAGAAAATGCCATATATAAAAATGATATTGTTTTATTGGTCAACTCTACCAGCATTAATACCATTATACAAAGTGGGAGTAGCTTAAAAGACTGGTTTTTAAAAGAGTTTAAATTTGGTAGCCTGACCGAGCTGATCAGTTTTTTCAAAAAAAATCCCGAAAAACGCGAAGGTCGCTTTATTGTTATTGTTGATGGCATTGACGAACTTCTGGCCAAAAGCAATTATTTTAAAACATTTATCGATTTCTTATACAGTATAGAAGAGAACAACTTCGTTAAACTCATTTTCGGTTTACGCACAAATAGCTGGATTAATCTTCAACCAGCTATCTATGGATCGGCATCTTTAACCAAAGCCTGGTATACGGGTTTATTTTACGATGAGGATACCTTAAGTAATGTACCACCGCTAAATGTCGACGAGGTACTGTATACACTCAGCCATATCGAAAACAAAATTATCAATAGGTCTGATGTAAGTCCTCCCCTATTGGCTCAATTTAAAACGCCATTCTGGCTTCAGGTTTATTTCAAGCTCAAAGATGAGAACCACCATCTTGAGCTGAATAATCCGCTATTGTGTTACGAATTAATTAGCTATTTCTTAGAAAAACGCGTATTTCTTGCAAAAAAGAGTACCGAAAAAATATTCTTGCTCAAGAAAATAAGCGATTGTATTTCAGAGGGCATTAAGAAACTCAGGGTATCGAAAGAAAAGATACTCAGTTACATCAACTGCTATCCTGATGCTTATGAAGAACTTTTACATTCGGGCATCATTATCGAAGAGAAAAGGCTAAGCACGACTATCCCGACTGAAATTGTCAGATTTTTAAGCGACGATATTTATACCTATTTCTTGTTTATACAGATCACCGATAAATTTGAATATAAACCTTGTAAATCATTTTTCGAATATATTTTAGCCAGCTTTCCTGCACAGAATGCACGTAGAGACCATATCCTGAACTGGTCTATCCGCTTTTGCGTAAACCGGAATGAAATTGCTGCCCTAAAAAACATATTTAAGCTTCCCTTTACCAATAGCGAAAAAAACAATGCTTTCGATTTTATCTGCCATGTGTCTAAATTCGAACTTGGCAAACCCAACTCTAACTTTAACAAGTTAAGTATAGACACCGATTTTATCGATATCATGGCTTCTGGTAGAACCATGAGTACCCTTTACAAAGAAACCATCAAAACCATTTCTGAAAATGTGCTCAATGAAGACGTTCAGATTATGCTGCATGTAATCGAATGCAATGTTCATCTTATCGATGTGGATAAAGTATCGCTGGCCAATACGATGCAGCTGCTAAAAAGAAATTACAAAAGGTTAAATGAGTTATTTCCGATCAATCCTTACGATTTAATTTTATTCTTTTATAATAACCTGATCAATAAACCCAACGAAAGCAAAAGCCTCGAGGATAAAATCATCAAGCTTTGCCAGGATATAGATAAAAGTACGCCACAAAAGAACGACCAGATTACTTCGGCAGAAATACTATCTTACCGTTTGGTGTTGATTACCCTATTCTCGCAAAAGAGTTATGCAGAATGCCATCGTTTTATTATGGCCATCTTAAGCAAATACCCGAATATATTCTATGTAAGACACTCGGTATTCTCACCGTTTTTACTGCTCCATTTAGGCCAAACCTATATTAAACTTAACTATTTTAAAAAAGCGCAGCGGATTATCCAGTTTGTAGATAAAATAATCAGTAGCGATTATACCTATTATACCAATTTTATCCGGGCGAGTTTTAGCAGCCTTAAAGCGAACTTTTATAATGCGACGAACAATTATGAACAAGCGCTTATAGAAACGAATATTGGACTTGAAATTACCAGCCAGCATGATTTTAAAATGTTCGAAATTGCTTTCCTGTTAAGCAAAATAGACACATTGAAACATACCGAAGAATCGGAAGAGGTATCGAACGTAATTAAAGAACTGCTCAATTTTTTAACCATCCACAAACTTTCCATGCCCGATTATTCGAACCTAAGCGGAAGCGAATTCGAACATACCTTTAAGATCTTAAAATCTTACCGCAGGCACCAAAACCTATAAAAAAGCCCTGCATGGGTTGCAAGGCTTCTACAAGAACAGGAATCAATTCTATTCCCTAATATTAGAATACTTTTTTTATTTGGAGCGCAGGGCTTGTAAAAAACACTAGGTTTCCTCCCGTTTTTCGCTTTTACGCTTTGCTTCCTCGTTCCTCATTGCTGCAGGGTATCGCTTCAACCGCGGCTAGGTGGCCACAGTTGTATTTCATTTGTAAGGTTGCAGGGTGCACAAACCCCTGTTTCTAAACCCGACAGCAGCGAAAATACTTTTTGTTGCAGCCACCCTGAATATGCTGTCATGCTGAGGTACGAAGCATCTGTAACCTATAAACAGATGCTTCGTACCTCAGCATGACAATAGCACAAAAAGATTGAAGCGAATGGCGGGAATGCATAATGCCAAGAACCACTGTCCATCCATTTCCAAAAGCTAAAATAATCTTGTAAATGCTTATCCGTTCACGTTAGCTAAAGAATTTTATTTGATCAGATTGTAAAGTTCATCCAGTTTAGGCGACAGCACGATCTCTATCCTTCTGTTTTTACTTCTGCCATCAGCATTTGCATTGGTACCCAGCGGTTGGAATTCGCCTTTACCAGTTGCCGTCATCCGCACACTTTCTACCTTCTCATTTTCGGTTAGGTACCGTACTACAGATGTAGCCCTAAGCACACTCAAATCCCAGTTATCTTTAATCTGACCTAAATTATTTATTTTCTGATTATCGGTATGGCCTTCTACTGCAATGTTTATTTCTGGCTGTTGCTTTAATACATTAGCCAATTGTGTCAATGCCTGTTTACCTTTTTCATCAATAATAATACTTCCTGATGGGAACAACAGTTTATCCGTTAACGAAACATACACTTTACCATTTTTAATCTCAACAGTTAAACCATTTTTGGTAAAGCCCAATAGTGCCTGTTGCAGTTTTTCTTTTAGCGCGTTAGTTGCTTCATCACGTTTACGCAAAACTTCTTCTACTTCTTTTAAACGTTTCTCGCGGGCAGCTAAATCTCCCGATAGCTTCGTAATTTCTGATGATGAATTGTTTTTGAGCTTTTTATAGTTCGCATCAATTTCATTGTAGTTGCCCTGTAGGTCGCGAAGCTCTTCGGCCATTAATGTAGTATCCTTTTTTAACTTACTTACTTCTTTTTCTAAGTTTTCAATTTTAATTAAGCCCTCATTAAAGGCGGTATAAAGCGAATCTTTAGTACCCAATAAAGCTTTATACTTTTTTGGTGATAACACAACGCAAGATGTTAGGGAAGAAATGAACAGGAGAAGGGCAAATGCAAGAAAGGTATTTTTCATGTTTTTTTTAGTATCAAGAGTTTAGTAGCGAGTAGTTAGTATCAAGTATTTAGTATCGAGTATCAAGACCTTTTTACAGTTTGAACATTGGTTATTGATTATTGGTCCTTGGTTATTATAAATTAATGGTTGCTTATTGCTCAATCGCATTGCGTAAAAATGCAACTAATGGTTGTACTATTTTAAAAGAACTTATCAACTTATTAACGAGGTTTGTTTGTAAAAATTCTTTATCCTCTATTTTCGTGGTGGCTTCGAAACTCTTTAGCTTTAAGAATTCGATATTCGGATCTGTGGGGTCGTATCCTTTAGGGGCATTTTTAAGTGCATTATCTAAGCCAAGCTTAAAATTTTCCTTAAAGTCTTTACTATTAATAATTTCTTTAAAATCGCCAATATTATAATCGATTTCTTGTCTGATCAGTTTTAAATGTGGTGCTTCGGGCATCCAATACCCACCTGCAATAAAACTTTTACCGGGTTGGATATGGAGGTAGTAGCCAGGCTCATTGCCACCTTTGCTCTTTGCCGAAAACCAGATACCGAAATTATTTTTATAAGGATCTTTATTTTTACTGAAACGCACATCGCGGTAAATACGCAAAAGGCTCTTTTTTGGGTCTGCTTCCGCCGAAAGCAATGGATCTACTTTGGCCAGTTCGGGAATAATAGTTGCAACGAGTGCCAGCACATCAGCCTTTGCATCTTCGTAAACTTGTTTGTTGGCGGCAAACCATTCGCGGTTATTGTTTTCCGCTACATCTTTTATAAAATTGAGGGTCTCTTTTTTAAGCATATCTTGAGGTTCATTCGTTCACTGGTCATTAGTTCATTGGTAATTGCAAACTGCCAATTGTAAACTGCCAATTGTAAACTGCCAATTGTAAACTGTAAATTGGCTCATTCGTCATTAGTTAATTAACCATTGGTTTATTAAACTCTTGGTTTAACAGTGAATATTGGTTAATGGTTTAGCTCATCGCCCATCGCTAACCGCTAACCAACCCCTATTTGTCGTAATACGGCTTGTACTTGATATTAGGCGATAAAACATGAAGCAATATAATTCTCGAATAGCGGTAATTAAAGGGATACAGGATAAAACAGCCTGCAAAAATAACGATCAGATAATGCCAGAAAGTAGCATCGGTAAGCGGGCCAAAAGCCAGATAGGTTAGAAAACTGGCAAAAAGCATTTCGATCACATTCATGGCGTAACTCACATACATGGCTGCATAAAAGTAACCAGGCTCGATTTCTATGCGTTGTGCACAATGTCCACAGATTTCTTTGGTATGTTGAATGTTCCAGCCGTACATACTGCCTGTAAAGATATCCCCTCTACGGCAATGCGGACATTTACAATGTACCATGGCATAAAGCTTTGAGGTGGTTTGCTCAGACATGCTTTTAATTGAGATTAAAAGGTTCTTTTTTCATGTTGAGGTGAATATTCTTTTTACGGTATTTTTTATACCAAACCACACCTACAATAATTGCCATTAAATAAGGGATAGATAAAAGATATAATACTCCTGTATTTAAACCTGCAGATACCGTATTGCCATTTTTAACACCTTGTTCGGCATTTATACTACACATTGCGCATTGGGCATTCACATTGGGGCTAACTGCAAATGTAAATACCAATAGAAACAGGATAAAAATTGCTTTCTTTTTCATTCGCTACAAATATAAGCATAAAACGCTTGGAGGGGTTTAAAAATTATGTCATAAAAAAAGCCCCCGAAAAATTTCGGAGGCTTAAGAGTGTTAATGATTAAAAAGTTTATTGTAATGATCCAGTGAATGTAAACGTAGGATTTTGAACACTTTTAAACTGGGCCAGGGTAGCGCCGGTTGTTGGGTGCGTAAAATAATCCATAGTAAAAGTATCTACATTGATCCTTTGCGCTAATACAGGGGCCAGATCTGGTCCAATGGCCGATTCGTTACCACCTAAAGCACCTAGTGTAAATTTAAATACGCCATCAGCAGATTTTGTATAGGTATAATCGAATGTCAATGAAAATGCATTGGTTCCATCAGGTGCATCAATAACAAGAACTAGTTTCTTGGTCACATCATTGAAGCTAAAATTCATGCTTTGAAACCTTAATGAACCCGCACCAATATTCCAGCGTGACAAGCCGTTAACGGCTAAAGCTCTTCTCGCGATAAAATCAGCACCCCAACCTGGATAGGTTGTTGCATTGGGAACAATCACAGTTTTATAACCAGATCCGATTAAGATATAAAGAGGCAATAACGGAGAAGGATTAGATTTAATAATATATTCCTTGCCACTTGTATCATATAATGCCAGTGTTGTTGCATCTTTCCACAGCGCTTTTACAAAAGTGATCCCATTGTAAACCAATCCGTCACCAAGAAAATCTACACCATCAAGTTTAAAAGCATATTTTGAGCTGCCACTCCCAATGGTTTCATCAGCCAATAACCCAGTAAAACTTGCCCTTTTGCCTGAGGTTACGCTCGTACTAAAATCAAACGTTATTCCCGCTTTAAGCGTCTTTTGCCCGCTAACAATATCTATGTAAGGGTTTTTTGTAGTGGCGAAGAAGTTTTTGAATTTATCAATAGCTGTAGTATATCCACCAGCCTCATAAATCGCTTTCTGCGCAGCAGTTGCTTTGACCAATTTAAATGGTTGGCGGTATTTTTTGCCAGTAAAAATAATGCTATCAGCTGTTGAATGATCATAAATAAACTCCACATCACTTTTGTGGCCTGAGCCGGTAACCCCACCAAAAGATGCCGGGTTTGGATCGTCCAAAAGGGAGATAAAATTATAGGTATCAAAAATTAGCTCCGCGCCAGCATTAGCCTTTACCCTAAAGGTAGAGGTTCCGGCCGTTGTTGAAGCTGCAGTGGTCATATCACCATACATTTTTACCACTTGTGTAGCCGCATCAAATTTGATGTAAAAGCCATAACCACCACCGGCTTGTGTAGGCAGTGTTGCAATCCAGCCATTTGGAGCTGTGGTAAGCGTCGTATTTACCTTTGCAATGGCCTCTTGTGTTCTTGCCTCTGGCAGTTCATCGAAGGCCAGATCGAAGTTAGATTTTTTACAGCTTGCAAAAACAAGCAAGACCATAAATAAATATATAATTTTTTTCATCGTTATGATTATTGTCCTAATAGTCCGTAAAAATTATTTGCTGGTGTTCCCAATACATAGAAACCTCCATATTTATTGTAATTAACAGCATCAACTCCGGTAGGTAGCCAATCTGCAACAAATGTATTGTTACTCAGGTAATCAAGCATTGGCTGCACAGCTGGCCTAAGTAAATTGGCATTGCCTACCCATGATGCATCGTTACCTCCAACAGCTGCAATAGTAAATTTGGTTTGACCAGTAGCTTGATCAAGATCCATTGTGTAAGCATATCTCGATATAAATGAGCGCGTGCCCTGATTAAAATTAATCTCTATATCCATGGCTGTGCTTGAAGTAAAATTTAATTTCATGAAATTATAAGTTAAACCATAAGGCAAAGCAGCTATGGCCGTTTTCATGTTATTATTAACCAGGCTAAATGGAGTTGATAATGGAAAAGCAGAATAAATGGGATCGCCAGCAGCATTAACAATTAAACTTTTGTATAAATTCTGTCCAAGCCAATAAGGGAAACTGGCTTGTTGATAATTGTATGTATTTCTTACAACTTCTTGTATCTCTCTTTGAAGTGCTCTAAAATCAATCCCAAGGTTAACAGTAAAATATTGTTCAACACTTGCTTCTTTCGCTTTCAGCGCAATTTTACCTGCAGCAGTAGATCCATTAGCCCTATCATCATACCAGGCCTGGCCATAAACCAATAATGAAGTAGTAGTTTCTGCAAAATCCTCTCCAGGCTGGCTTGATGCGTAAGGTGTTACGTATCCATCTGCCTGGGCAGATTCATCACTTTTTGTTGTCCAGGTTGCCAAGTATGTTGATTTGGTAATCAATTGAAAATCGACAGGCATTGGCACAATCTGATTCAGAATGTGTGTAAACTCGTGATGGATTGTCCTTAACTTATTAACAATGGTATTTGGATCCGATAAATCGAAACTGTTCAAATCATAAATGGTAATGTTTCTTCCAGCAGCAGCAGTAGCTAATGTGTAAGAATTATCCGGATTGTACGATCCTGATCCGAAAAGCACAAACTGTTTTGGCGCATATTTCTTAATGAAAGTTACACCAGCAACTTTCCTGTATGGCAATAAAAAGCCCTCCAAAACCGTTTGCATCTGTGGTTGAACTTTATCAACCTTTACCGCGGCAACGTCTCTATCATCACCATGATAAAAACGGTTGTAACGATAAATTACATCAATATTGTACTCGTTTAAAAATGTTGTGGTTAACCAAGTATCTAACGGAGTATTTGCAACTGGGTTATCTATGTTTAGTTTACTAAAATCCACATTTAATGGATCTTCTTTACGGCATGATACGATCACTGCTATGAAGAATAACGCGGCGAAAATCTTAAAAATATTTTTTTTCATAACATTCGAATTATCTAGGATTTAATGGTACGCCCGATAGAAGTGCTTCTTGCGGGATTTGGAACACACGGCGAAGGTCGCCTGGTTTTAATTCAACGAAAGTTTCAACGCCAAAAGAATCATAAACATTATGCTTAACAGTAAGTCCTGTTCTGATAATATCTAACCACCTTAAACCCTCCTGTAAAAACTCAGCTTTTTTACTCTCCAGAATAAGCTTGATTACAGCTTCTTTTGGATCAGTAATCGTATAAAAGCTTTGAAGCTTTGCTACCGTTGCAGCATCAGTTGCCGAACTATAATTATTAATTTTAGTACTTAAAAAAGTATTGCAGTCTTTTAAAGCATTATCAATTTGATTTAACTGTACGTAAGCTTCTGCTCTATTCATTAAAGCCTCATCAACGGTAAGTAAAGGCGCAATAAGATATGGGAAACCAATATCTGCACCCGGACTTGTGCGGAAGAAGTATTCGTTAAATTTATAGGTTGTATAATTTGGTGCACCATAAGATAAAATTTTATCTGCCCTTGATTTACCAGTAAAGTTACCTTGAGCGGAGAACATTCTCACCAGGTTAATACCGTAACCATATCTTGGCGAGCTTTGTCTTTGCCATCCAGAATACTGCTCCGTTAACAAAAGTGATGATTTCTGATCTGAACGAGTAAAAGCCGCTTTAAAATCTTCTGCCCCATAAGTACTGTAAACAGTATTCAAAGGACGTAGATTGTTAAAAAAGTCGCCTGCTGGAACTGATGCTGTAGCTTCAGTTACTACTTTTTGCCATTCACCTTTAAATAAGTAGAAGCGGGCAGCAAATGCATGAGCTGCTGCGGGTGTAAAATGATATTTGGGAACAGAATACGCTGAACTAGATAACAATGCCATACCTTCAATTAGATCTTTTTCGATTTTGGCATAGGTTGCAGCAACGGTTCCTCTATCATACTGCACAATTACTTTTGTTTCTGGAGTGGTAACATAAGGAATTCCAGGAGAATCATTTGCACCACCGATAACATAAGGCTTTGCAAAGAAAGTAACCAACATAAAGTGCGCATAAGCACGGGCAACCAGTGCCTCTCCTTTATACGGTAATACTCCCGAACCTAAATTGGTTTTCGCAATAGCATCTAATGCCTGGTTTGCCGCTGCAATTCCTTCGTAACATCCATTCCAATAGGAAGTGGTAGAACCTGTACCATCACCTATCACATCCTGCCAATTGTAGGGTCTTGCGGTAACATCATCTAAACTTCCAACACCACTACCCTTATCTTCTGTATTATCTGAATAACCTTCTGTAAAATAATAATAGTCATACCTAGGGTATGCAGTGGTAACCAATTGAGCTACCTTATCAATTGTATTTATCTGTGTTCTATTATCTGGTTCGGTATCTAAATACTTATTACACGATTGTGCAGTTAGCATAAGTCCAAGTCCGAATAATAAAAATTGTATTTTATTCAATTTCATAACTTTAATTTTTAGAATCCAACTTTTAGTGATAATGTATATTGTTTAGGGATTGGTAATGCAACACCACCACTTCCAAAGAATTCCGGATCTTGTCCGTTTAGATTTTTATCTGAGTATAAAAGCGCTATGTTATTACCAATCAAAGAAATTGTAGCATTGGCCATATGCAATTTGGAAGTTATCCTTTTAGGCACATCGTAACCCAGAGAAATTTGTTTGAAACGAATATAATCACCTTTTGCTACCCTCTCCGTAGAGAAATTATATAGGTTATATGGGTAACGGGCCGATACCGTAGATCCGTCTGCATCTTTGATCGTTTGTGAGGCATCAAAAGGATCTAACAATGCAGGGATATTGGTAAATTTCTCATCTCCAGGCATCACCCATCTGTTCAGCATATCTTTAGACATTGAATAAATATCGGAGTAAGAAGCCTGATAGGTAGCATCTAAACGTACATAATTACCTGCGGCGAAGGTAAGTAGCGCAGATAAGCTGAAATTTTTATATCTAAACTGGTTGTAAAAACCACCGTTGAATATCGGATCAATAGGCCCCTCATATTTAAGATAACCAATATCCGTACTTTGCAAATTTACATAAGTGCTTCTTCTGCCCGATTCGTCGATGTAATAAGGGAAACCTCTGTCGTGATCCAAACCATCAAACTGGATTGAATACAAACCTCTTTGTGCGTGGTTTACTAAAGCGCCACCATCCGCCGAAACCAAATTAAAAATACTGGGGTTTACTTCAAGGTTAGTGATTTCATTTTTATTGAAAGCAAAGTTAAACTGTGTTCTCCATCTAAAATCAGTATTGTTAATTGCGTTTCCGGCAAGCGTAAACTCAAGACCTTTTGAGGTCATATCTGCATAGTTGGCCACTTTATTAAACTGACCACCAATACCTGAGGTTTTGATGTCGCCAATTAAATCGAAAATATTCTTTTTGTAAACATCAACGGTTAAGTTAATTCGATCTTTGATGAAAGTTAAATCAGCACCTAAGTTGAGTTCTTTGGTTTTTTCCCAGGTGAGTTCCGAATTTTCCAAGCCTGAGATAAAAGTTGCTGTTTCTTTCTCGTTATCGTATGGTCTTCTCGTAATTCTGTTGTAATAAATTGCAGCAGAGTTATTTGCATTTCCAATATTTGCGGTTAAACCATAAGTTGCTCTTACACGTGCAGAGCTTAGGATATCGCTTTTAGGCCAAAAACTTTCCTGATCGATATTCCATGCACCAGAGATGTTCCATGTAGGTAACCATCTTGCGGTTCTGCTACTGCCCATTTTATTCGAACCATCGTAACGGCCAGTTGCATTGAAACTATATTTTTCTTTGTAAGCATATGCCGCTCTCATTGCAAATGCAGCAAAACGATCAGCTCCTGTGCTCATACCAAAATACGGAAAGCCAGATTCTTGACCCCATTTAAAATATTTATAAGCAGGATTCACAATTCCGCCGTTCTCATATTGGTAACCTACACCATCGAAGTTTTCAGCCTGACGGTCTGCATAACGAACCTCCATTGAACCGAATACATTTACTTTATGATCGGTTGCAAAGGTTTTGTCGTACTCTAAATTCTGTCTGAAGTAATAACTTTTTAAGTTATCCGTATTGGTGTTATAAAACCCACCTTCAGGTAATACACTCTCAGGTAAACCATAAGGATTCGCTGGATCGGTATACAAAAATTTGTTACTACCAATTGTTGTTGCATCAGAGGTATTGCGGTAAGCCAATACCATATTTGCATTTTCAAGGATATAATGCTGGCGTTCGGTTTTTGCAAAACGATATGCACCATCAACTGAGTAGGTTAAACTTGGAATAATTTTGTATTTGATACCACCCTGAACCTTGAAATCGATATTACCTAATGTTAAATAGTTATTCTCAATTTCGTGAAGGATGTTAAATGGAGAGAAGTTTCTGGTAAAAAATTCCCGGTTTCCGTTTTCATCAAAGGCAGTCATTGTACGGCTTGTATTTAACGCATACGAATAGGGATTGATGTCAAAATCACGGGAGAATTTACCATAAACAGGGTCAGATGTACGCTCTAATGTTCCTGGTGCACGTTGGTCACGGACCGAACCGTTCATCAAAATTTCTGCACTAAATTTACTGCTCATTTTGAAATTGGCCCTGTAGTTTCCGGTAAAACGATCTACACTGTTACCAACTGTTTGTCCGTTATCATGCAAATAAGAAGTTGAAGCGTACGATTGAAATTTCTCGGTACCTGAGTTAACGCTTAACGAATGTTCCTGAAGCAATGAATTCTTAAACAAAACATCAAACCAGTCTGTATTTGCGTTGGCATATCGTTGTAAGAAGTTATTGCGGCTAGCAATATCATTTCTCAATCCGAACGAATCTGTTGTGGGATTGTAATCATACAATGAATTATACATTTTGTAGAAAACACCGCCCTCTGATCCTCTCGAAGCCGTAGTATGTTGGAAATAGCCCTTATTTTCGAGCTCCAATAACACCGACATCTGATCAGCAGAATTCAAGATATCGAAATCACTATATGACGGTTTTAAATAGGTCGTAAAGTTACCTGTATAACTCACTCTTGGTGTACCTTCAGTATTTTTACCTTTTTTGGTAGTCACCACAATTACTCCGTTCATTGCACGTGCACCATACATCGCTGTAGCGGCCGCATCCTTCAAAATGTTAAAGCTTTCAATATCATCAGGGTTTAAACCTGCAACAGATGAACCAACCAGGGTATTTGCATCACCTGTTGAAAGCGCATCATTTGATACGTTAACCAGATCTTCCAGAATAATACCATCTACTACCCATAATGGTTTGTTATCACCAGAAATTGAAGTAGCACCACGAACCCTGATTTTCGGAGCAGCACCAAAAGTACCTGAAACATTTTGCACCGATACACCGGCAACCTGGCCTTCTAACATACGGCTAATATCAGGCACCCCATTACGCTGAGAATCTTCAGCTTTAACCAATGTGGCAGACCCTGTAAATAATTTCCGGTCTAATTGCTGGTAACCCGTAGATACGACGTTAACTTCTTTTAATTGTGCGGCGTCTTCCTCAAGTGTAACGTTCACCAATGTTTTGGAACCAACTTCAACTTCTAAAGTTTTATATCCAATATAGCTGAACACAAGCGTTGCATTTTCTTTCACAGAGATCAGATACTCGCCAGCACCATTTGTTGACACGGCGTTCGCGACACCTTTTTCGCGGACACTCACCCCTGGTAAAATACCTCCGTTTTTATCTCTTACCTTACCCGATACTTTCACGGCTACAAAGTACCCAAGCACTTTATCCAGCATTGATTTCTCTGTAGGTTTGATTAAAATGGTTTTATCTTCAATGGTGTATGTCAAATCTTTTCCAGCGATGATTTTCGCCATTACTTCATCAATGGTCGAATTGCTAAAATTGGCATTAAAGGTGGTTGTACTGCTGATTCTGTTTGTCGACAACAACACATCATAACCTGATTGCAACCTGATTTGCTTAAACATTTTTTCTAACGTTACATTTCTTTCCTTTAATGTAACCAGCTGGCCGAATGAAGCTGCACTTACCTGCATGAGCGAGGCAAGCAGTATGACCGTAACTAACTTCATAATCAATAGCAATTTAGGTATGTAGCGTCGATGCGTACATAAAATTCCAATATAAATTTTGTACATTTAATAGTCTGTTTTTTTTTGCGAAGCGCAATGAAGTTTGGACGCCAAAATGCGTTTCGCGGGTTATCCAAGAAATAATTGATTTTAATCGATTCCGGCTTACGGAATAGCTAAACAGATAATAAAGGGGGTGTTTGCAAACACTCCTTTTTTATGGATTCAACTTTTTGAATCGTCAGGAGTTTTGTCGAGGTATATTCATAATTTGTTAGGGTTAGGTTAAGGTTGATTAAGTTGTTTTATTTTTTGAGATAAAGGTTAGTTGGGCCTTCATCTGTTCTCGTTTATTCTTTGTAGACAATTAATTTATTGCCTTTAATATCAAAACGTACTTCACCAGTTTGCTCAAACTTGGTCAGTACTTTCGATATTTTTTCGAAACGGCTTACCGTTCCGTAATACATTACTTCTTTTGCCGCTGGATCAGCATATTCGATCTCTACATTGTACCAACGGGCCACCTTGCGCAAAATGCTTTCTTGTTTTTCATTGTTAAACATGAAATACCCATTTTTCCACGCAATGGCTTCATCCACGTCAACACCTTTTATATTAATACCAGAGGCGGATACAATAGACTGCTCTCCAGGTTTAAGGATTTCGCTCTGGTTACTGCTATGGTGTAAAACGCGCACACTTCCCTCTAACAGGGTGGTTTTGGTTACGATTTCATCGTGATAGCTGTTAATATTGAAGTGTGTACCCAATACCTCAACAGATTGGTTATCTGTTTCTACAATAAAAGGATGTGCTGCATTTTTGGCCACTTCAAAATAAGCTTCACCATCTAATTTCACAATACGCTGTTTTGCCGTTCCTATATTTAAAGAATATTGAATAGAAGAAGCCGCATTAAGCCAAACTGTAGACCCATCAGGTAAACGGATTTGCCACTCGCCGCCATTAGGCGTAGAGATCGTATTTAATCGCGTGTCATCAATATTTTTTGATTCAGCTACATTATATACCAGTTGGCCATTTGCTGTTTTGGTAATGGATAATCCAGCTTCTTTGGCAATATCTCCGTTCATGGCGTCGGAAAGGGATATTTTCTTACCGTTTGCCAGGGTTAAAACTGCCTTATTTTTACCCGGGAGCACATCAGTAGCAAAAACATGTTCCTTTTTTTTGGTTAAAGAAATATAGCTGGTAAAAGAAAATACCACAAATACCACAGCGGCTGCAGCCCAACGTAACCTACTCATCAAAATTCTACGAGGTGTACGGGTTGGTTTATCTACAGCAAGGATTTTATTTAGGATCGGATTCCACTTTTTGTCGATTACCACATCAGCATTTCCCTCTTCGGCGATGATCATTTGCACGATTTCATCGCTAACGAGTGAAGAATTGCCCTCTGCCAAAGCCAAAAGCTCTTGCTTTTCTGCCTGGTTGAGTTGCCCTGCTGTAAACTGTTGTAAAAGATAATTGATGCGTACTTCCATAAAGATTCTGATACTAAGAAGCCGCAAAACAAAATTAGGACTATTGTGTTTTAACTTTTTTTTATTTTATTTTTAAAAAGAACCAAATGATAGGAAAAAAGAACACAATTCCATGCTGATCGAGGTGAATACGTATAGATTTTAAAGCAATTACAAGTGCATTTTTAACGGTATTGGGAGAAATATTAAGTATTTCTGCAATCTCAGGAATACTTTTACCATCACGTCTGCTCAACTGGTATATATTTTTGCGTTGATCTGGTAATTTATCTACCGCAACGGCGATGATTTTAGTTACCTCATTTAGATTGATGGTTTCTAGTGTGTTATTATCACTATTTTGCTGTTTAGCTGTAAAAGCATCTACAACTCTGCTCTCTTTTAACTTCTTACGAAGAAAGCTTAGACATTCATTAGACACATATTTATAGAGATAGGCTTTTACATTATCAACATCAGCCAATTTATCTCGATTTAACCACACCCTTAAAAAAGCATCCTGAATAATTTCTTCAGCAGCATTATCAGATTTAGTGAATTTAGTTGCGAAAATTTGAAGTACAGGAAGATATTTGAAGAAAAGAACAGAAAAAGCGTGTTCATCTCCCCCTACGATTTTTTCTATAAGCTTACGTTCATCTTCTGTCCTTTCTAGCGCCATAAATTACTCGACTTGTATATTCACATACAAATTTCATGAATCTCTTTGTGTGATATAATATACATAAAAGTGAAAAAAAAAATGGGTTAAAGCAAATATCTTCTGTAGGCAAAATGACTATAACTAAAAAAGCCTCACATTTTTGAGTAAGGCTTTTCACATTTTGCGATTAATATATCTTTAGTATTGATAATAAGGCGAAATCATGAGATAAACCACCACACCTGTAATTGCCACATATAACCACAATGGAAAAGTGATTCTGGCAATCTTTCTATGGCGATCGAAACGCTGAGCTAAAGCCCTTACATAAGTAACCAACACCAAAGGGATGATGGCAATGGAAAGTAAAATGTGGGTTAATAAAATAAAGAAATATACATACTTGATGGCACCCTCTCCACCAAATTTCGTCGAAGGTGTAGTCATGTGGTAGGCAATGTACATCACCAAAAATAATAGTGAACAGCCAATGGCTGTTTTCATTAAATTTTGATGTAACTGTATCTTTCCATTTTTGATGGCCCAAACCGCAACCACCAACAATACGGCCGTAATACCATTAATGGTGGCATATATTGGGGGTAAAAAAGGCAAGGTTGGTGCATCAATACCTAAATCTTTTAGCTTTACCACAAATAAAAAGGCTACGGCTACTGGGATGAAGATGGAAAGGATAATGATCCACTTGCTATATTTTTTCTCAATCGGGCTATTTTCCATGAGTTTTTAATTCTCTTTTTTATTATAATTATTTTGTATCAACTTCGGACTTCAAACGCTAACCGCTAACCCCTAACCGCTAACCAACTACCTCCCGTCCTTAACATTCCTCAAATACTCTGCGATGAGTACCTTTATTTCATCTTCCAACTTCGCGTTAGCTCCGGCATCATCAGCATCATAAATACCGCGTATACGGTGTAAATTATCGATCAGGACAATCTTGTTGCTAAAAATAAAACTGGTCTTTCCATTTGCATCATCTGCTATGGCATCAAGCAATAAGCCCTGTTTAATTAATGGATAGGTTTGTGCGGTATCGCCAGCTAAAAAGTCCCATTTGCCCTCTTTTGCTTTAAATTTAGCTGCAAAATCTTTAATCTTATGCTGATCTGCCGGATCAACAGAAAGGCTTAAAAACTTAACCAAAGGTTTTTGCTCATAACCATCAGATAATTGTTTGATGTATTTACTGGTTTGCTGGTTATTGGCACCCGTATAAAACAGATTCAGCACCACAATCTTATTGGTTAACGATTTCCAGGTGATGGTATCATTTTGCTGGTTTACCAGTTTGAAATCAGGAACCTCATGGTAAATGGTATCCGGAATTTTCTTTCCTTTTACACTATGGAAAGTAGTAGCAACAACCTTTTCACCAAAGATGGGCAAACTCTTATACCTGTTTTTTGCAAAGTGCGGCAATAAGTAAAAAAACAAAAATCCCGGTATAGCTAAAATGCTTACCAGGATTATTACCTTTTTGATAGGACTTCTTTTCATTAATGGTTCATCATGTGGATGTTTAAAAACCCACCTTCTATCAGCATTAAAACAATAAAGTAAATAATGAAAATAAATGATACCGTTAATGCAAGCTGTAGGCCCAATTTCTCAAACTTCAAGTGCATAAAGTATGCTACGATATAAAATGCTTTTACTAAAGTTAAAGCAATGTAGATATAGTTACCAACATGCTGAGGAATGTGGCCACCTGGAATTAACCAAAGTGCAATGATAAATTCGATACCCGTAATTAGCGATAAAATACCTGCTACTTTCCAGATTTTAGCTTTATTCATTCCTGCATGTTCGCCATGCTCGTGACCTTCTGTTGTATGTGCGTGCTCTGACATAAAAATATTTTTATAATATGATAAATTAAACCAAATAGAAGAATGTAAATACAAACACCCAAACTAAATCAACAAAGTGCCAGTATAAACCTACTTTTTCTACCATTAAATAATGTCCTCTTTTTTCAAAGCTTCCATTAATGGTCATTACCAATATGATAATATTAATTAAAACACCAGTAAATACGTGGAAACCGTGGAAACCGGTAATGGTGAAAAATAGGTTAGAAAACTGTTGAGCCGATACTAAAGATACCTCACCAGTAAACAAATGATGCAATGTTTCCATTGGCGGAATTTTCCCCCATCCAAAACCTTCGTGGAATAAGTGTGTCCACTCTAAAGCCTGACAGCCCAGGAACATAAACCCACCAACAATGGTTGCAATCATCCATCCGATTACTTCTTTTTTTGCACGGCGGTGACCGGCTTCAACAGCCATAACCATAGTTACCGAACTAAGAATTAATATAAAGGTCATGATACCCACAAAAACCAACGGTGCTCCGCTTTCTTTTAATCCAGGGATTGATTGGAAAACCAAATCTGGATCGGGCCATGTGATTTTAGAAAAACGCTGAGCGCCGTAGTAGATCAATAAAGATGAAAAGGTAAAAGCATCTGACAAAAGGAAAAACCACATCATGATTTTACCATATTCTACCGACCACGGAGAACGACCACCATTCCATGGTCCGGTTTTAACTTGATCTAATTGTGATACTGCATTCATTTGGAAATAGTATAATAGTTTGTTAACAAATTTAACGGTTCAAAAGTAAAAAAACATACAGATATATCCATAATATATCTATAAAATGCCAAAAAATAGAAGCAATTTCCATTCTATACTGGACTTTGGCAACAGGGAGGCTTTTATAACTTCCTGCTAAAGCATTAATAATAAGGCCAACACCACAAATAATGTGCAAAAGGTGCATACCCGAAACCACATAGATAAATGATATTGCGGCGTTATTTCCTACAAGGGTAGCACCGGTTCGCACCATACTTCCCCAGGCATTAAACTGCATTACACCGAATGCAATGGCTAATATCATCGTAATCCAGAGCATATTGCGCTGTAAGCTAAAGTTTAATTTCTTTAAAGCCCTCGAAGCTAGCACTAAAGTGATACTACTGGCAATAATCACCAGACTAGAGTAAATAAAGGCATCAGGCAACACCAAACCGTGTCCTTTACCTTTTGAGGCGGCAAATACCAGATAATAACTGGTAAAGCCTCCAAACATAATTGTAGATGATACGACAAATAACCAGACAATAAACTTTCTTGGCTTAGGGTCGAACGTATCCTGCATCTTTTCCATTGTTAGCACCATAAATTATTTTGCTATAAAATTTAATAATAAACCCAACTGTACCGCCGGGATGTAAAAAAATGAACAGAACATTACCTTTTTTGCATCGGTCATTTCTTTGTTCATTAAAAGTTTAAAAGCCAACCAGCTAAATATCACGCCAGCAATTAAAGATAAACCTGCAATGTAATAACCACCAAAACCATAAATGGTTGGTAATAAACTTACCGGGATTAAAACCAGCGTACTTAAAAAAGTAAGCAGCGCAGATGTTTTATCTCTTTTCTTGGTTGGCAGCAATCTAAAACCCGCTTTTTTATAATCATCGTCCAGCACCCAGGCAATGGCCCAGAAGTGCGGAAACTGCCATACAAACTGAATTAAAAATAGAATTCCTGCAATGTAATAATCAATTTCATGGAACTGTTCTGCTTTTAAGCTACCAAAGGCCGCTAAATAACCGATAAGTGGTGGCAAAGCCCCCGGAATAGCCCCTACAAAAACTGCAATTGGCGATTTCCGCTTCAATGGTGTATATGCAAAGGCATACAACAGAATTGAAAATACAGAAAGTAAACCTGTTTCAAGATTTAATTTCCCCAGTAACCAGGTACCCAAAAATGCCATAAAAACCCCTAAAATCAATCCTTGCCCGGTAGTCATTCTACCTGCTGGCATAGGCCGGTCTTTGGTTCTCGACATTAACTTATCCAGGTCTTTCTCGATAATCTCGTTAAAACAGTTTGCAGCCGCAGTAACTAAAAATCCGCCTGCAATTAAAATCAACCAGTTTCCCCAATCTATACTAGGGATATAACCTCTGCCCACCTGCATCTTCTGACCGATCAAAAAGGAGATCGATGCCGAAAACACCACCGTAAACGATAGCCTGAATTTGATAAGTTTAGAAAAATCTGAAAGATATTGTTTCAATTTTCTTAAATATTATTGTTTATAGGTACTTGTCCGGTAAACCAACAGGTACAGATAAAACTGTAAACTAAATAACAGCGTAGAGAACAAAATATGCAATGCTTGTGCTGCCGCTGGAAAAGCAATGTATGCCAATGCAAAACCACTTAATAATTGTACGAGAAGCGTAATCAATATAAACCTGGCTGTTAATAATGGAGCCGCTTTGCCACTAAAACGGTCGATCACCATTTTATATACCACTGCGTTCGCAATCACAACGAGAATAGCCAAATCGCGGTGATAAGAGAATACTTCTCCTACTTTCGAAATCCAGGTACCTTTACTGTCATAAGCCAGCGATTTTGCAATCACATCTACAGCTTCTCTTACATCGGTACCTAAAACAATCTGAACAATATTGATCACAAGCGTAAAGAACAAAAACCCTTTTAGCCATAAGATTCTGTACATAATAACAGAAGGCGCCTTATTTAGCTGCTTGGCATAATTATAAGTATAAATTGAAATGACCAAAATGAGCAATGCAATCAGCATATGCGCAGTTACCACCCACTGGGTTAAATTTGTTGATACCACAAAAGCACCCAACCAACCCTGCAAACCAATTACCAAAACATTTAAAATGCTTAATACAACAATCCGTTTTGCCGTTTTTTTGTACACAAACGAATAAATGGCTGTTAACAGCATAAATATACCTGCAAGTACACCTACTAAACGATTAGCATATTCTGTCCAGGTATTTGCCGGATTAAATTCTTCGGGTACCGTGATACTTTTATCATGCCTGATACTATCTGCCAGGGCTACTTTGCCCATACTTTCCAGATACTTGGCAAACTTCTCATTTTTCTTCAATCTACCAGCTACATATTTCTCCTTATAATTGGCCGGAAGTTGAGATACATCAGTTGGCGGAATATAACGGTCGAAACATTTTGGCCAATCCGGACAGCCCATGCCCGATCCTGTACTGCGTACAATACCGCCGGCAAGTATAACCAATAGCGTAACTACAATGGTTATAAGATTGATGTTAATGAAACGTTGTTCTGATCTGCTGACCATATATCTATTAAGATGAAAAGGGTATCCGGATAAGCAGAAACTTAATCAGATACCCCTTTTAAAATTGTATTTAAGCTTATAAACTAGCCCTTGTTTTCTGCAACAGGATTAGCCAATTCCCAATCTTGTTGTATTTTCTCTGCTTCCGCATTTCCTTCAAAATCGTGAGGCAAGTTAGAGCTCATGGTTTGAGAGAAAGGAACAGTTTGAGGAATAAAATCTTCATCATGTCCAGGTTTGCTATAATCGTATGGCCATCTGTAAACTGTAGGGATTTCTCCTGGCCAGTTACCGTGCAAGTGTTCAACAGGTGCAGTCCATTCTAATGTATTTGCTTCCCAAGGATTTTGAGGAGATACTTTTCCTTTAAAGATCGAATAGAAGAAGTTAAACAAGAACGCTACCTGCGCAAGTGCTGCCATAATAGCTGCCCATGTTACAAATATGTTAACTGTTAACCATTTCTTCATGAATTCGAACTCTGTAAATGCATAGTAACGACGCGGTACACCATCTAAACCTAAGAAGTGAAGCGGGAAGAACACCAGGTAAGCTGCGATGAAAGTTAACCAGAAGTGTAAATAACCTAATTTAGCATTCATCATTCTACCGAACATTTTAGGGAACCAATGGTACACACCTGCAAGCATACCAAAGATTGCCGCAGATCCCATTACTAAGTGGAAGTGGGCAACAACAAAATAAGTATCGTGTAAGTTAATATCCAAAGATGCATTTCCTAAGAAGATACCGGTTAAACCACCAGAGATAAAGAACGAAACCAAACCGATAGCAAATAACATTGCCGGAGTGAAACGGATGTTACCACGCCATAATGTAGCTAAATAGTTAAAGGTTTTTACTGCCGATGGTACAGCGATGATTAATGTAGTGATCATAAATACACCACCCAATAACGGATTCATACCCGTTACAAACATGTGGTGACCCCACACGATGAATGATAATACTGTAATACCGATTAATGAATAAACCATTGCATGGTAACCAAAGATTGGTTTACGTGAGTTTACAGAGATTACCTCAGACGAGATACCCAATGCCGGCATAATTACGATGTATACCTCAGGGTGACCTAAGAACCAGAATAAGTGTTGCCATAAAATTGGAGAACCACCTTCGTTTGGCAAAATATCAGTACCCATTACGATATCTGATAAATAGAAACTTGTTCCAAAACTACGGTCGAATACCATTAAAACTACCCCAGCTACAAGAACAGGGAAAGATAAGATACCTAAAATAGCAGTCAAAAAGAAAGCCCAGATGGTTAATGGCATTTTCCAAAGGTCCATACCTTTAGTACGCATGTTTAAGATTGTACTTACATAGTTGATACCACCCATTAAAGATGAAGCTACGAAAAGTACCATACTGATTAACCATAAAGTCATACCCAATCCTGATCCTGGCATCGCTTTAGCAACTACCGATAATGGCGGATAAACCGTCCAACCGCCAGATGCAGGTCCTGTTTGGATAAAGAATGATGACATCATGACCACACAGGCAGTAAAGAAAAACCAGTATGAAAGCATGTTCAAGAATGGCGAGGCCATATCTCTTGCACCAATCTGAAGTGGGATCAGTAAGTTACTAAAAGTACCACTTAATCCTGCTGTTAATACAAAAAATACCATGATGGTACCGTGAATGGTTACCAGTGCCAGATAAAAATCGGCCTTGATACGGCCACCTTCAGCCCATTTACCTAAAAATGTTTCTAAGAAAGGGAAATTCTGGTTTGGCCAGGCCAATTGGATACGGAATAAAATGGATAAGCCCATTGCTATTACCGCCATAATAATACCGGTAATTAAAAATTGCTTGGCAATCATTTTATGATCCATACTAAAGATGTACTTTGAAATCAAAGTCTCTTTATGATGCCCATGATCAGCGTGATCGTGATTGTGTTCGTCGTGTAATGCTATTGTTGACATAATTCGTTCGCTCCTGCTTAATATTATTTATTTAAAGCCATTTGGTTAGTTTTCGCAGCTGTTGAATCTTTAGCTGCTGAATCTGCTACTGATTTTACAGGCGCAGGTGCCACTGGCAAATTAAATTGTTTTCTTAAATCATCATTTAAGTATGTTTTCTGCTCAGCAATCCAAGTTTTGTACTCAGCTTCAGAAACTACACGTACCACTTTTTGCATGTTGTAGTGACCGGCTCCACAAATTTTAGCACATAAGAAAAGGTACTTAAAGTTAGGATCGTTGGTTTCTTGCTGCATTTCAGCAGTAGTTTTAGTAGGCGTAAACTCAAAAATAGTCCTCATACCCGGTACAGTATTTAATTGCACCCTAAAGTGAGGCATATAAAAACTGTGAATTACATCTTTACTGGTTAAGATCAGCTTCACTGGTTTTCCTACAGGAAGAACCATTTCATCAGCCATCTCATCATCACGGGAATTCAGATCTTTAAAATCAATACCCAATGGATTGGTAGCAGTAGTTAATTTGTAGTTTTTGTTACCCACTACACCATCAGCTCCAGGATAACGGATAGACCATTTAAACTGCTCTGAAGTTACTTCAATCTGCAATGGCTTGTGGTTTGGATCTTCAACCTTGAAGAAGATTGATCTCCAGGTTAAGAAACCCATCAATACCAATACGGTTAATACCAAAGCCGGAACGATTGTCCAGATTTTTTCGATGGTATTGTTGTGTGGGTAATAATAAGCTTTTCTTTTAGCAGAGTATTTGTAGATATAAGAAAATCCGAATAACAAGATGTGTGTTGCCACAAATACGATTGTAGTGATGATTAATGTTAAGTTAAACATCTCATCAATTTTCTTTCCGTGTTCTGATGCTGCAGCTGGAAGCAACATGGCGCCATGCACCGTGTATTCCCAATATACACCATATAAACCCAACACTAAAAACAGGGCGAATAAACTCGCGTGTATTCTGTTCCAGTTAATACCTGCAGGTTTACCTTGGGCTTCGCGGCTTAATTCGTAAACTCTTATTGCTTTACCAATAATCGCAATGAATAAGCATACGGCAAGGAAAACCAGAATATAAAATATTACCGATTTATAAACCTCGCCCATATCAACTTTCGGTGCCGCGGCAGCACCTGCTGCATCTTGCGCAAATACGCTAGTGTTTGCAAAAACAGTAATCAATACTGCTAAAGCTGCGGTCGTTTTATTCGTTATAAACTTTCTTAAACTCATTTTCTTAAAAGTAGTACGCTGTACTGCTAATTATAATAATAATTAAATATTTGCTCTATCTTATCACCACTATAGTTGATGATGCAAACTTTCTTGTAATAATGGGTGATTCTTTGCAATTAAAGGTTTTTTGCTCAACGATGTTAACACCGTAAAGGTAAACAATCCTACAAAACCTATTGCAGTACCAATTTCAACAATTCCAAAACCATTATGACCGTCTTCTACCGCACCTGGCATAATCATTTGGTAGTAATCTACCCAGTGACCTAACAATACCACGATAGCAACGAATAATAATTTTGCGTCTGTTCTTTTGTTATCTCTGTCCATTAACAATAATACTGGCGCTAAGAAGTTCATCGCTAGGTTTAAGAAAAACCAGAACTTGTAATATTCGAAACGTTTGTAGAAATATACAGTCTCTTCTGGCATGTTTGCATAGTAGATCAATAAGAATTGAGCAAACCATACATAAGTCCAGAAGATAGAGAAACCAAAGATAAACTGACCTAAGTTGTGCAAGTGGCTGTTGTTAACCCATTGCATATAACCCGCTCTTCTTAATAAGATAATGATGATAGCGATAGTAGCTAAACTGCTTACCCACATTGCTGCGAAGTTGTACCAACCGAACATGGTTGAGAACCAGTGTGCTTCTAACGACATGATGGTATCGAAGGCAAAAATTGGCGTAGTAAAACCGTAAATTACCAGGAAGATACAAGCATTTTTAAAGCTCTTTCTGTAAGAATTTAAACCACCTGCTAAATCTTCGTTATAAGAAAACTTAACGAACATGATCGAAAAGATACTATAAACACCTAAAAACACGACCTGACGCCCTAAAAAGAAAGGTACATTCAAGAACACTGATTTACCAGCAATTAGTGAATCGTAATTGGGGCTATTCGGATCCGTTAATCCATCAGCGTGCCAGTGGTGATATAAGTTGTGCGTGTACAAACCTGCTGAAATTACGACAACAAGTATGACAGCTGCTATAGGCAATGTTTTTGCCATCGCTTGTGGTACACGTAAAATTGATGCAGACCAACCTGCTTGAGCTACATATTGAACAGCGAGGAAAAATGTACCAGACATACAAACGCATGCAAAGTAATATGCCATAAGCAACAGGTTGGCAAAAGTACGCTCGTGCATCACTTTATCACCAGCTAAGAAACCATAAAGAATAGCTGCGGCACCTAAAGCGATACCAACTATGCTTAATGTTTTTACTTTTCCTGTAAACTCAAACTGTTCACTAAAATTAATATTGTGAGTTCCCATTTATATTCTGCTTTACTTATTGTTGTTTTTGTAATTCCTGAACATACATCACCACTTTCCAACGGTCTGTTGGCGAGATTTGTGAAGCATGCGAGCCCATATTATTTACACCGTATGTAATGGTGTGGTAGATTTTACCAGCAGTAAGTGCTTTCATATCTCCACCTCTCGACGAACTTCCTGAGAAGTAAGAAGGTACACCATTAAATTTCTCAATTTTAACCAGGTGTCCTTGTCCATCGCCTTTTTCTCCGTGGCAAGGGCTACAGAAAACTTTGAACAAATGTTGTCCCTGGGCCAAATTAACAGTATCAACTGGTAAAGGGTTCACCATGCTCACGCCTGCAGCTTCGTATCCTTCTTTTGTATTGGGAAACTCATCATACTCTTTAAAACCTACCGGTTTAGTATGTGCAGGTGGCAACTGTGCAGTTTTACCATCTTTAAAATTCTTATTTGGCTGATCCGGATTGTAAGCAATCGGATCATACATGTTTCTGGCATATTCTAAGCCAGTACTGCGTTTATCTTTACAAGCTGAAAAGGTAGCTGCAAAAGCGATAGCTAAAAACGCCGTGTAAACAAATTTATTCTTATTCATAGCTAATGTACTTCCTTTCATTATACTTTATTTCTAAAGCACCTGCATCTTTTAATAATCCATCAATTACAGTATGTTCTACATTGTCTTTTGCATCAACTGCAATCACAAAGCGGTCATCTGTAGCTCTTAAATCCATCACGCGTGGTGCTCTTCCTGGAAATAAGTGTGTAGATGCATAATAAGTTAACACCATACCGAAAGCACAGAATAATACTGTAAGCTCGAACATTATCGGAATAAAATCCGGCAATGCAAATGATGGTTTACCACCGATGTTTACTCTCCAATCGATTACTGCGCAGAAATAAATCAAAGCGAATGCACAGCAAGTACCGGTAATACCAAAGCAAAATGCTGCGATATCGATTCTAGATCTTTTAATTCCTAATTTGGCTTCTATTCCGTGTATAGGCATTGGGGTATATACATCATGGATACTGATGTTATTCTCCTGAAGTTTATCGATGCCATGCATCATTTCGTCAGGATCGCCAAAGCTGCCTAAAATATATTTGATATCACTCATTGTTATATTTTTGCGTAATCTTCTTGTTTAACACTATCAAATTTCTCTAAAGACTCTACGTATTCAGCAACGTATTCTTTATTCTCATGTCCTTCTTTAATCTGTTTCATTTTCGCTTGCTCACTTGCAGTTTTTAATAATAATTTAACCTCTGCGATAGCGATTGATGGCAATACCCTTAAGAACAATAAGAATAAAGTAAAGAACAAACCGATTGAACCTACGAATACACTCACATCAACCCATGTTGGATAAAACATTGCCCAACTTGATGGAATATAATCACGGTGTAATGAAGTAACGATAATTACGAAACGCTCGAACCACATACCCACGTTTACTACGATTGATAAGATCCAGGTAGCACGGATGCTTAAACGGATTTTTTTGAACCATAATAACTGTGGTGAGATTACGTTACAGGTCATCATCATCCAATATGCCCACCAGTAAGGACCGGTTGATCTGTTGATAAATGCATACTGCTCGTATTCTGAACCCGAATACCAGGCGATGAAGAACTCAGTTAAATAAGCCACACCTACGATTGATCCGGTTAAGATGATGATTTTATTCATCGACTCGATGTGGAACATGGTGATGTAGTTTTCTAAACCCAATACTTTACGTGCAACCAATAATAAGGTTAATACCATCGCAAAACCTGAGAAGATCGCCCCTGCCACGAAGTATGGAGGGAAGATGGTGGTGTGCCATCCCGGGATTACCGATGTTGCAAAGTCCATGGATACAATTGTGTGTACCGAAAGTACCAGTGGTGTAGAAATACCTGCTAAGATTAACGACACCGCTTCGAAACGTTGCCATGTTTTAACACTTCCACTCCACCCGAAAGAGAAGATAGAATAGATTTTTCTGCGTGTACCTACTGCACGGTCGCGGATGGTTGCAATATCTGGTAATAAACCTGTGTACCAGAATAATAATGATACAGAGAAATAAGTCGAGATTGCAAACATATCCCATACCAATGGTGAGTTAAAGTTTACCCAGATTGATCCGAACTGATTCGGTAAAGGTAAAACCCAATAGGCTAACCAAGGACGGCCCATGTGCGATACAACATAAGTTGCCGCACAAATTACCGCAAAGATCGTCATGGCCTCTGCAGAACGGTTGATCGAGTTACGCCAGTTCTGACGGAAAAGTAAAAGTACTGCTGAAATTAGTGTTCCAGCGTGACCGATACCTACCCACCATACGAAACCGGTGATATCCCATGCCCAACCTACTGTTTTATTTAATCCCCATGATCCGATACCGTTCCAGAAGGTATAGCTTACCGCTACCACCCAAAGTAAAGCACCTAATGAAGCAAAGGTGAAACCAATCCACCAAGCCTTATTCGGCTTGTTCTCTACCGGGCCTAAAATATCATCCGTAATTTTTGCATACGTGATGTTATCTCCGGTAATTAATGGTTCTCTAAGTATTGATTCGTTATGTCCTGACATAATTTGTATTTTCTTTATACTAAAGCTTACGCTTGTACTGTTGTATCTGTATTTCTAATTTTTGTCATGTATCCGATACCCGGTTTCACATTGATTTCTTCTAATACGTAGTAGATACGCTCAGAACGTAATGCTTTTGAAACCTCTGAATTTGGATCGTTTGCATCACCAAATACAATTGCATTTGCTGAACAAGCTTCCTGACAAGCCATTTTAATATCGCCATCTTTCAATGGGCGTTTCTCCATTTTAGCCTGTAATTTGCCACCTTGTATACGTTGGATACACATTGAGCATTTTTCCATTACCCCTCTCGAACGTGTAGTTACATCAGGGTTTAAAACCAATTGGGTAAACTCGTTATTTAAATAGTTATCGAAACGTGAATCGTTCCAGTAGTTGAACCAGTTGAAACGACGTACTTTGTACGGACAGTTATTTGCACAGTAACGTGTACCTACGCAACGGTTATAAGCCATGTGGTTTAAACCATCACTTGAGTGAACAGTTGCCAATACCGGACAAACCGTTTCGCAAGGTGCGTGATCACAGTGTTGGCACAACATTGGCTGGTGAACCACAGAAACGTGATCTAAATCTTCTAACTTAGCAATTTCTTTTTCTCTGGTTACATCACCTGTTGGTGTTTCATAGCTATAGTAACGATCGATACGGATCCAGTGCATCTCACGACGACGGCGAACCTCATCACGACCTACAACAGGAATGTTATTTTCTACGTTACAGGCAACAATACAAGAACCACAACCTGTACAAGCATTCAAATCGATTGCCATTACCCAGTTGTTACCTGGTTTTTCGTATTGATCCCAAAGATCGTAATCTTTATGTCCTTCACCTTTACCCGTTCCAGCAGCTGGATCTTTAAGGTATTCTTTAAAAGTAGCTTCACGGATTACGTTACGGCCTTCGAAAGAGTGGTGAGTTTGTGTTTGTGCCAATTCGTAAGTAGCACCTGTTGGGGTAATCGTTACTGTAGTGGCATATTGGAAAGTTCCATTTGCAAAAGAAACAAAAGGGAAGGCATTTTTACCCACATCGTTACCGGCTTTACCAACTTTGGTACGGCCATAACCCAATGCGATAGATGCAGTTCCTTGTGCTTGTCCTGGCTGGATCAATACCGGAAGATCTACTGAATATCCGTTGCTACCTTTAACCGTAACAACATCGAATTCTTTAACTTTTAATTTCTCAGCGTATTTAGGTGCAAGAGCAACAAAGTTATCCCAGGTTACTTTCGAAACCGGATCAGGTAACTCCTGTAAGAATGCATTGTTTGCATTTTTACCATCACGCATCGGGATGTTTTCGTAAACCTGTAATTCTACATCTTTTGTTAGTGCTTTGCTGCTGTTTGCAATTGAAGTAGCCACAGCACCTAAAGATAAGGTAAAGCTATATGCGCCAGCCGTTTTAGCTGTTGCAGTAACTACACCTTTATCCAACACTTCTTCCCATTTCAAACCTACAGCTGGTAACATTTTAGCTTCCCAGTTGCTGCGTACAAACTGATAGTAGTCTTTAACCGGAGCATCAGCCCATGTTAATAAACTCTCTTCAGCCTGACGGCTATTGAAAACAGGGTTGATGGTTGGCTGAACGATAGAATAATATCCTTCGTATGCATTTGCATCACCCCACGATTCTAAATAGTTATGGTTAATGGCAATGGCATCACAAAGTGTTGCAGTTTCATCAGCACGATCAGAGAATGAAATTTTTGCAGGAACCTTAGCCAATGCATCCGTAAATGCTTTTGCATTTGCAGCATCGTAAACCGGATTACTGTTTAAGAATAAAACAGCACCAACTTCGCCACGGCTCATTTCAGCAACTAAACCGTTAAATTCGGCATCGTTACCAGCATATAAATAGCAAGGATTATCTAAATCGATGGTAGTACCATAACTTCCGATAGCGGCGTTAATGGCATTCACCAAAATCTGAGTAGAAACATCGTTCGAACCACAAACTACAAGGCCTTTACCTTTAGCTTGCAATAATTCTTTAGCTACCAGTTTAATTACTTTATCGGCAGTGGTGTTGTTACCCAATGTTCCACCAGGTAAAGCACCACCGGTAATTGCATTGTATAAAGCAATTAATGCAGGTCCTTCTTCCGATAATTTAACCGGAACACGGGTATCGGCATTGGTACCTGTTAAGCTCATTCCACTTTCGAACTGAATGTGGCGGCTCATTTTTTTATTTTCTAACGATTTGTAGTTACGGTTAGCAGTATATTGAGAAGTAAATTCCTCACCACTAATCCAGGTACCTAAGAAATCGGCACTGAAACTTACAATTAAATCAGCCTTATCAAAGTTGTATTTTGGTAAAACGGCTTTACCGAAACTGTTTTGATTGGCCTGGATAATACCAGTATAAGAAACCGCATCATACTGAACCAGTTTAGCAGCAGGATATTTGGTCACAAACTGTGCAATAACGGCATTAGTCGACGGGCTGTTTACTGTTGATGCAACAATACGGATTTTCTTTCCACCGGCCTGTGCTTTTGCCAACTCGCCTTTTACAAAGCTGTCGATTTTTGCCCAGGTGGTTTCTTCCGCTTGTCCGCCTTTTACCATAGCAGGCGCTTTTAGTTTAGATACATCATATAAATCTAAAACTGAAGCTTGCGCTCTGGCATCGGTACCGCAGTTAAACTGACCCGCATTTGGGTTTGGTTCAATTTTAATTGGGCGACCTTCCCTTGTTTTAACCAAAATACTCTGGCCGTTAAAGCTAGATGTATAATAGTTAGGAATACCTGGAGTAACTTCTTCAGGTTTTACCAAATAAGGGATAGATTTTTTTAACGGTGTACTTTGGCAGGCAGCTAATGTAACGGCACCTAAACCAAAACCTAACGCCTTTAAAAAGTCGCGGCGTGGGGTAACGGTACTTAACCCTGCTTCATTTAAAACATCTTCTATTGGAAGTGGCTCGGCGAATTCGTTTTTGTTATTCTTAACAAAATCGGGTGTATTGTTATACTCCTCTAAGCCTTTCCAGTATTTTTTATTGCTTTCCATTTAAGCTATATTACTGTTTATCGAACGTTCTTACTAAACTCTAATCTATTAATAGTGGCATTTACCACACTCTAAACCACCCAATAACGCTGGTGTGATTTTCTCGCCTTTTTTAATTTTCTCGTGCGCTTCGATAACCTTAGCGTAGAAAGCATTGTTTTTCTGACCAGAAATATCTGTTTCTTTATGGCAGTTAATACACCATTTCATGGTTAACGGAGAATATTGATAAATTTCTTCCATGGTATTAACCGGACCGTGACAAGCGAAACATACAGGCTCATTTGGTTGTAATCCTTTTGCTTTACGAATGGCATCTTCTGCAACAACTACGTGTTGAGAGTGGTTGAAGTAAGCAAAATCAGGAAGATTGTGTACACGTACCCACTCCATTGGTTTTGATTTACTTTCGTCGTATTTCTGCGTTTCAGGATCGTAACCTAAAGCACTATAGATTTTTTTGATCTCCGGAGAAATCTCACCATCATATTTATCTCTTGCCTGAACAGCTTTATGGCAGTTCATACAAACATTTAATGATGGAATAGTGGCGTTTTTAGATTTAAATGCTCCGTTGTGGCAATACTGACAATCAATCTGATTGATACCAGCGTGCAACTCGTGCGAGAATTTAATCGGCTGTACGGGTTGATAACCGGTATGAACACCAGTATTCCACATGCCCATCCAACCCCAGGAGCCTAAAGCAATGATTAAACACAAGATAAAGAACATCACAAATTTCTTGTTTTTGAACATCTTGCGCACACCAACTTTTAATGGCACTTCTTCTTCAATCTCGATACCTTGTTTCTGCAGGATCAAACGCTCTAACAACTTAGAAGCACGACCTAAGATCACCAAGATCACAACCGCCAATACAACGATAGCTACGATACCTGCAATTGATAAACCTGAAGTAGACTCATCTTTTGCGGCAACAGCTCCACCTTCTGCAGGAGTTGCTTTAGGCTCACCTTCTTTAATGTAAGCTAAGATATCTTTTACTTTCGCATCATCTAACTCAGGGAAGGTAGTCATTGCTACTTTACCGTTATCGTTAAATAACTTAACAGCTGCAGGATCTCCGGCAGCAATCATTGCTGCGTTGTTCGGAATCCATTTCAATAGGAACGCTTCAGGGTGACGATCGCTTACTCCTTCTAATGCCGGACCAATAACTTTGTGATCTAACGCATGGCACGAAGAACATTTTGCTTTGAAAAGCGTCCTTCCTTCTTTAGCATCCTGCGCATTTACGGTAGAAACCGCTATTACGGAAATTGCTGAAAATACGAATAACGACTTCCAAACGCTTTTTAAAATCATCGAGATATCTCTCATAATGAACACTTTATACTTATTTAATTTACTTTTTGTTGTGAAATTGATGCTTGAGCCCAGGTAGCCCCATCAAAACTTGAACAAAAGTATAACTTATTAATAAATCCCATGACATAATAGTGACTGGAAATACAATTTATAATCATTCTAAACAAATGTCGTTTCAAGCCACTCAGGCCATAAAAATGCCCATTTTTGATACGAAATCTCAAATGGGCATACCAGAAACCAATTTGGTTTATTAAAATGTTACGATTATTGTTTTAATATCCAGGCAAACATTAGCGGCGCAACGATTGTTGCATCACTTTCTACGATAAATTTGGGTGTATTGATATCCAGTTTACCCCAGGTAATCTTTTCGTTTGGTACCGCACCAGAATACGAACCGTAAGAAGTGGTCGAATCTGAGATTTGGCAGAAATAACTCCAGAAAGGAATGTTCTCCATTTCCATATCCTGATACAACATCGGCACTACACAGATCGGAAAATCGCCGGCAATACCTCCACCAATCTGGAAGAAACCGATTCCTTTACCACCACTGTTTGCAATATACCAATCGGCCAACCAGCCCATATATTCAATTCCACCTTTTACAGTAGTTGCGGTAAGTTCTTTTTTCATTACATACGACGCGAAGATATTACCCATGGTAGAATCTTCCCATCCCGGAACCACGATTGGCAAATTCTTCTCAGCCGCAGCAAGCATCCATGAGTTTTTAGGATCTATCTCATAGTATTGCTCTAAATCGCCGCTCAACAGCATTTTGTACATAAACTCATGCGGGAAGTAACGCTCACCGGCTGCTTCAGCATCCATCCAGATTTTTTGGATGTGTTTTTGCAAACGGCGGAAAGCCTCTTCTTCAGGGATACAGGTATCGGTAACGCGGTTGTAATGGTTTTCTAAAAGGTCCCACTCATCCTGCGGACTTAAATCGCGGTAATTTGGAACGCGTTTATAATGTGAGTGCGCAACCAGGTTCATAATATCTTCCTCCAGGTTGGCACCGGTACAAGAAATAATAGCCACTTTATCCTGGCGGATCATCTCTGCAAGTGAAATTCCCAATTCTGCAGTACTCATTGCACCAGCAAGTGTGATCATCATTTTACCACCTTCATCTAAATGCGTTTCGTATCCTTTAGCCGCATCCATCATTGCCGCAGCATTAAAATGGAGGTAATTACGCTCCATAAACTGAGATATTGGTCCTCTAGTATTGCTCATTTCGTTTTGTATTGTTTGCGGCAAAAATAGGTATTTAGGCCGAAAGGTGAAAACGTAAAAGCGTTTAGCGCCTGGGACCGGGCGTTTAGCGTAAAATTATTCCGAAGTCCATAGTCTCTAGTGCAAAGTCGACTAAAATCATAAGGTTGATTTATCACGCAATTGTCATCCTGAGCGTAGTCGAAGGATCTTTTTTTGGAAAGCAATGCCATCGCTCTTTTTAATGTCAGTCCGGCTTTCTGCTACAAGTCCGCGGCTCGTACCTCGCTGTCCCTGCTTTCCAAAACCTTATACAGTTGACAGTTTGCAATTGGCAGGCACCAATGAACGAATGACTATTGAACTAATGAACATCCGAGTTGGGAGTTTGGCATCTAGAGCCAGTTAACCGATTTAAACAATTAACCAATTAACCAACAAAACAGTTTGCAATTGGCAGTTGGCAGGCACCAATGAACGAATGACTATTGAACTAATGAACCATTGACCAATGAACAAATGACTATTGAACAAATGAACTATAACTAAATTTCCTTTTCTTTGCTGTAATGAAAAAATATTATCTGATTATTTTACTCGCGCTCATTTCAGGAAGTTCGTTTGCACAGATGAAACTGATCAAAAAAATGCTCTCAAACGAAAAGGATACTACCCGTAAAGCCAGTTTTTTACCCTTGCCTGCTTTTGGCTATAGCCAGGAAACAGGTTTCGAATTTGGTGTTGGTGCCATTTACTCATTTTATATAGACCGTAAGGATACGCTGAACCGCAGTTCCAATTTCGCTTTGAATACCACCTACTCTACAAAAAAGACCGCAAATTTTATGCTCAAAGGTGATGCCTGGACCAAAGGGAACAAATATCATTTTATTGGCGATATCCGTTTTAAAAACCAGCCTTTTAATTTTTATGGTATTGGTAACGACGCTAAAAAAACAGATGAAGACAAATTAGACCAAAAAGTGTTTAAAACACTTTTCGATGCCGAAATGAATACTTTACCAAAAGCTTATACTGGCGTATCACTAGGTTTTGAAAATTACCACTTTATCGACAAGGAAGCTGGAGGTATTTTTACCACCAACCCAGGCATTTTAGATAAAGACGGTGGCTCTGTAGCCTGGATCGGGGCATCGCAAAGTTATGATACCCGAAATAGCAATAATTACCCAACAAAAGGTTTCTTTGGCAGGGCAACCTATCAATACGCACCTGATTTTTTTGGTGGCGAAAGTTTTAACGGATCGCAGATTAAGCTTGATCTTCGTGGTTTCTTTAGTTTGGCACCAAAAGTGGTTTTAGGCGTGCAGGGCATTTTTTACACCATACAGAGTAACAATACACCATTTTACCTCTTACAGCAATTGGGCAACGACCAGATGATGCGTGGTTACTACAGTGGCCGCTACCGCGATGAAAACCTAATGGCTGCACAGGCCGAACTCCGTTACCGTTTTATGAACCGTTTTGGCATTGTGGCTTTTGCAGGTACGGGTAAAGTATTTGGCAACGGCCAGTTTAATGGCGATGGTTTAAAACCGAACTTTGGTGTTGGTGGGCGCTACTTTTTTGATCCGGCCAAAGGTTTAAGTGTTCGCCTGGATTATGGAATAGGCGAAAAATTACCAAATGAAAAACGCCAGGCAGGGTTTTACATCAGTTTAGCCGAAGCGTTTTAGGGGGTGGAAAAGGCATCTTTAGTTTGTCATTCTGAACGCAGTGAATAATCTTTCCCACAGATTCATTCAGATCAAATTATTGCCACGGAAACACAGAAAGCACGGAAAACACCTTAATATATCACCCCTTCAATGTGTCATCTTGATCCGATAGGCATCCGATGGAATCGAAAGACATTAGCCACAGATCATTACAAATAATCATTATCGAAGAAACACAAAGCATCCCTTACGAATTTCCTATTAGGTTTGTCATTCTGAACGCAGTGAAGAATCTCCTTGATAAAATAGATGCTGAAACAAGTTCAGCAGGACGATCAGATAAATTCAGAAACGTATTATATACTTCCATCATCCATATCACATCTTACATCATTCCGCTGGTCGGGATTTGCAATCCCGTCTTCTGAACTAAGGATTTGTAATCCTTTTATCTAATTCCATTTCCGCTAAATTTAGAAATTATCCGCACCTTTTCACCTAAACCATTTGATATATGAACAGGTAACCCCTATTCCATCCTCCATATCACATCTTCCATCATCATCCGCTGGACGGGATTTGCAATCCCGTCCTCTGAACTAAGGATTTTTAATCCTTCATCTACTCCCATTTCTTTTAAATTTAGAATGTATTAGCACAGAACACAAAATCATCTGATATATTAACAGGTAACCCCTCTTCCATCATCCATATTACATCTTCCATCATTTAATTGTTTCGCTTCCGCTCTTCTTCATTTCCAGGCTTCCTATCTTGTTGTTTAATTTTTTCATTGCCAAAATTATAGCGGAAAGTAATCCGCAGCTGTTGGCTATCGTAATAGTTATTATATTCTTGCCTGATATTGTTTACCAAACTATTAAACCGATATCGGTTTGTTTTTAAAACATCGGTAGCGGTAAGGGCCAGTTGCATTTTTTTATTATGCAATAGCGTTTTGATGCCCAGATCGAGGTTGTATTGATTTTTATTTAGGTTTAACCCATCAACCGAGGGGAATTGATACCAAAAACTGGCCTCACCTAAAATGGTTTTCGAGGGGTTAAAAACAAACTGATTTAAGGTAGAAAAATAAGCCCCAAATCCGTTCAGGTTACTTTGAGTTTGCGTGATGCCCGAATGGGATACGGTATAATAAACATCAGCCTGATTGATACTCTCCCACCATTTCAAAACAGTAAGCGTAACGGCATTGCTGAACTGATAATGGTATCCTGTAATAAAGTTTACAGGCTTAGCCGCCTGGATATTGTTATTTACATCAATAAAATTAACATCATTAAAGCCGTTTGTAGTATGATTAAAAGATAACGTAGTGGTGAAGATATTATTTAAGATGTGCGAGATCTCGATGTTATCGTTATACGATGGCTGTAAAAAAGGATTTCCTTCGGTATAAGCATATTGGTTACTGTACCATCGGAAAGGATTTAATTTGCGGTAAGCAGGTCGGTTGATCCGACGGCCATAATTTAAAGCAAAAGTACTTTTACCATTTGCACGGTAACTGAGGTAAAGCGTAGGAAAAAGCCTGAAATATTCGCTCCGGTTTTGTTCGTTAACCGATACGCCATTCATCTGTGTGTACTCTCCCCGCAGTCCGGCCTGAAAATCCCAGCGTTTCAAACTTTTATTATAATTAACGAAGAGGGCCTGTGTATTTTCCTGGTAATTAAAAAGATTGCTTTGCGCTGGGTCTAATTCGTAAACCGTATTGTGTACATTGTAAAAAGCAAGATCACTCTGGTTATGGATAAAACTCAGCTTTGTGCCAAAAGATAACTTAAAGGTTTTATAGGGCAGATCTACATCAGCTTTTAAGGTATATAAATCTATATTTTGTTTGCTTGTAGAGAGATATTCGGCAAAAGAATTGGGGATCACCATTCCATTTTGAAAATAACTGGTATTGTTAAAAAACCGGTCTTTATCATCTCCATATTTAAACCAATCGCCGTTAACCGTCAACTGTTTCCCACTGGTATCTAAAGTTTGTTTTAGATAAATATTGGCCGAATGATAATGGGACCTGATTTTGGCATGGGCATCCGAATTCAGTACCGAATCTAAGTTTCCTGTTTTGTTATAAACAGTGGTCTTAATATTTTCTTCCGAATGAAAATTAGTCAGTCCACCTTTGTACGACAAACCCAAGATCGTTTTTGGCGAGACCTGATAATCCATTCCGATCTGTCCGCTGGGTACCGTTCTAAAATTCCTATCCTTATTTACAATATTCCAGGTTTGGTTGGGATAAAAAACATCACTTTGTTCAAAGAGCACAAGCGATCCTTTCCGGATGTTAAAGTTTGAAGAAAGTGTTAGCTTATTTTTCCGGTAACTTAAATTTCCGCCTGCAGCTGCTGTTGGATGGCTGGCCTGTGTAAAAGAAGTGTTCAGGGAGCCTTTAAATCCTTCGGCAACAACTTTTTTGAGTACGATATTGATGAGGCCATTATTTCCCTGTGCATCGTATTTTGCCGGCGGATTGGTAATCACTTCAATCTTGGCAATATTATCCGACGAGATCGATTTTAAATAGTTCGACAGCTCATCTGCTGATAAAGGCACCAATTTATCGTTGATCATCACATTAACGCCACCTTTGCCCACCAACGAAACCTGATCGTTCAGCACCCGCACACCAGGCACTTTCGACAGCAGTTCCAATGCATCTGTTCCGATAGCAGCAATACTGTTCTCTACATTAAAAACCGTACGATCGATCTTTTTCTCGATTAGAACTTTTCTAGCATGGATCTGCACATCTGCGAGGTTATTTAGACTCCCCTGCAGCTCAATATTGATTATGGTATCGGCAGTTAAGCTCAACAGCTTGTTCTCCGCTTTATAATTGAGTATGGAATAAGTAAGGGTATATTTTCCAGCCTGTAAATTGTTGAAATGGTAATTCCCCAAGCTATCTGTTTGCGTATAATTTATTCGATTTTGAGGGCCAGATAATTTAACGGTAACAGATGGCAAAGTTTTATACCCCTGATCGGTTACCTTCCCCGAAAGTTTGAATTGAGCGTTGCAATTGATGATGATAAAAAATAAAACAAGAAAGCTTAATGTTCTTATCATCCAAACTATTTATTGCCCTGCCAAACTTCGGCTTTACCATTAATATCGAACTCACCATAAGAACCAGCCATCGTTATTCCGGTTACTTTATTACGAAAGCTCAGGTTTTTAGCCGTTATTTTTTCCGTGTTCTTGTTGTAGGTAGCTTCATCGGCTGATATGGTAAAATTTTTATAGTCTAATTTTACTTTCCCATAAAGTGTAACGATTGATTTGTCACTGCTCATCTTTACAGAATCCCGGGCGCTATAAGCTACATCTGCTTTTACCTTATTGTCTGCTTTTGATAAAGAATCTCTTATTTTCTGAAGTTCAGCATCATGTTTATTTGAGCGTTTAATGCTACTACTCGGATTGTCGGCAATATCATCATGAGCAATGGAATTAATCAATTTTTCAATACCATTATTTGTTTGGGTTAAACCCTTGCCAACATTAAAATTATAACCACCTTTTTTTAGGTCAAATATAATTAAGCTTGATTTTAATGTAATATTTTCTTTTAGATCTTTAAGAGATGCATTTTTTGCAATCATTTTACCATTAAGTTTATCCAACTCGACATACATAGCTTCTAGTCTGTTGTTACTAATATCAATAACAGCATTTTCCATATAAGAAATTTTATGCTGTACATCGCCAGTTAACTTAGAAAAGGAGATAATTTTAGGTTCTACCGGTCCGGAAACCTTTACTGGTTCATTTTTTACCGCAGCCACTTTCTGTTTCCCATCGTTAAAATAAAACCGGTTATAAAGCGCTTCATTTTTGATCAGGTATTTTTTAGGTTCAGAATACAATACAATCAATTTATCGGTAGTATACGTACTCTTCGATACCAATTTTTCGCCAATAAACTTTACCAATACCCGATCACCCACTTTAAAGTCGCTGTTTCTTATATTTTGAGCGGCAAGGTTTAAGTTGATGGTAAAAAGACCATCATTCAGAACGATCTTTTCAATCTTACCATTCACATCTTTTTGTATAGATTTAATTTTAGAGGAAGCAGAACGCGCTTTATTGGCTTCATACAAAAAGGCATAATTTTCTATTTTCCGCTCATAAATTAATGTACCATTGGCTGTGGTAACTTTTGTTGGAATATAGATAGGTCCGTCAGAACTTTCGATTACCTTACCATCTTTATCCGTCTTTTTAAAACTGATCATGTTGCCTGATACGTAAGCAATAAGCTCATCACCAACTTTAACCTTTTCTTTAAAGCCGTTTGCATCAACCGAATAAGTTTTCCCATCTGAGAATAGTTCGAAGCCGTTTCCCGTGATCAGCTTCTTCATTTTAAGCACCTTACCCTTAATCGGTTTATTCATTGAAGCCCCTGAAGATTGATCTTCGGTTTTACCAGCATTTTGGGCTTGCGCATACACCACCTGAACAGCAAATAGCCAAACCAGTCCTAGCACAACAGGGATGGCCAATAGGTACGTTAATTTTTTCATGTTCTTAGATTTAGCGTGGAACAACATTTTAATCCGGTCTTTAATCGGGCTCTTCACAAAATTGTGGATCAGTGGCATATCACTTTTGCTGATCGCCAGCTGTAATAAGAGATTGGCATAAGCCTGATGACCAAAGCTGGCTGAAGTAATTTCATCAGCTTCGTATTCATGCACCTGTTCTAAAGCTTTATCGTACAGGTAAACAATCGGGTTAAACCATAAAACAGCTTTAGCAATCATCAGCAGTATTTTATCGATAGAATGGTATTGCTTCGCATGTACTTCTTCATGTTTGAGCAAAACCGCCAGATCTGTACTGCTTAAAGCATTTCCGTTTATGAAAACATAGTTAAAAAAGGAACAGTTGGTAAAACCTTTTGCTTTATCGATCAGCTTCAAACCGTTACCATTTTTGGTGTAACTCCCTGTATGTTTAAGCAAAACGAACAAGCGCCAAAGGCATGTGAACAATAAAAGCAAAGCGATACCGCCATAAGCATAAGGTATTAAGCCAATCCAATCGGTTTTAGCTGTTACCTCTGACTGGTATTCAACCACAATGGGCTGAATAAGTTGCACGGGCGCAGGGTTAACCGGTTTTAAATCGGGCATACCCTCAAGCTCTGTTTCCAACAGGGGCAGCTCGCGTTTCACGTCAAACTGCAAAGCTGGGATCATAAAACTCAGCAACAGTGTAGCCAGCAAGTAAAAGCGGTTGATTTTAAAGAAGGTCAGCTTTCTTAAAACCAGCAGATAAAACCCGAAGAACAGCACCGTACAAGCGGTCACTTTTAATAAGTAGCTTAATAGTTCCATACGAAGGTTATAATGATCAATTATTTAGTCGAATAACAGCATCATAGTGCTCTTTCATCACTTCTTCACCATTATTTATAGACAAACTTTTATATTTTCTTATTTTCTCCACATCTAGTTTTTTAAATTCATCCTCATTGTATTTCTTACTGTCCACGATAAACAAAATTTTTCCACCAACAGGAATATCAACGCTTCCAGAGCAAGTAGTCAGTTTTATTCTAATAAGCTCATAGGATTTTCCGTTATTATCTTTCTTGGCTTGCCTTACAAAAATGTCATCATCCAACAGTCCTTTTTGTTTTCTGACATTTTCGATCTCTTGTTGGTTTGCATATTCGATTTTGTTTGGTACGGCACTTAGTGTTACCTTATCCTTAGAAAGGCCTGATGATTTTACACTTTTGGGACTCATACTTGAAGCATATTCCTTCCCATTAATAACTTCTATTGGGTTTTTACCAATATTCGCATCTTCTACCAAAAGTAACTTATCTGCTTTCGCTGTAACCTGTACAGGTATTTCATATTTAAAAGAGAAACTCCACAGCAACACTGCTAAAACAGGAACAATAGTTAAATAAATAATCTTTTTCATTTTGTTGGATTTATGATTGAACAACATTTTAATTCTTGCTTTTATAGGGTTTTTAGCGAAACTGTTTACCAAGAGTTTTTCCTGTTTACCCGCCTTAACCGCCATATTCAATAGCATATTTGCATAAGCCTGAACAGGCAGTTGATTCGCAACATATTCATCAACCTCATACTCATGCTGCTCTTCTAATGCTTTCTCAAAAAGATACACGACCGGATTGAACCACAATATTGCTTTAAGAAAAAGCAAAAGAATTTTATCAAACGAATGGTATTGTGAGGCATGCCCCGCCTCATGCGCGACGATGATCTGCTCCTCTTCATCAGAAAAGTCGCTCCGGTTAATAAAAATATAATTGAAAAATGAGCAGTTGGTAAAACCATCTGTTTTATAAATGATTTTCAATCCATTCCAGATTTTATCAGCCCTATCTAAATATTTTACGATGTGGTATAGTTTAGACAGCGCAAAGCTGGTCAAAACAACAACAATAAATAGGTAACCATACCATAAAACATCCTGCCATTGAATAACTGTTGCACTCACCTCTGTCAAAGCACGGTGTTGCTGTAGGTTTAAAACCTGTGGCATAGGATTACCTGTTTCTTTTGCCTGTACCGACGGAATGGCAATTGTTTCCTGTGTTATCGAAATCTGTAAAACGGGGATAACAAAACTCAGCAACAGCGCAGCCAGCAAGTAAAAGCGGTTGATTTTAAAGAAGGTCAGTTTTCTTAAAACCAGCAGATAAAATCCGAGGAACAATACCGTACAGGCAGTAACTTTGAGCAGATAGGTTAACCATTCCATAATTGTAATTATTTAGCAACCACGTTTAGAAAAAGCGACAAATCCATCTAAAATCAGGTTGCTGATCCTGCGGATATTTTTTTCCTGATTGATATAATCGAGCGTTTTACGGTTCGAGATGTTTCCAAGCTCAATTAAAACAGCAGGTATTTTAGATTCACGGAGCAATAACAGGTTTGCATCTTTCAACGAATCTTTTACCTCAAGCCCCTTTAACTGTTTCAATTGACCTAAAATTCCCGCGCCAAGGTCTTCAGCACTTCTAATATTTCCGTTCAGTTTAGATACATATACTTCAATGCCCCCGAATGGTGCAGCTGCATTGGCAAGTGTTGCATTATGGTGGATGGATATAAATGCGGTAGCCTCCTGTTTTGGCAAACGGTCTCTCAGTGAGATGTATTCATCTGTATTTCGTGTTAATATTACTTTTATCCCCCTTTTCGCGGCCTCTATTTTCAAAATATTTACAGCCCTTAAGTTCAGGTCCTTTTCTTTTTGTCCGTCTAAAGCACTTATAGCACCGTCCTTTCCGCCATGGCCGGCATCAATAATCAATGTAGGTTCTACTTCTTTAAAAGCTGGCCTAGCATTTGGATTAACATTAATATTACCGTTTAAGTAATTCATGGCATATACATTTGGCTTTTTAGGCGCATCGGCAGAAGCCTGATTTACAGGAGCTTTTTTCGCCACAATAATTTCTTCTCGGTTTACAAAAGCCATACAGCAGATCAACAAAACAGGAATTATAGCTAAATAGGCAAGTTTTTGCAACTTTACATTGGGTTCTTTGTACAACATCATGATTCTATTTTTTAGTGGGAGTTTACTAAAACTGTTAACGACTAAATTTTGAGCTGGCATAGCCAGGTTTAAAAGCAAAGAAGCATATTCCTTTTTATCGGCAACTTTAGCTGTTTCGCGATCGGCCAGAAACTCGTGGTTATGATCGATGGCATTCCGCCAGAAATAGATCACCGGGTTAAACCAAAGAATTGCGGTGATCAGATTCACCAAAAGTTTGTCGAAGGCATGCAACTGCTTTACGTGTACCGATTCGTGTTTGATCACCAGCTGTCTTTTTGCTCGCTCCAAAGAGGAGTCAATAATAATCCGGTTAAAAAAAGAACAGTTTTTAATCGTCGATTTTCCATCCACCAGAATCACAGCCCCATCCTGATTTATGGTATGTTTACGCAGTTGCATCCGGATATTCGCCATCATCAGAAGCATCCTGATAACAAGGGCGGCTAAAATCAAACAATAGCCATACATGAATACTTCATTCCAATGAATGGTATTATTTACCACATTGCCTCCTTCCAAACCATCCTGTTCTATAACGCCATCATTACTATAAACTATTTTCGATGGAATTTCTTGAGCTGCGACGACAACCTCGTACCGATTTTCGATGGTTACGGCCGGAATACTGAAACTCAGCACCAACATCAGCAATAAATAAGCACGGTTTAGGTTGAAAAACGTGAGTTTAGCCAGTAGCAACTGATAAGCCGCAAAGAAGATCAGCGTGCAGGCCGAAACCTTTAACAAATAGATTAAAATCATGGTGTTGCATCTTGATTAATGATCTTTTTAATTTCTTCTATATCCTTTTCACTTAGTTTTTCTTCTTTTACCATGAACGATAAAAGGCTGGTTGGAGAATTATCAAAATAGCCAGAAAACAGTTTGGAGAAAGTTGTTTTGGCATATTCATCTTTGGTAATGGCCGGAAAATACTCGTAGGTTTTCCCATAGGCTTTATAGTTCACATAACCTTTTTTTTCTAAAAGCCTCACAATGGAGGAGATGGTATTGTAAGGTGGTTTAGGTTCTTCTTCCAGCTCGTCGATAATATCTTTCACAAATGCCTTTTGCAGTTTCCATAAAACCTGCATAATGCGTTCTTCTGCTTTGGTTAATTCTTCCATACCCAAATCTATAACTTACTTTTCAGTTTTACAACTATAAAACAAGTTATATTACTGAAAAATCAGTTTAAAATATTAAAACGCTGATTTACAATTAAATAAAATCAGTGTTGATTTTTTATTTGGAAACGAAAGGACTGTAACCCTTGGCTAAAATAGTCCTGCCATTCGCTTTAGCCCTCATGATCCCGATGAAAAATCAGGACAGGGCTACCGCTGCTGTCACCTGCCCGTACAGGCGGGGGTTTATTGAACAAGAGCTTGTTACCATTGGTCCGTAAAACACGAAACGTTCCTATGGAACGAAAAAAACGACTTTTTTTTCTACCTAGGAAGCGTCCCTCTGGGACGATTTACCCACAGACCGTCCCAGAGGGAAGACTCATGGGTTTTATTGAACAAGAGCTTGTTACCATTGGCCCATAAAACACGAAACGTTCCTATGGAACGAAAAAAACGACTTTTTTTTCTACCCATGAAGCGTCCCTCTGGGACGATTTACCCACAGACCGTCCCAGAGGGACGACTCATGGGTAGCCAATTGCACAATTGGCGTTTCGTTCCCTAGGAACGTTTGGTGATTAACCGACTCCAGAGCTAAGAATTTGTAATCCTTGTAAAATATTATTCAGGTCCGGATTGAAATCCAGACCAACAATAGATTGGAGCCAAATGCATTTATCCGCTGTTTCTAAACCCGATCGAAGCGAAATGCCGATTCTTCATCGGCAGAAGCGGGAGCGGGACTGGAAACCGCCAAAAGAGTTGACATGCTAATTTCCAAAAAAAACTGGCATCCAATTTATTCGTTGTTAGTCGGGATTTGTAATCTTGTAAAATATTATTCAGGTCCGGATTGAAAATCCAGACCAACATCAGATGACGATTTGTTATTTACTTAAACCCGCCAACGCATTGATGGTTAATGCCACAATTACGGTATTAAAGATAAAGGCAATTAAACTGTGCAAAAGGGAAAGTCTTCTGATCTTCCGGTCTGAAATTTCTACATCAGAAACCTGGAAGGTCATGCCGAGCACAAAGGAGAAATAGGCAAAATCGATAAAATCTGGTTCATCATCACCGGGGAATTCCAGTCCTGAACCTTTTTTATCCTTATCGCTTTTTTTATTATCGCCATAATAAAGATGTGCATAACGCATGCTAAACGTAGTATGCACCAAAAACCAGGATAAAAACATCCCCGCAATGGCCACTACTAAATCTAAAGGTTCGATATCTTTATTAATCAGCAACAAAATTACAGCCAGCAAACCAGCAAAAGTGGAAACCACTACAATGGCAAAAATTTCGCCACGGGTTTCATCCTGCATTTTAGCTTTGAGGTGTGTTTCGGCAGCAGAAGTATGGAAAAACATATACCAATGGAGGGTAATCAGGATTAAACAGAATACATCCCATCCCAACATGATGTGCGTGAGCACACTCATTTCGATAAAAAGTGAAACTAAATAAACTGCAATCCCCGAAAACAGGCTGATCAACAGGATAAATAATGCTGATCGTTTCTGTATACCTTCTAATTTCGGTTCTACTTCCATTATTTTAGAATTTAAGCTTGAAGTGTTCTTTTGCCTGTCCTTTTTTAAAATAAACCAAACCGATCCAAAACAGATCTACCGTTACGGTAACATCGGGATGGTTTTTAATTTCGGCCCAGGCTTCTTTCATGCCTTCGCTCCAATAAATATCGTCAAAAATTAATAAGGTGTCTTCATTAACTTTTGGCAGGCACCATTTAAAATAATTCAGGGTAGCGTCTTTACGGTGGTTGCCATCAATATAAACGAAATCCAAACTGGGCTGTTTGGCAATAATATCTGGCAAAATGAGGTCGAAATTGCCTACATGAAGTTCAATATTATTCAAATCCAGTTCCTCAAAGTTCTTCCTCGCCACTTCGGCTGTTTGCGGACAGCCTTCTATGGTAATAATTTCTGCTTCAGGATCTGTTTTAGCCAGATAAGCGGTGGTAATACCAAGGCAGGTACCCAATTCGATCGCACTTTTAGGTTGCGTATGTTTCGCCAAACGGTAAATCAGCTGGGCCAGGCGCGGACTTTTTAATGCATTTTTGGCAATCTGACTGACCTTCTTTGTACGGTTTTTATTGAGATGAGAACCCGCTCCAAGGTCTGTAACGGTGATTATAGAATCGTCATTAAAAAGTTTTTTTCGCTGTTCTTCTATGTTTTTGTATTCAGATTTGTCGGTAAAATCGTAAATTACCTCATCAGCTAGCTTGTACACGAATGGCGAATGCGTTCCATGTCGGCTTTTTGCTGTTAAACGGTGTTTAAGGTAATCGGTAATAAATTGAAATAACATAATATTGCAAAAGTAATTAAACACCGCAAACGTATGTATGTTTTATGGAAAATAACGCAGAGATAAGTGCTTTAGTAAAATTATTGGACGATCCGGATCAGGAAGTGTACCAACATGTAGAGAAAAAACTGCTTGAATATGGCGGTGAGGTTGTCCATTTTTTAGAAAATGCCTGGGAACAGTCTTTCGATGGCCTGTTACAGGAACGTATTGAGAGTATTGTTCACCAGATTCAGTTTAAAACGGTTAAGGAAGATTTAAATTTATGGTATTTAAGTGGCGCCTTCGATTTATTGCAGGGTGCATTAATTATCAACCGTTATCAATATCCCGATTTAGACGAACAGAAAGTAATCAACCAGATTGAAGAGATCAAGAGAGATATCTGGCTTGGCCTTCAGTATGAAATGAGCTCAGTAGAAAAAGTGAAACTGATCAATCACGTTTTATATCAGCAATACGGCTTTGGTGGCAACACCAAAAACCACCACGATCCACAAAACTCTTACCTCAACCAGGTTTTAGATAGTAAAAAGGGCAACCAGATTTCGCTGGCCATTATCTATTCTACCCTCGCGCAAAAGTTAGATCTTCCTGTTTATGGGATCAATTTACCGCAGCACTTTATTCTCGGTTATATAGACGATAGTAAACAGGAAGGAACTGAGTATGGGGTACTTTTCTACATCAATGCTTTTAACCGGGGCAATATCTTTGGCAAACATGATGTTGACCAATTTCTGCGCCAGCTTAATTTAGAAGCTTTGCCCGAATACTACCGACCTTGCAGCAATACCGACATTATCCGCCGTGTAATCAGAAACCTGATTTCTGCTTATGAAAACGCCGGAGCTACAGAAAAAGTTGCCGAACTAAACGAACTGCAGGATATCCTTGCAGAAAACAAGCCTTAAACTCCATCCCGTGTATAACAACCTCCGCCCTGTTCCATTCTACCTTGTTGCCGTGTTGATACTATTTTTCAGCATGCAGTTAAAAGCCCAAAAAACGGTAAAACCTAATGTTATTGCCTATTATAGCGGGCAAAATTCGGTGATCGATAGCTTCCCGATCGAAAAACTGAGTCACCTGATTTATAGTTTTGGACACCTAAAGGGCGACAGTTTAAATATCAGATCGGCCAAAGATTCTGCATTGATCACCAAGATGGTGGATCTGAAAAAACGCAACCCCGATTTAAAGGTGATGATTGCCATGGGCGGCTGGAGTGGCTGCAAAGACTGTTCTGAGGTATTTAGCCGGGCAGAGGGCCGGAAAACATTTGCCAAAACCACCAAAGCAATACTCGATTTTTTCCATGCGGATGGTATCGATATGGATTGGGAATACCCTGCGGTAGTGGGCTTCCCCGGACATCGCTACACCGTTGACGACAAACATAATTTCACTTTATTGATTAAAGAACTCCGTAAAAAGCTGGGCAAAAAAGCAGAAATCAGTTTTGCGGCTGGTGGCACCAAAAACTGTATCGATTCTTGTTTCGAATGGGACAAAGTGATGCCTTTGGTAAACCGGGTAAATGTAATGAGTTATGATCTGGTGAGCGGTTATGCCACCACCAGTGGTCACCACTCGCCATTATATGGCACCCCGCAGCAAGAATTATCTTGCGATTATGCGGTTAAAGCTTTAATCGGTTTGGGTGTACCTGCAGATAAAATAGCGCTGGGTGCTGCATTTTATGCCCGCGTTTTCGGAAATACCACTGATGCCAACCAGGGTTTATACCAACCGACCAAATTTATCAGCGGCACTTCCTTCAAAAACTTTAAAAAACAGTTCTCTACCGAAAACGGATACAGTTATTACTGGGATGATGTAGCCAAGGCTCCATATTATTATAACCCACAAAGCAAATACCTCGCTACTTTTGATGACCCCAAATCTATTTCGTTAAAAACCCAATATGTGATCGATCAGAAATTAAATGGTATCATGTTTTGGGAATTAACAGATGATGCCTATACCGATGGGCTATTGGATGTGATTGACAAAACGATAAAAGGAATTTAAGCTTATTAAACCAAGGTCAACAGACTACACTAATCCTTACTCCATTTTCGCCATTTTACAGCGCTTAGTGATTGATTACACCCACATAAGTACTCATCGCTATACGCTTCCGATCGTCGGAAATAAAAGAGATCCAGGCATGGTATGGCTTTAACTGTTTGTTTTTAGGAAGTTCCATTAGTTCGTAGCCAGCTTGCCGTCGGGCGCCGCTGAGTGTAAAATGCGCAAAACCATCCGCCTCATGATATACGGCCAACATCACCTGATCGTTGTAAACTGCGTTTAAATCTTCTTCGTTATTCGCCCAGGTAAAATGCAGACCGGTATCGTCGCTGTTAACAGTGGCGTGTACAGCTCCGGCAAGATCTCCATAAGTTAATAAAACCTTCGCATAATCAAGTTGCTGATCTTCATTGAGCGCGTTTAACATGAGATAGGATTTTGCCGCATTATGTGCCGACATATTTTTAGAACGTGCGGCGATGCCGAAACCTACCCTAATAACGGGCAGTAATGGCCTTAAAAAATGTTGTACAGCGGTAAATCCGCGTCTATATGGTTCTTGATTTGCACTAGCCTTACTTCTCTGTTTGTTTTTTTTGGGTAAAGATCTGATTACCCATTTGCCGTTTGAATAATAACCAGCCACACTGCCAACTTTACCCCGAAAGCCACCATTAATACCATCATTTAATATTGCCATGTTTTTAAAAATTTAATGCTCAAAAAACATCAGGGACAATATGTTTTTACTAAAACTAATATAAGCATAAACCTAAACTAATACAACAGTTACAAAGTATTAAATACAGATCTTGTACGGATTTTGTTCGGGTGCAATTGTCATATCTCCGTCTGATGTCCGAACGATGTCCGACTAATCTCCGTCTAAGCCTTTAATCTGTTTTATGAAATGAGTAATGCAGAAACCTTGCGCCAGGAAACAAAAATCCCCAACCGCGTTTCGTGCGATCGGGGATTAATCATTTTTGAAAGCTTAATACTGGTTACAGGTATGGGCTAAGCTATATTTAACATGCTAAGTAACTGTTTCAACCAATACGTTTTGTGCGTAAAAACCAGTCACCACCGTAGCTATTAAAATTTCTCTTTCTTCAGCCAGTCAGCCAGCAGGTTAAACCAATCTACATCGGAAGTACTATTAATCAAACCAAAACCATGACCGCCTTGCTCATAAAGGTAAATATCGGTATCTACTTTGTGCTGCTTTAGCGCATCGTTCATTAAAACACTGTTTTCGTAAGGAACGGTTTTGTCGTCTTTAGCATGTACAAAAAAAGTTGGTGGTGTTTTTTTGGTTACGTTTTTATTGGCCGAGAAATAATGTTTTAGGCTATCGGGGGGATTTGGCCCCAATAAATTTTTCATGGTACCGGTATGCACTGATTCTTCGAAACTGATTACCGGGTAAATTAATGCGGCGAAATTCGGTTTTAAATCTATCTTTTCGGGATCAGCGATTTTAAGATCGTTATAATGGGTAACGAGGGTTGATGCAAAGTGGCCACCGGCCGAAAAACCCATAATCCCGATTTTATTGGCTTTGATGCCATATTTTTTCGCGTTCTTTCTGATCAGATAGATGGCCTGTTGTGCATCCTGTAATGGCCCGTAGGTTTTATCCACCATAATCTGATCACTTGGCAAACGGTATTTTAAAACGAAAGCCGTAACCCCAATGGCATTGAACCTTTTGGCAACATCCGTTCCTTCATGACTAAATGCTAAGGCGGCATAGCCACCTCCCGGACAAATGATTACCGCTGTACCTGTGGCGATATCTTTTGGCGCTTCGAAAACTGTAAAGGTAGGCACCGATACTTTGGTCACACTCAGGGTTCCATTGGAACGGACTTCAGTATTTTCTACATAATCGGCAGGTGTAACTTTAGCACCTGGAATTTCGCCAATATATAGGGGCACAATTTCTTGTGCATGGGTGTAATTGATTCCCATAAGCAACAGGATTATAATGATGGATGACTTTACCATATTTTAAATTTTAAAACTCCATTAAATACGCTTTCAAAAAATCGTTGATATCGCCATTTAAAACGGCGTCTGGATTGGAGGTTTGATAATTGGTACGGTGATCTTTTACCCTTCTGTCATCCAGCACATAACTCCTGATCTGGGAACCCCATTCTATTTTCTTTTTCGATCCCTCTACCAGCGCGGTGGCCTCATTACGCTTGCGTTCCTCAATTTCGTATAATTGCGATTTTAATAAACGTATGGCATTTTCTTTGTTCTGTAACTGCGATCGCGACTCCTGGTTTTTAATAATAATGCCTGATGGTTTGTGGTATAAACGCACGGCAGTTTCTACCTTGTTTACATTCTGTCCTCCAGCGCCACCAGCCCTAAAAGTCTCGAATTCTATATCGGCCGGGTTAATGTCAATCTGTATGGTATCATCAACCAAGGGATAAACATATACCGAGGCAAAAGAAGTATGCCTGCGGGCATTCGAGTCGAATGGTGAGATCCGCACCAGGCGGTGTACACCATTTTCGCCTTTAAGATAACCGTAAGAAAAATCGCCGTCAAATTGGAGCGTTACCGATTTTATCCCTGCAATCTCCCCTTCCTGACTATCCTGTTCGGTAATTTTATACCCGTTTTTTTCGCCCCACATCATATACATGCGCATGAGCATGTAGGCCCAATCGCAACTTTCGGTTCCACCGGCTCCTGCGGTAATCTGTAATACGGCAGAAAGCTGGTCTTCCTTGCTGCGAAGCATGTTTTTAAGCTCCAGTTCCTCTACAGCAGTTTTGCTTATTTCGAACTGGTCTTGAAGTTCTTTTTCGGAAGCATCTCCCGATTGAAAAAACTCAAACATTACCACCGCATCCTCAACCGCATTATGGGTTTGGTTAAAGCCATCAGTCCATTTTTTCTTAGCACTGATTTCGGCAAGAATTTTTTCCGCTTTTTTTGGATCGTCCCAGAAATCGGGCGCCATTGTTAATTTTTCTTCTTCGCGAATAGCGTAAAGTAGCTCATCAACGTCAAAGATACCTCCTCAGCGACGTTACTCTGTCCCTTAAATCCTGAATATTTTCTTTGGTCATAGCCACAAATATAGTAATAAAGAAAGCTTTTCCTTGCGATCGCCCGGAAGTTTAGCGTTGCGGGTTTGGCGATCAGTTAACCAATTTCAACAATTAACCTTCTTAGCTGGGAGTTTGGAGCTGGGAGCTTGGAGTGAGTTAATCGATTAATCAGTCTTACGCTTAGGGTTTAGCGCTCAATGTCAGTTAACCGATCTAGTAGTCGGAAGTCAAAAGTCAATTAATCGATTTAGACAATCCCATTCCAACATTATTCCCGTTAATTTTTGTTAAAAAAATTAAAATTAATGATCAACTAATCATTTAATTCATTAATTTCCCAGCAGAATAATCAGATCAGCGGAAATTAAATCAGGTGATTACCAGATGGTATAATTACAGCGCGATCGGATAGATTTATACTAATATTAACCTCTAACCAATATCAATGAAAATGCGCGCTCTCGTTTTAGCGTATTTGTTTTCCTGTACTGCAGCATGGGCGCAGCAAGGCAAAATAGATAGCACTGAAATGCTCACCCTACGTATCGATCCTCAGGCAGCACATGGCGCTGCTGTTTCACAGATTTTTAGCGAAGTAGAATTTATCCCCCTCGAAACCACTAAAGAAAGTCTTTTTGGGAACATTAATCATTTTAAAATTATAGAAGATAAATATATCATTTTCGACTATGATACCAAGTCTATTCTAATTTTTGAAAAAGACGGGAAGTACAAAACAAAGATCAATGCGAACAACATGCAACCCGAAAAGGATGATAAAAACAAAACAGAGTTTTATAGTTTTTTTATCGAAAAAGAAAACAACACCAATTATATCGTCGTTTTTACCGGACCACGCATTTTTTATTTCGATTTAGCAGGCAAGCTGGTCAAAAAAATAATGGAGAAAGATTATCCCAACCGCTACAGCACACGTGATTTAAAATTCGCAGATCCAAATACCATTGTCCGACCTGATTTTTTAAAAAAGAAGGGTAAAGACAGTACCTATTATGAACTGGGAATCATCAATAAAAATAAAGATTCTATAGGTTATTTCCCTTATAACACAAGCCGGTATGATAGCGATGAGTTTTGGGGTTCGGGGCCACGTTTTTATCAATCTAGCCCCAACGAGGTGTTTTACTTAAATTACCATTCTTACGATATTTTTAAAGTCAGGCCTGCTAGCGTTTCACTTGCCTACCACATCATATTTCCGGCAGCCAATTCGCTCCCGAACGATTTTACCACCAATCCGGTTTACGTTAAAAAAAGAGGTGAGTATCTTAGGAACAACCCAAAGGTATTTTATGCCATAAGCAACACTTTACTGGTTGGCGATAACCTATATTTCAAACTGCACAGCTATGGTTGGGATAGGTCGATGAAAAAGGCCTTGATTTACAACTTCAAAACAAGCGAACTCACCTCGGTACAGGATTTGGAACCCGATGCCCTTTCCTATTTTTTACCGGTAACAGACGCCAATGGCGATTTTTACGATTTCATTAACCGCGGCTTCCAATTGTACGAAAACGGCTATTTCTACACCAATTATTCTTCTTTGGCCATGTTTACCTTTAAAGAACAGAGTGAAGGCAAAACCACCAAATATCCACCCAGCCTGGAAGCCTATTTTAAAACGCAAAACAAAAAGAGTAATCCCGTTCTGATCAAACTCAAGCCTAAACAAAACTAATCTAACCAGCTCAATGCGCCATCTTCAACGCTATCTCACCCTACTTTTATTCTTGTTCAGTATTTATAATGCCAAAGCCCAACAAGCCAATCCTACACAAATTGGAGCTGTAAAGGGTATAATTAGAGACACGACACACAATTATAATTTAAAATCAGCAACCGTATCGCTATTTAAAGGCGATAGTACCTTGGTGAGCTATCAACTGAGCAATAATTATGGTGAGTTTAATTTTAAAAACTTGCCCCTTAATGCTAAAATGTACGTAGAGATCAGTCATGTTGGCTACCAATTGTTACGCAAAAGTTTCACCATTGCCGATGGAAAAATTCCCCTTGATTTAAAAACATTGATTATTGCCACAAAAGACAATAACTTACAGGATGTAGAAATCAGAGTAGCACCAATCACCATGAATGGCGATACCCTGGAGTTTAATGCCGCAGCTTTTAAATTAGATAGCAATGCCGTTGTAGAAGATTTGTTGCGTAAAATACCCAATGTAACCTTATGGGGCGATGGGCAGATTACCGTTAATGGCCGAGAGGTAAAAAGTTTACTGGTAAACGGGAAACAGTTCTTTGGTGGCGATTTTAAAATGGCCACCCAAAACATTGCTAAAAATGCTTTAGATAAGGTACAGGTTTACCGGGAAAGGAATGAAAAAAACCCGCTCGATAGTACTTTGACCGTAAATTTAAAACTCAAAAAAGGTAAAGACATCGGTTACTTTGGCAAAATCGGTGTGGGTTACGGCACCACCAAAAAATACGAAACAGATGCGAGTTTCAATATGTTTTCGCCCAAAATGCAGCTGGGCATTATTGGGGCCAGCAATAATATCAACAAAACAGCCAGTAACATGAGAACCCTCACGGCCAACAGTACGTTTAAAGGATTGAATACCAATGTAGAGTATCAGCCCGATTTTAGGCAATCGGGTATAAACCAACCGAATATTGGTGGTGTCAGTTTTACCTATAATTTTATCGAAAAGCCCGAATACAATAAAAAAAGCGCCTTAAATGCCAATTATTTTATCCAGGACAGAAACTTTGAGAATGCATATGATGCACAAACCACCACTTCGATCAATGCCACTGATAAAATATCCGAAACCAACACCACTGCTGAAAATTCGGCATCAACCAGTCAAAACTTCAATTCGAGTTTCGAATATGCGAATAAGAACCATCGGTTTAACATCAATCAATCGATGTCTTCAAATAACGGCAGCACAAACAGCAATACCGAGAGAAGTGCTTTTAGTGGCCAAAATATGCTCACCAGTACCAATAATGGTAAATCGCAGAACAATTTCAACAACAAGGGCTTTAATCTTGGCATTGAGTATGGTTTAACGCCCAATTACATGACCAGGAGGGAACATATTTTTAGTGGCCTTACCGCAAATTATCACTTATCGATAAATGATAATGATAACCAAAGATCGAATTTAACCACCTTCAGGTCATTTGTAAACCCGGCTTCCAATACAGATTACGATAGAAGATATGATAATCAACGGGAAGCTTTCAATCAGTCTTTATTGTTACAATTGCCCAATTTAAAACAGCTGTTGTTCGGTTATAAAAATCTTGCAGGCTTCGACTTATCTTTAAGCAACAAATTAGAATTGAACAACAATACTGAACACAACAGGGTAGAAGATTTAAAGGGAAATGTTTATGCTACAAACAGCTATTTAAGCAATAATACCAAAACAAATGTGGTGGATGAAACCCCTGGTTTAACGTTTACTAAATCTTTTCGTAAAAGTTTATCAAACAGGTTTGACAAAAATTTAAGGTTTGAGCTTTCGGCAAAACACCGTTTTATTTTTCAGGATAACCGGTCAGACCAGGCGCGGCAGAATATTAACCGGGCTTACAATACCTTTATACCCGAAGTTAACATCAATTATAGCAATTACCAATATGGCGATTTTTATAGATCAATGTCTTTATCTTTTCAAACCAATATCAACATCCCGGCCCTGGAGCAACTGGCCCCATTAACCGATAGTACAAACGTATATAATATTCAGGTAGGCAATATTAAATTGAGGGAAGCTAAAGACAGGTCTGTTAATTTTAACCTCAACCATTCCGATCAGAAGAGCAAAAATACCTTAAATTATAACCTTAATGTTTCGGCAGGTATTATTGAGGATGGTATTGTTGACAGTATTTTTATCGATAGCCAAAACAAGCGAACCATTTATTTAACCAACGCCAATGGCAACAAGTATTTAAATGGAAGCGGTTATTTAAGAAAAACATTTAAACTAAAAACCTCAGAACTGCAGCTCAGCCTAAACGGTGGGTTCAATATAGCCAAGAATGCCAGTTACCTGAATGATGTATTCAGTTTTTCGAACACCTTTAATACCAACGCGAAGCTCAGTTTAAACTATACCTATAAGGATAAATTTGCCACCGAAATAGGACAGGGATTTAATACTTATCGATCGGAACAAGAAGCTTTCGATACCAAGTATAGCGGGTTAAATTTAGCCAGCACCTTAAGCAGCATTTACAACATCACCAAGAAATTTACGCTAAGCAGCAATGTCAGTTTTAATTCGAGCAAATCGAACAGTGCGGCCAATATTAACTTTACCATCTGGAATGCAAATGCCACTTACCGCTTTTTGAAAGGGAACAATATCGAGTTTAAATTCTCAGCTATGGATTTATTGCATCAAAACACCAACATTATCAATTACGGTGGTGCCAATAGTTTTACCGTAGGCACGCAAAGTGTATTGCAGCAATATTTTATGGCAACAGTATCATACTTTCCAAGGCAGTTTGGCAAAAAGCCAGTAAAGAAATAAGATGATTTAGCATCATCTTATTTCTTCATCGACATATAATCTAAAGTCAGGTTAGCCAGTAACTTCACCCCCAATACGAAACCACTTTCATCAAGATAAAAATCTGGTGTATGGTGTGATGGGGCTTTTAAAGGGTCTTTACCTTTTGGCATTCCCCCTAAAAACACAAATAAGCCGGGTACTTTTTCCTGGAAGAAAGAGAAATCTTCCGCACCGGTAACCGGTGGTTTTAATTTTACGTGATCCTTACCTGCGGTTGATTGCATACTTGGCAGCATTTTTTCAGTTAATGCAATGTTGTTAAAGGTAACCGGATAATGATTGCTATAAGGGATTTTAACTTCGGCCTTTGCACCACCCGCTTCGGCTGTTTTGGTTACGATGGTTTTAATTCTTTCGATAAACATGGCTTCATCTTCCTTGCTAAAGTTACGTACCGTACCCAGCATCTCTACCTTTTCGGGGATAATGTTCGACCGTACGCCGCCGTTAATGGCGCCAATGGTCACCACTCCCGGATTTTCGGTCACATTCAAATTCCTGCTTACAATGGTTTGCAGGTTATTGATAATCTGTGCCGAAATCACCACCGGATCGATACTGCTCCATGGGTAAGCACCATGTGCCTGCCTGCCGGTAACGGTAATCTTCATATCGTTTACAGCAGCCATGGTACCACCAGGGCGATAAGTGACATCGCCAACTTCGGTTTGAGAATTGATGTGCAGTCCAAAAATTACGTCTACTTTCGGATTCTCCAACACCCCTTCTTTGATCATTAAAGCCGCTCCACCTTCGTCTCCTTCAGGTACCCCCTCTTCAGCCGGTTGAAATATAAATTTCACGGTCCCTTGAATATCTTTCTGCATAGAAGCCAACACTTCCGCCACGCCCATTAAAATGGCCACATGACTATCGTGTCCGCAGGCATGCATTACCCCAACTTCCTGTCCGTTATACTGTGTTTTTACTTTTGATGCAAATGGCACATCTACCCTTTCGGTAACGGGTAAGCCATCCATATCGGCACGCAAAGCCACCACCGGCCCAGGCTTACCGCCTTTTAAAACCCCCACAACTCCAGTTTTAGCTACGCCTGTGGTTACTTTTATACCTAATGATGTTAGGTGTTTTGCAATGATACCTGCTGTTCTTACTTCTGTATTGCCAAGTTCGGGGTGTTCATGGAAATCGCGGCGCCAGGTAATCACTTTTTGTTCGATGGCATCGGCTTTTTTTGAAACCAATGGCCTTAAATCTGATTTTTGCGCAAATGCATTTAATGCCAATAAGGAAAGGCCAAGCAGGTATGTTTTCTTCATAAAATGAACTGTTTAGGTTTAGTTGCCCTAAGCTAAGCAATTTTAGGGAGAGATGAAATTGTGCCCTGCTATGCACTGGTAATTTTTAGATTTGTCAACTTTAATGGCCAATTTGCTGTTAAAGCTGACAAATCTTCTTAAAAATATCATTAAAACATCCCCTTCAGTTTATCCATCATCCCACCCTCACCAGTTTGGCCAGACTGTGCGTTTTGCCCGCCGTTAAACATGCCGATAACATCGCTCATGTCAAACTTGCCATCATCGCCTCCTAAACTTCCCAATACATCCTTCAAATTAAAGGAGCTGTCGTTCGGATCATTTGTTTTTTGGGTAAATTTGGCAATCAGCCCGGGGATGATACTCGAGGCCAAAGATTTTGCAGTATCGGCATTAATACCCAGTCCACTTAGTTTATCCATAAAACTACCCGAAGCCTGCGTTGCCACCTCGGTACCTTCGGCTTTGTTTCCGTTAAAAATATCGGTTAAAGCGCCAATATTGCCTGATGACAATTTATCTTTTAGGGTGTCGAAAATAGATCCTGAAGCAGCCTGTATTACTGCCTCATTGTGTTCGTTCGGAATAGCAGCATTGTTTACCACGCTTTCCTGTACGTTTTCGCGTACCATTTCATTTAAGTTTTCTAACATAGTGCTCGGATTAATGTTTAAAACAATAGAGGGCTAAATAACAGATCCTTCTATTAAAGTTACGCGGTTTAACCGACATTAAAAATTCTATGTTCTTTAGTTCCATCAATTCTTAGGTTTTAAATGTCAACAAATAAACTTCACCATATCAGCCATATCAGTTCATTAAAGCTCACATGCCCTTATATTGCTTATATGGTCAGAAAAGAAAAAAATGGTCGCCTATCATAAGGATGTTTATAATATATAACTTGCTTCCCTAGACCAAACGGTCAATTTTAGTATATTTTATACGCGTAAAGAAAATATAATATCTCCTTAATGATTTTGAACATTAAAAAGACCGTTTTAAATTTTTGCTTTATTACTTTTACAAAAAAACAAAGATTATGTTACCTAAAGTAAATTTCACAGAAACTGAGGCCTACAAGTATTTAGCCGATCATTTTATAGATATTAATCAAAAAAGCATTAAAGATCTTTTTGCTGAAGATGCAGATCGTTTCAATAAGTTTTCTGTTTTTTTTGAGGATATTTTATTAGACTACAGTAAAAACCGAATCAGCGATGAAACTTTGGCCCTGTTAATCCAATTGGCGCGCGAGTGTAAACTGGATGAAGCCATAAAATCGATGTATAACGGCGATAAGATTAACGAAACGGAAGACCGTTCGGTACTCCACATTGCTTTGCGTAACCTCAGCAATACGCCAATTTTGGTGGATGGCAAAGATGTGATGCCTGAAGTTAACGCGGTACTGGCTAAAATGGAAAAATTTAGCAACAGCATTATCAGCGGCGAATGGAAAGGTTATACAGGCAAAGCCATTACAGATATCGTAAATATTGGTATTGGTGGCTCTGATTTAGGACCGGTAATGGTTACTGAAGCTTTAAAACACTATAAAAATCATTTAAACATCCACTTTGTTTCTAATATTGATGGCACCCACATCGCCGAAACATTAGCAGGTTTAGATGCCGAAACTACTTTATTCTTAGTGGCTTCAAAAACATTTACCACACAGGAAACCATGACCAACGCGCACTCTGCCCGTTCGTGGTTTTTAGAAAAAGGTGGAAAAGAAGGTGATATTGCCAAACATTTTGCCGCACTATCAACAAATGCCAAAGATGTTTCTGCTTTCGGTATTGATACCGAAAATATGTTCGAGTTTTGGGATTGGGTTGGCGGCCGTTATTCGTTATGGAGCGCCATCGGTTTATCCATCTCATTAAGTATCGGTTTTGACAATTTTAAACAATTGTTGGCCGGTGCACATGCAACCGATAATCATTTTAAAACAGCCGAATTTGAAAACAACCTACCTGTAATTTTAGGTTTATTAGGCGTTTGGTATATTAATTTCTACAATGCAGAAACACAGGTTATTTTACCTTACGACCAATATATGCACCGTTTCGCGGCGTATTTCCAACAGGGCGATATGGAAAGTAACGGTAAACATGTAGACAGGAACGGTAACGAGGTTGATTACGAAACCGGGCCGATTATCTGGGGCGAACCAGGCACAAACGGTCAGCATGCTTTTTACCAACTGATCCACCAGGGCACCAGGATTATTCCTGCCGATTTTATTGCGCCAGCGCAAAGCTTAAACCCACTGGGCGATCATCATCCCATTTTACTATCTAACTTCTTTGCACAAACAGAAGCTTTAATGAACGGTAAAACGGAAGAAGAAGTAACTGCCGAATTGAAAAAAGAAGGTAAATCTGATGCAGAGATCAAAAAGATTGCACCATTTAAAGTATTCGAAGGCAACCGTCCAACAAACTCCATATTACTCAAAAAAGTAACACCATATACTTTAGGCAGTTTGGTAGCCATGTATGAACACAAAATATTTGTACAGGGCGTGATCTGGAACATCTTCAGTTTCGATCAATGGGGAGTAGAACTGGGCAAACAACTGGCCAAAAAGATTCTTCCAGAGTTATCTGGCAATGACAAAGTTTCGAGCCATGATAGTTCAACAAATGGTTTAATCAACCAGTATAAGGCCTGGAGATAAAAACATCTTAAAAAAGCGAGTTAATACTCGCTTTTTTTGTTTAAATCCATCTCTGGCATAAAAATTAACCTATACCTACAAATAAAGCTGCCAATTCGCAAAGGCAGCTTTATTACTTTTGTCTGATAATTATCGTTGTCTTGTCATAAAAAACTGTACATTAACAACAGTATTTATCCCTACTAATATTCATCCCACATTTATTTACACAGTTTAATTGCCTTTATGGAAGGGCAATGGTTATGCTATAATTTTAAATATTGAAAGATGAAAAACAATGAAAATTCTAAAGTCCTTAGTAGGAAAGAATCAAATCAAGAAAAGAGTGGAGGTCTCCCCTCACATATTAGCCACTCCAATAGCTCAATTGTAATCCATAAACTAAAAACATAGCTGCTTACGCTATCGTATTGAATACCTGTACCGCACCAACCTGATGGTTTAACTATTGGTTTATGAATTTGCCGCGATTTAATATCGGGATGATTTATGTTTTTTTTATTAGCGAGCAACCAATCAGGAAAAGCTTACGTAATGATTAAGATTTCGAGAGAAAAGTTATTTAAAAGTACTGCCTACATAAAATAAGCAAGGATTTTTAAATAAACAGAACATAAACCCTAAAACTATCCGGATATGACCTCAAAAAAACAGGTTATTGTGATTTTATTCGCCGCATTTCTAATCATGTTGTGCATATCAACAAAAGCAAAATACAATTCATTGCTTATCACCCAAAATTCTAATACACCTACGCCATCAAATGAGCTAATCAAGAAAAAATCTACCTCCAATACTCATTTTAAATAAACACCTATGAAAAAACAAAATTCCATCTTTTTACTGGCCATGTTTGGCACATTACTTTTTGCCTGCTCCAAAAAACAAGCGGAGGAAATAAAGCCTGACAGTCCGATCACTACCGGCCCTACACCAGTAACTACTGCAAACGTAACCTACACCAATTTTGCAGGTGCGCTGTTTCAAACGAAATGTAACAATTGCCACGGTCCTAACGGTTCACTTAAAGTGATATGGGAATTTACAGGTTTGGCCTCTATAAAAAGTGATGCACGTGTGGCCAACAGCATTTTAGTGACCAAAACCATGCCTAAAGGCAGCACGCTTACCGTAAGCGAAAGAGAATTGCTACAAGCATGGTTTGATAAAGGTATGCCTGAATAATGCTTTCAAACCGAAGAAGATTAAGCTCTGCAAAAAACATTTATCTAATCACTTAAATTATTTCACCGATGCAAAAACTACTTTTCACATTCATGGCCTTGTTATTATGCACAGGCCTAAAAGCGCAGATATGGGTAAGCAAAAATGTAACTTCTTCATTTTTCTCTTCAACACCTGTAGAAGATATCGATGCGCAAAGCAAATCAGGGGCTTCAGCCATCAATACCAAAACCAATGATATCATTTTCAAGATCAATAATACTTCTTACGAGTTTAAGAAAAAATTGATGCAGGAACATTTCAATGAGAATTATATCGAAAGCGATAAATATCCTACGTCAGATTTTAAAGGGAAAATTGTGGAACAAATCGACTTTTCGAAACCTGGCACCTACCCCATTACTGTAAAAGGAAATCTGCAGATCCATGGGGTTACCAAAGAATATCAGGCAAAAGGATCGCTGGTAATTACGGGTGATGAAGCTAAGGCCACCTCATCCTTCAATGTAAAACTTGTCGATCATAATATCAAAGTCCCAACGATTGTTTTCAAACAGATTGCAGAAACTATACTCATAAAAATGACTGCTATTTATCAACCTAAAAAATAAACCTTATGAAATATCATCTAAAATCTCTTTTATACCTATTCCTAATTGGCTTGCCATCTCTGGCTTTTGGGCAGGATTCGCTAGAAAATGCCTTACAGATGCCTGTAGAAAAAGGTAATGTAAAGGCCACCTTTAAAGCTACCAAACTCATTAACATACAAACCAACGAAACCATTTATAAGAACGAATTGGATTTCAGGGTGGATCACCGCTTTGGTGATATTGCCGGCAGTGCCGGAGGTACCAAAAACTTTTTCGGACTTGACCAATCGACAGATATTCGCATTGGTTTTGAATACGGGATCAGCGACAGGCTTTCTGTAGGTTTATCTAGGGCAAAGGGAGCCGGGGTAGTTACACAACTTTACGAAGGAAACTTAAAATACCGCCTGTTGGAACAAACCGCCGATGATAAAATACCTGTTGCGGTAACTTTATTTGGCAGCACTACTGTTTCGGCAACAAAAGCTTCAACCGACCCTGCCGCAGCTAATGCATTTGGCGAATTTCAAGACCGTTTGAGCTATGTGGTGCAAGCTGTAATTGCCCGCAAATTTAATTCGAATTTCTCGGTTTTGGTGATGCCATCGTACGTACACCGAAATTTTACTGTTTTTGGCGACCAGAACGATATGCTCGCCATATCGGTTGGAGGGCGTATTAAAATTACTAAACGTATGGCTTTTGTAGCCGACTATACCATTCCGTTCAGGGATAAAGATAAAAAGGCTTATCTCGAAAATACTTCAGGCAATCAATATTACAATACCCTGGGTGCCGGACTGGAGTTTGAAACTGGTGGGCACATTTTCCATCTTAATTTCACCAACGCCACAGCCATACAGGAATCACAATTTATTACCGATACCAATACTTCCTGGTTAAAGGGGCAATACCGTTGGGGTTTTAGTATTGCAAGAAGATTTTCTTTTGATAAAAAGAAAGCAAAGTAGATCAAATTCAACCAAATCATAACCAACAAAACAATTATTATGGAACGTAACGAATTTATCAAATCTTTAGGCCTCGGTATGGCCCTGGTATGCACAGGAGCCTGCTTTTCGGCCTGTGGCAAAAAAAGTGATTCGCCTGAGCCCACCAAGCCAGGTGGTGGTAGTGTTCCCTCTGGCACAACTGCAAGTGTAGATCTGAGCACCCAATTGTTAACCGTAGGGGCATCAATGGTAGTAAGCAGCATCCTTTTTATCCGTACTGCGGCTGGAAATGCGACTACCTCTTTTGCAGCTACGCAGGCGGTTTGTCCACATCAGGGTGGGGCATTGAGCTTTATTCAGGCCAGTAATTACATTCAATGTGGCTTGCATAGTTCGAGATATACCACTTCAGGCAGCATTTTGGCCCAGCCTAATGATGGTGGAACCACTAATGCATTAAAAGTTTATCCGCTTACGGTTTCGGGAAATACATTAACCGCAACAGCTTAAAATTTTTGTTTTTAAGGGTGAAGCAGTACCGTGATGGGTGCTGCTTTTTTATTTTTCCCTTGTTTGGTCTCCTTTTATATTTTTTTTGCCACGGAAATCACGGAATTATTCCCAAAAGCAGGTTTATAACCGCACAGACTTCTGAAGTGTCTCAACACACAAGCCATTAGAGACTTCGAATTTATCTTCCTACTTTTTTGATTACATTTATATAACCAAATAATCCCGTGATCAATAAAGCGCTCTTCATACTTCTACTGTGCCTTAACCTGTTTGTTACCGTACAGGCCCAATTGCCTGTAAAATTAAATCAGTTTACCACCAACGAAGGTTTACCGAGCAACCATGTTTACGATATTGTTGAAGATCATAAAGGCTTTTTATGGATCGCAACAGATAATGGCGTTTCGAGGTTTGATGGCAAATACTTCCAAAATTTCTCTGCGAAAAATGGATTGCCCTCTAATGATGTGTTACAGATACAATGCGATGATGATGGTACCATCTGGGTAAATAGCTATGTACAGCCCCCAGCTTATTTTGATGATGTTAAAGGTTGTTTCATCACCATCAAAAACCATAAATACCTCAACATCCTTTCCAAAACATTATTTGTACTCCATAAATTAAAAAGTGGTGGGGTTAAATTTTATAACCGTAATGGCGCTGTTACTTTTAAAAACAAAAAAATAGCAAGTTATACCTATAACCCCATCATAGAAAACAAATTATTGGTTAAAGATAAAGAAGTAAGTTCTTTTTGTGCAATCAGCAACGATAAACATGCTTTTTACAGCAGAACCTATCTTTTATCAAAAAATAAACTAGTAGATAGTATTCTAATTAGATCACCTTTAGTTTTTAGCACCAGTTTTTTTAACTATACCGAGTTTTTTCAGTTTACTACCGGGAATAAGGTTTACAAGGTATCTGATATAGGCCTAAATCCGCTCAGGTATAAATTGGATTCGCTTATTGTACCCGAAAAAATATTTTGGTACAAGCTCTCAGGAGCTTATCTGATCATTACCAGCTCAACAGGCAACGTTTACTTTTATAACAAAAACAGCCTTAAACTTGCCAACAAATTAACCTACAAGGCAAATGCAAACTGTGCTTATGTAGATCAATTCAAAAATATATGGATCGGCACTTTAGATAAAGGCTTAGCCTACTATAGTACAAATGAAATCAAAAAAATAATCACACCCGAAGATTATATTAAACCCAATTTTTTAAGCCTCTCCATAAACGACAAAAATGAATTATTTGCAGGAAACTATTACGGGCAGGTTTTAAAAATCAAAAATGGGCAAAAACAAAAGTTCGAAATCGTTGGTAATAATTATCCTGCTTGGATAAGAAAGATCATCAATATCAAAAATAAGACGGTATTGATCAGCGATATGGGCTACAGCATCAATTTTGGCAAAAGCAAAATAGCTTTGACCTACAAAAACATGTCGGCATCGCTTAAAACGGCTACATTGTTAAATGATAGTACGATTATACTGGGCACAATATCGGGATTGCTGGAATTGAACCTAAAAACGCAAAAAACACGTTCGCTAAACAGCGAATATAACAGGGCATTGAGTCTGGTTAAAACCGACAACAATACGATTTACAACCTGGGTTCTAAAGGACTATACAGATACAACCTAAATGCCAATACCTCTACCTTTATTCCTTTAAACCTGCCGAATTTTAATGAAAAATTATCGGTTTTAATCAAGGCTAATGACAATACCTTATGGGCGAGCTCACCAAATGGCAGCTTGGTTATTTTCAAAAACGACAAAGTGATTTCGGTTATCAAAGATGAGGCAAGTTTGCCCGAAAACATTACCTGTATGCTTGCAAATGGGAACAAAATATGGATCGGTAGTAAAAAGGGAATTTCCATTTTAGCCTATAACATCAATCGAAATCAAATTCATTATAAGATATCGAACATCTCCAAAACAGATGGTTTATCCTCAAATACGGTTAATGATCTGATTGCAAAAAACGATACCGTTTATGCAGCAACCGAAAATGGTATTTCTATCATCCCGGCAGCTTATCAAAATCCAAAATTTGAGATTTCTCCCGAATTAACAGATGTTAAAATCAATCAGGAAAGCAAACCGATTGCTAAAAACTATACTTTAGAAAGTAACCAGAACAACATTACACTGCAGTTTGCAGGAATAGAACTTAGCGGCCATTTTAAGGCCATACAATACGCGGTAAACAGCAAAAATGGCTGGAGCAACTTAGATGGGAATACACTGAATATCCAGTTGAACAGTGGCAACCATACTATATTTATCAGGGCGGTTGATATTAACAACCAAATTAGCAGACAAACCTTGAAACTCGTCTTTTTTATCAAAACGCCTTTCTACAGGGCGTTATGGTTTTGGACAACTATCGCCATTATCATAACCGCTGCAACTTTTTGGTGGTTCAACCAGATGAGGCTTCAGAAACAAAAAACCATTTTTGAACAAAAACTGGCTTTAGAACTGCAGCGGAAAAAAATCACTGCCGATCTGCATGATGATATCGGAGCAACCTTGAGCAGTTTACAGTTAAACAGTGCTATAGCCAACCAGTTGATCAGTACCGATACCAAGCAGGCAAAAAAAATCCTCCATAAAATTGAAGATCAATCCAAGAACCTTGCTGATAAAATTGGCGACATTATCTGGAGTATGAAACCCGGCAAAGATGAATTTATGACAATCGGCAGCCGGATAAAAAATTTCGCCAATGATATTTTGGGCGCAACAAACATCAATTATAAAATATCAGTCGATACAGGCATTAATAAAACAGTGCAAGATATTACCACGCGTAAAAATCTGGTGCTGATTACCAAAGAAGCGGTAAATAACATTGCAAAATACAGTTGCGCCACCGAAGTGCTGATCAGTTTAAAAATTATAGGCAAGCAGATCCACCTTAAGATCGAGGATAACGGAAACGGATTCAATATCTGTGAGGATAAAGGAAATGGCCTGGCCAATATGCGTAAAAGAACCGAAGAGCTTAATGGTACTTTTACCATGCATTCGGAGATAAAAAACGGGACTTCAATTTTAATCAGCATTCCGGTTATCCCTTAATTTAGGGGCAATTTTTGTGAATTATCCTTTTAGCTTTGTATTATGGCTATCCGCATCTTTATTTACGACGACAGCAGCGACAGGAGAGACAGCTTAAAGGCCCTGTTAAGCTTAAACGAAGACCTTAAATTTGTAGGTGAAGCACCCAACTGCAAAAGTGTAATACACGATATCGAAAGCTTTTACCCAGATGTAGTGCTTATGGATATTAATATGCCTGAGGTAGATGGATTAGAGGGATTAAAACTGATCAAAAATAATTTTCCCCAGGTGAAGGTATTGATGCAAACGGCGTACGACGACAGCGAAAAGATATTTACAAGTATTAAAAATGGGGCGAGTGGATATATCTTAAAAAACGACAAGCCACAACGCATTTTACAGGCCATTGAAGAGGTATTTGAAGGTGGCGCTGCGATGAATCCAGCCATTGCACAAAAGGTATTAGACTACTTTAAACCAACCAAAAAGGAATCGCCGTTAAGTCCGAAAGAAAATGAAGTATTATCTCTTTTGGCAGAAGGACTGAGTTATAAAATGGTTGCCGATAAACTAGGCGTAAGTTATACCACCATCAACACACACACCAAACGCATTTACGAAAAACTACATATTTCCTCATTGGGCGAAGCCATTGCCTATTTTTATAAAAACATTAAAGAATAACAAGTCGTTTAGATCGCTTATTCTCTCCTCCCTATATTTAGGGATTTATAAGTTCGCTTAAATCTCCAATTTCATAATGACTTAACGTAAATCATTATGAAAAAAACATTTACTATACTTTCGTTCATTACCGGGATAGCGCTTAATGTAATGGCGCAGATACCGGGACAGCCCATAGGCGGCATTGTTGTAAAGGGCGGCAAAAACCCGGGAGGAAATGCATTAATTTCTCTTAGCGGAGGCATAACAAACCCCAGCACACCGACCAAACAAAATGCAAACATAGCCAAGGGTTATGCAATTAATGCAAATGTGTACGTTCCATTATTTGCCAGGGGTGGCAATGATAACCTTGCCGGTAAAACCGATCACTTTTTCTCTGTTGGTCCCAACGCCGGTGGCGAATACTTCGGGAGCAACAAAGATTATGAGACTGGCAATTTTACTCCCTACAACATTACTGGGCAGAGCAGTAGCCCGGGCCTTGCTACAAGGGGATCGGGAAAACCAACACTACAGGGTTTTAAAGCCGAACTGGGCGTACAGTCTAATTTTTCCTTTGGTCAGGTTACCATTTCGCCTATCTTAAATGCAGCCTATCTCAACATTAAACAACAGGCTTTTGCCATCACACAAAGTAGTTCGGTTAATGGGCAAAACCGTGATTTTAACCTATATACCCAGGCAGAAACCAAGACCAGTGGTTTTGCTTTTGTTCCAAAGTTGCGTTTGGCTTATTTCCCTGGTAAACTGGGCTTTTTTGTTGATGGGAATTATACCATCGGACCAGGCATAAAAAATGAAACTGCAACCTTTACGCCACAGGGCGTAGCCGATGGAAAGGGGTTTTACAACATTGATCAAATGTTAAATGGCGGCAACATCGCCACGGTAAAAACCACGAAGTACAATAACCTTGGCTTTAATTTTGGCGTTAGTTTAGGACTAGGGAAAGGCATCACCGAAAAAGGGATTAAAAGATCAGAAGCGCAGGCCATCAAAACCGAAAATCCGCTACCTCCTGCTGTCAATAATACTGAAAACCCTGTTTCCGATGTAGCGATACCGCAATCAGTACTGGAAGGCAGAAAAAATAACAAACAGCCATGCGAACCTATTATATTATTTCCCAAACAGGGACAACGGTTTAGCGAAAAGGAAAAAATAGACATAGGTGTTAATATCCCTTCAGAATATAGCGGAGAAAAATCAATCCGTATTTACAAAATCTCAGACGATGAAAATCTCCTGGGCAAATTAAGCCCTGATGAAAGAACCAGTTTAAATGCGCAGACAAATGTAGATCCATCTGCTAACCGTAACGCAAAAAGCAGCACAATAGTTAAAAATTTGAGTAAAAGCGGGGCAGAATACCAGTCATCGCTTGATGGTTTAGAAAAAGGAACTTATCTGGCAATGATAGGCTCAGGAACCTGCCATGCACAATCTGTATCTTTTGTGGTCACATCTGGCCTCCACCGTTTAGATGTTTTAATCGATACCGCAAAATGTAAAGGCTTTAATGCAGCAGGAAAACCAATTTATAGCATCAGCATTACGCTTAAAAATTTTAGCACTGTTGCCGAAAATGTAACCTACGATTTTAACAATGCAGCCAACGTGGTACAGAATGCGGCTATTCCAGGTAACATTCTTGCAAACATAGTTTATGCAGGTGCCAGCGGCACCATAAACCTTACATCGGGAGTTTATCCTCCTACACTGGCACCAGGCGCACAACAAACTTTTACGATCGATTATACCCCAACAAATGCCAATGCCACCTGTCTAAATCTGGATATCTACATCAGCAGCCAACAGGGTTCTACCACTATCAACGATAATACCTTTAACTGCATTCCGGTAAAGCCCTGCATCTGCAATTATTGTGATAATATTATATGGAAGTTTGGGGATGATAAGGTAACCGCTACCACTCAGTTAACCAACAATAACATCAATGTAGCGACGACCATAACTTCGCCAAATGTACTCATCAAAAATTTTAAGGCCGAGTTAATCAGTTTCATCCATGTTTCTGCAAATGGTACCGAAGAATGTTTCGGCTGTAATAAAGACAGTCAAACTTTTGGAAATTTCACATCAGGTACCTTTACTTCAACTGCTTGGGGCGTCCAAAACGGACTGTTTCCGGTTATCCCGGCGGGTGGTGGAAATACGCACCACACCCTGAGCTGGTTTTCACTATCTCCTCCAACAACGCAGTTGGCAGGCGCGCAAATAAACCTGAACATTTCGGCACCGCCATTTAGCACACTGGCCTGTTGCGACGATGTAATCCGGTTCTGTATCAGGTATAGCTTTACCAATAGCGAATGTCAGACTTGCAGTTTTGTTAAATGCTACCAAGTAACCAGAAAACACAGATAGTTAACCTTTCAAAAGAAATTAAGATGAAAAATATCATTTATAAAATATTCTTGTTGCTGGCCTTAGCGCTTTTTGCAACAAATGTAACGAGGGCGCAATTGCCGTTAATTTATGGCGACGCAGTTGCCTCGCATAGTCCGAGTTATAACTATGGCCCAATGGATCCAAACTCGTTTGTATTAAAAACCATCAAAACCAACGATACTCAAACTGCGCCCTTGGGTGTAAATTGGAATACGCCCACTATGCTTCCTCCAGGCACTAAACCTGCCAACTGGAGCGCCGCAAATTGGACATACGCTAAACTGGGTATCATTTTCGGGATCACCCTTGATAAAGAACCACTTACCAATATTTATGTTTCCAATACACAGATTTTTTCGGGTTCGAACCAAAACACCAGTAAAGTATGGCGTTTAGATAATACTACTGGAGCACATACCTTAGTTTTTGATTTTCTAAATACCACCCGATCTTTAGGAAACCTTAAATATCAAAAAATAGGTATTACCAATAACATTTACGTTTCCAACTGGGATAATGGCAGCATCGAAAGGTTAACCGGAAACCCGGCAGGTACCGCCCTTTGGACCAAGCAAAATGCATTTAATCCAAAATTTGCCGCTACAGCTGATGACCCTATTTCTATACCCTACGGTTTGGCCATCAGGAAAATACTGGGTGTTTACAGATTATACTATGCAAAAATAAGGACAGCAATTCCTTACAGTACCAACGAGATTTATTCGGTACAGTTAGATGCCAATGGCGATTTTTTACCATTAACAGAACAATTGGAAACTACACCTGCAGTTAGTACCCTTCAGCCCATTGCGGATATCGCATTTTCTGAAGACGGCAATAGAATGTTGATTGCCCAGCAAACCTGGTATAGCTTTGGCGCTTTGGGTGCACACGATTCGAAAGTGGTAGAATTTTTATCGTCAGGCCCGGCAAGCTGGATTTCTTCGGCAAGTTTGTTTCCGTCGGGCGGCTTTTCCAGTAAAACAAATGCCACCGGTGGAGTTTCTTATTCCTATAACGTTTTTAAAGGAAGCAGTACAAACTATAGTTGTGATTCGTCTGTTTGGTTTACCTCCGATGCTTTAAATTCAAGTGTTACCCTTTACGGTGTAGAAGGTTATAGTGCAGCAGGTGGTACGGTGCCCAATTCTATTTTAATTGATTATGACGATAGTGCTATTCAGGATAAAAGCAGATTGGGCGATATCGAAGTCTACAAAAAACCTTTAGAGTGCAATCCTTGCTCTTGTGGTCAATGGCAGGGCGGGCCAACATTGGGCGGTAATCCGATACCGGGCGTTCCGATCATTTTACACCCCGATTTCGAATTGGGTAAAACAGCACAAAAAATCGTTCCACCAGGGAATGTAGGCGATGCACAGCCGATCCAGTTACCTTTAAATTATCCTCTACAATTTATCCAGGGAAATGTATCGGGCTTAATTAATGCGGTATATAACTGCAATGGCAATTGCGGTGCAACCTATACCTGGCAATTAACTGCCGCGTCCGGCGTATTGGTTGCAAACGGAACAACGTTACCTGTAGATTTAGCACAGTATAACGCCAAGTTAACCTGCGGAAAGTATACGTTGACGATTAAAGCCAAATGTGGCAACAGTGATTGTGGTAGCCTTACCATACCGATCACTATCATCTGCGAACCACCAAGCTGTTGCAAGGCCGAAATTAAGATCGAGCAAACCTCGGCTGCATTTAATGTTGCTACCAACCTGGCCAATCCGAATGCTTTTTCTACCGGCACAGCAACATTCAGCATTTTCAGCACTACGCCAATGAGCGAGGTTAGGGTAAGCGTAGAAGAATTTAGGTTGATTGCTTCTTCTCCTAACTGTTTAAACTGTAACAACCGTCCGGTAACATGGGGCAATATTTTATCGGCCAGTTTAAATGCACAACCCATGACTTTAAGTGGCTATGTTGGTCCGGTAACAGGAAGTATTGCTGCAGATTACCGTGAAGCAGTTTTAAACAACAATGCCCCTATCAGTTTAAATCCAGGTAATTTCAATATTAAATTATCACTCCCAACCATTACCGAATTAACCTGTTGTGAGGTGAAGGTTTATTTATGCTTAAAGTTTACTTTTAAAGATGCAAACTGCAACGAATGTGTGCAGATGGTGTGTGGCCAATTTGCCTTAAACCCACCAAAAGATACCCATGGAGATGTGGCATCACCAATCAAAAACAGTAACATTAAGACATTCAAAGTTGAACATTAATATCATCCCATTAAAACCCGGCCATCAAAAATGGTGGCTGGGTTTTATTTTCATCCTCTGGTTTTCATCCTTATCTGCACAAACCTTTACCACAAAAGGCACCGAACTGTACGATTATTACGGATATTATTTCAGGCAGAAATTTAAAATTGAAGTAAACGGTTTAGCTTCTGTTGCCGATAGCACCTTTGGTTTAGAATCTGTTTTGCTCAACCTGCATCACCAACGGGTTAGCGATTTAAAAATAACACTCGAAAGTCCTGATGGAACAAGTATCTGGCTAAGCAACCGTAACGGAAAAGATTCTGGCGCAAACTATATCGATACGCGGTTCTCCCAATTTGGAAAATCAGGTTTAATCAGTGCTGCTGTTGCACCTTTTACAGGAAATTACCGTCCTGACGGGCAACTGGAGTTTTTAAACCATGGACAAAATCCCAACGGCACATGGAAACTGTACATAGAAGATTTAAAAAGTGATTTTAATGGCATTTTAGATAGTATCCAACTTATTTTTGGCCATCATCCTGCCAAGGCCATCATCACACAGAAATGTGCCTTCGAAAATATTGGTCTATGCAACTGTCCCAATGGGAAAAACGATTGCGAATTATTGCCAGATCTGGTCATTATTCCTTTTTTTACCAAAAATCAGATTCAGGAATATGCCTGGGATGACAAACAATATCCCGGACAGTTAAGATTGGCTGCTACCATTGCCAATATAGGTTATGGACCAATGGAAATAACCGGAACCAAAAACTGGTTTTGTGGCACAACAAAAGTTGACAGTTCGCAAATATGCCCCAATGGAAAAATAAACAGGTTACTGGTAAACCAAAAAGTTTATAGTCGAAAAAATGCTATTCTTTCTTATAAAGAATTTCCCGCTGGAACCATGTATTTTGAAAATAAACCCGGACATAACCATTATCATGTAGATGATTGGGTAGAATTCAGACTGGTTAAAACGGTAAATAAAAAGAAAATACTGATTGCAAAAGGCTCAAAAGTGAGCTATTGTTTATTTACAACGGGTATCCTTTACAATTCTGACGTTTTTAGTGCGATTGATGGCAAACAGTATGGAGAAAATATGCCCAATTATGGTTTAGGGAATTATCCAACATGCAATTTTGATAAACAGGGAATCAGTGTTGGCGGGTATGATACTTATGGCATGTTATACGAAGGTCAATCCTTAGCTCTCCCGAAAAACCTTAAAAGTGGAAATTACACCCTCGAGATCGAAATTGACCCGCACCATTGGTACAAGGAAAGCAATAAGAAAAACAATATCTTTAGTATGACAGTTAGTATTGGCAAACAACAGATTAATTAAACCGTTACGTTCTGTCCTTTTACGTCAAAAGCATCACGTAAACCTATGGCCAGCACATTAAAGGCATACACTGTAAGCATAATGGCCAATCCCGGCAAAATAGCCAGGTAAGCGGCATCCATAATAATATAGCCATAATGTTCTTTAATCATGCTTCCCCAGCTTGGCATAGGTGGTTGTGCACCAAAGCCCAAAAAACTCAACCCTGTTTCTAACAAGATGGCTGAAGCAAAATTAGAGGAGGCAACCACTAAAATCGGTCCAGCGATGTTTGGTAAGATATGTTTTATAATGGTTCTGCTCGTACTAAAGCCCAGAGCCCTCGCTGCCTCTACAAATTCGACTTCTTTTAAAGCCATTACCTGGCCACGCACCAATCGGGCCACATCTACCCAGGTGGATAAACCTACAGCAATAAATATCTGCCAGAAACCCTTACCTAAAGCGAATGATATCGCGATAACCAATAATAAGGAGGGCAAGGACCATACCACGTTCATAAACCAACTAATTGCCGCATCAATACGTCCACCAAAATAACCTGCTACAGCACCTAAACTTACCCCAATAAAAAGGGAAATGAGTACAGCCATTAAACCTACAGAGAGTGAAACGCGGATTCCCAAAATCAACCGGCTTAGTAAATCGCGACCATAAATATCGGTTCCTAAAATATAGGTCTTTTGGTAGATGTTATATTCTTTGAAGAGCGCTTGCGCTGTACCTATTTTTGAGGGCAATGCGCAAGAAAGGCATAAATCTTTAAGATCATACTTCGTTTCTTTGGCTTTTTCATCCTCTCCGATATATTCCTGTACAAAAACAGCCTGATCTTTTATTTTATAGGAAGTAATCGGGATACTTTTAAAAGATGGCGTTTGACCATTTAACATCCTTTCAAAAAAATTGACTTTTTCAATCTTTGGATTTCTACCGATAATTAAAAAAGTAAACGAACTGCCAGGTTTCTTTTTATTGAGCTGAAGGGTCTGAACATTCGCATTGGGAGAATCATCCGGCATAATCAGATAGCCTAAAATGCCCATCACCATCAAAAGTAAAATAAACACCAATCCACCAAAGGCAAACCTGTTCCGTTTAAACTTTAACCATACTTTTTTTGATGGGCTATTATCCATTATCTGACCATTCTGCCTTTCCAATTGTATTTTCCGCTATTTCCGGCAATACCGATGTACACCATATAAAGTACATGTAATACATTTAAAACCGGGATTAATATCAGTAAACTGCGTCTTTTTGCAAAGCCAGTAACGTCCCATAAAAATAATGTTTCTAGAATCATTTTAACCAATAACTGATAAAATGTGATGCTTAGAAAACCGGGGATAAAAAGGCCGGTAATAAAATTTCCGAGGATAGAAAGATTGAATATCCAGATCAGCACGCCCAATACGATAATGGCTTTGTTCTTATAACGGGTACTCTTCGAGGCCCAGCGTTTACGCTGTTGTATAAAAGAACCCAAAGTTTCTTTTGCATGGGTATATACAATGGCCTCTCTATTCTTTAAAAAACCGATCTGATCGGGATATTTAGCGGCAATTTTATGGAGTAACAACTCATCATCACCTGATGCCAGGTCATCTATCCCCTGAAAGCCCCCAACTTCGTAAAAGGTTGTTTTCTCATAGGCCAGATTTGCACCATTACAGGTTGATGGCTGCTTGTTTCCAATGGTAGAGGCCCCCAAACCGATCAGATATAAAAACTCTAATGATTGCAACCTTTCAAATAAACTTTTCTCTTGAAAATAAGCTACTGGCGAAGAAATCATCTTATATTTTTTCACTTCGTACAGGTTCACAATGGTAGCCAGCCAATCTGCGCCCATCCTACAATCGGCATCCGTAGTGATAATCAGATCACCCGAACAGGTTCCGATTGCAGTTTGTATAGCCTTTTTTTTGTATGAATTTAAGGCCTTATCTTCATTTAGCCTGATCAGTTTCACATTCTGATCGGCATAACTTAATACAATTTCTGCAGTGCGGTCGGTAGAATGATCATCAATAATAATGATTTCTGTTAAAACTTTAGGGTATTGCTGCGCAATCAGATCATCAATGGTTTGGTTAATGTTCAGTTCCTCATCGCGGGCAGCCACAATGATAGAAACTTTAGTTTGAGGATCAGATTTTTGTGGATTAAAATAAATCAGCTTATGCCACCCTCTGATAAAACTAAGGACTAAAAAACCATAAACTAAGGTTAAAGCAGCGGATAATAGACTAATTAGATTTAAGATTTCCAAAAAAATTGAGTTTAAAAACGAAATAAGTGCCTAAGATAGCAGGAATTATAATATTTATCAGCCAAATACTCGCAGTACATGCAATAACGGCTATATGTTGATCGGTTACATGTTTGAATAATTCTACAGCCGTAACGCTCCTGATCCCCACATCGAAAAGATCAAGTGATGGCAATGCCGATTGTACCAAAAAGAGTAAACAGGTCATCATTATGATATCGGCATAATGCAAGCCTGGTACCAGCCACACAAACAAAATGAAATATTGTGAACTGAACACCAGATAACGGGCGAAACAGTAAGTGATAATTTTGAACAAGTCCCTTTTTCGGTACCTGGCTAAAATGCTGTAAAACTTTTTGTATTTCCTGGTGAATTTAAATGAAAGCAAAATGCCGTTTAACCATCGGATGTTAAAATAGAAGATCAGAAAAAACAGGCAAAAGAATACCGCGAGAACTACCACTGCAATAAAAAGTACACGATCTATCGGGATAAAACGGTAAACAAAAAAACAAGCTGCAATAGCACCAAAAACATTCGTTAACACCAATTGACCAATACTGCCTACGCTCATGGCCACTATTCCGACAATCCTTCTTTTGGGCGACAGAAAAAATACCCTTCCTCCATACTCACCTAACCTGTTAGGGGTAAAAATAGCCAATGTTAAACCACAGAAAACAGACTCGATGGCCCTGTAAAAAGTAATGGGCTCAATTTGGCTCATCAGGTACTTCCACTTGCCAGCTTCTAAAAACCAATTCACAAACATCAGTAGCACCACAATGCCTATTACCGTGATAATTTCTACCTGTGGAATACCTTTTAACAGCGTACTAAAATCGTGCAGGTTTTTATTCGCAACAAGCTTATGGTAAATAAACCAAAAGGCAAATATTACAATTGCGGCTTTAATCAGAAGTGATAATATTTTTTTGTTCTTGCCTGTCAAGATTAGTCTTTCTTTTTGCAAATATGCTTAATATTGCTGTAATGTTGAACGAAAAAAAGGAACGGGTAATTATGGGCATCGATCCCGGAACTGCGGTAATGGGTTATGGCGTAATTTTAGAGAAGGGAAATAAAACAGAACTGATCAGTTTGGGGGTAGTGAAAATGACCCATTTAGACGATCCTTTTCTTAAACTTCAGCGCATTTTCGAAAAAACAGTAGTTTTGATCGATCAGTACAAACCCGATGTTCTGGCTATTGAAGCCCCATTTTATGGAAAAAACATTCAGGTATTATTAAAACTTGGTCGTGCGCAAGGCATTGCCATTGCTGCTGCACTTTCCAGAAATATCTCGGTAACCGAATATTCTCCCCGTAAGATCAAACAATCGATTACAGGCAGCGGTAATGCCACTAAAGAGCAGGTGGCCGCGATGTTGCAGCGCTTGTTAAATTTTAAGGAAACGCCTGAATTTTTAGATGCTACCGATGGATTGGCTGTTGCCATGTGTCATTCTTTTCAAAAAATTACCTCAGGTGGTAAATCCAAAACCTATTCAGGCTGGGAATCTTTTGTAAGCGACAACAAAACCAAGGTTAAAGGTATAGCGGTTAAGCCTAAGAAATAATCGAGGAGAAAACAAAAATAATTGTCATCCTGAGCGTAGTCGAAGGATAAATTATCTTTGTTTTCGATTATAAAAAGTCTTCGACTACGCTCAGACTGACAACTGGTAGACTAGATGATTACTGCCTAGCCTGATCGATCATGTTTTTGGTAGCTTCAGCCATTGCCAGCTTATTTTTTCTGATAAAATATTTTATGGTGAAGAATACCACGATACCCACCAATACCAGCATCCATAAATTGGAAATGGCAATGATAATTTCTTTAAAAATCGTCCAGCCGTTTACAATACCCAACCAAAACCTGTTTAAGAATGCCGGGCGGTAATCGTACAGGTTATCATTGGCTACAATCATGGTTTTAACCGTATTGTCCTGATAAAAATTAAGCGTAATGGTGCTAAATTTAACCCGGTTATCGATCTGCATATTTTCTATTCTCTTATCCACATAATCATCTTTGATATATAGGGAGGATTCGACATTGGCACTTTTTTTCGAGGCTACTTTATTGATCTTTTCGATCGCATCAATGCGGTTCTGGGCCTTTAATTTATTGGCCAAATAAGCGATACTTTGATCGTCCATTTTCATCGATTGGTTATCTACAAAAACAGCCATTTTTGCGATGGTGTTTGTAAATTCGTCCAGTTTCTCTGATGGCACTTTAGCGACCAGATAACCCTGGGTACGATAGGAAGTAATTTCTTTTAGCGAATCGGTAGATTGTTTAACCTTATCAGTTTCCTGGATGGAACTTTCGATGGAGAATTCGACAACAGTGCCGCCTTCTGCTTTGATGGTTTTGCTAAGCTGTTCCTTGGTATTTTGAACATTCTTCACCCGAAACCGCATATCTGCAGTTTTGATGATTTTTTCTGCAGCGGTACTATCAGCCGATTCTTTGCTTAATGGCTCTAATTCTACGGTATCAGCGCTCGCATATTTTTTGTTTTCGTTTTGGCAGCCAAAAATTGTTAAAATTATGGCAATAGCAATAATATTCCTTTTCATGATTGTGTGGTTCTAAATAAATAATCATTTTAAATATTTGCTTCAAATGGCCATGAGAAGTTCAGCGTTTTGGTTAGCTTTTAACGCTGTGTTTTCCCTTAATACAATAATTGTATTAAGGTAACCCAATATTCGGTTGGGATAGCAAGAGGGGATTTCGGAGAGGATTTCGATCATTATAAACCTCGCAGGTTTTGAAAACCTGCGAGGTTTGAATAGAGTCTTTATTGTGTCTTTTTTGAAAAGCAGGTTACTGTATACATCGGTTGCGGTAGTCCTGCCATCCTCTTTACCTCTCTGCGTTCGGTGCCCGCTCCTGTCAGGTTTAAATCACTTGGGCAGACCTTTCTATCCTAAACCCGACAGGTCGTGCTAATTTTACTTAAACCTATCAGGATTTAAAAACCTGATAGGTTATGCACATAACAAAAAAGCCGGTCATGAATAAACATGACCGGCCTTTATATTTTTGATAAGCAAATTGCTTATGCGTCTAATATTTTGAATACACCTTTAATGGCAATAATTGCACCGATGAACAAAACAATCCAAGATGCCAATGATACCTGCCATGAATCGTAAGCGAAACGTGCATAAGTACCCACCATGCAAACCACTACACCAAAAATTATTAATTTATAAATTCCTGGCTGGTTAGCCGTTTTCATGCTTTCTGTATTGTGCTTTAATTCGTTGTTCTCCATAATGCTTATTTTTATGATGCTGCAAAAGTAATACTTATTGCCGAATAATGCTAAAACTTAGTAACTTTTTAATCGTTCTAATCTTTGTTTAGCTTTATCCTGATCACTAAGCTTTTCGCCCTGATACAAAGGCTTTTCCCAATCGCCATACATGGGGTTTGGCAATACAATATATTTTGTTCCAAACAGGTACTGGTTTGCGTTTACCTGCTCAAAGGTGTTTTTCTGCTCACGGTAAAAAATATTGCTAAAATCGCTTAAATTATCACCGCATAACATCAGAATATCATGCGTTTCGGTTATTTTTTGTCGGCGGGGCTCTTTGTTTGACGTTCCCTTAGATACGATCAAGTGCGCATCATCTGCATAAGGAAAGCCAAAATGTTGTAGATTTTTCAATGTTGCGGCATAATCCTTTTCATCGCGGTTGCTTACATAAAAAGTTTCGATGTTTTTTGAGGCGGCAAATTTTAAAAAGGCCAATGCTCCTGGTACAGTATCAGCCTGGGCTAAACTTGTCCATTTCGTCCAATCCTCCTGTACATAACTCAAACCCTTTTTAATTTCGTGTCCCTGGAAAGCAGAATTGTCTAAAACTGTTTCATCAATATCAACAATCACGCAGTTTGGTTTTTTACTCGTATCGGCCCATAAGGCTTCTTTTAACGATAAACGGGCAAAGTTGTAAGCCTGAAAACACAGGGCCCTGTATTCGCCCGAAGTTTGCTGCCAAAGCACCGCATTGGTATAATCGCGTGCCGGGTTTTGGGCCTTCACAAAAAATGGAGCGAGAAACAGGATAATGAGGATGTATTTTTTCATAATTGATATTACGGTACAAAGATATTAAAAGCCTATAACTAACGGTAGTTTAAAATATTCGACATAAAAAACACAGCTACGAAGTATTAAAACTACATATCTACCCTGAAAACAGAATAATTTTATTACAATTAATTTTTTAGTTATAAAAATAACTATTTTTGGGCACACACAAATAAAATCATTTATTATGAAATCTAAAAGCTTATTAGGGATAGCCATTGCCCTATTTTTTCTTGCAGCCTGCAAGAAAGACAGTCCGGTTATTGAACCACCAACTACGCCAATTGAAAAACCAGATCCTTTAGAATTGCTAAAAGATTCTGTTTCATACATAATTGACGGAAAGCTAAGAGTTCAAAGAAAATCAGAAAATAGGAGCAACTCGTTAAGAAATGCTGTAGCTAATGTAAAGCTTGATTCGTTAGTTAAGCAAAAAGAATATACTTCAGGAGATAAGGATTCCGTAATGTTTGGGAGAGGATTTCTTTTTGAAGATGAGGAAAGAAACGGAATTGAGATATCTTTTCTAAAAAAATACAATAAAAATCAAGCTCAGCAACAGGCCAATCAAGGCATTTTTTTTATACCTAGAGATAAATTAGATTTACTTTCCGTTGGCGAGCGTAAATTTGCGATGGACTTCACAAGAAATAATTCTCAAAGCGGTATCGTTTTTGAGCTTCAAGGAGATTATTATGGATTTCAGACCCATGGATACAGTAGCCTAGTATATCACCAATTATTAAAACCAGAATTACAAAATGGTTCAAAATTTGAAATCACAAATCTTCAAAAGCTTAAATCGGGTAAATATATCTTAGAAGCAAAATTTAATGCTTCTGTTTATTGGGGAGATGGTACACACATTAAAAAAATTGAGAATGGTTACATCAGAATTAAGATTAATCCTGACAACCTTTATTTTTAACGAAAAGCCCCCATTTCAATTAAGAAATGGGGGTTGTTTTTAACCAGAAACTTTAACTATTCAAAAAACTTCCTCGATCTGCTTTTGACACCAATAATGTCTCGGCATCGGGATAGGCCTGTGTAAATGTAAGCGGGATTTTATTTTTCCCTCTTTCGCTCCATTTAAACTCAACGGCTAAAAATTTATCCTTTGTTTTTTCTATATAATCTATTTCCTGTTGTTGCGTGGTACGCCAAAAAAAGCATTCGGCTTCTATCTGGTTCTGGTGCAGAAACTTCATCCGCTCTGCAATCATGTAGTTTTCAAACAGTGCACCAACATCGTTCCTATTCGCCAAAGGATTAAAGTTGCGTGTAATGGCATTCACAATTCCGGTATCGTAAAAGTAAATCTTCTTGTTCTTTTTGATCTCATTGCGCACATTGCCCGAAAAGGCTGGTAAGGTAAAAACCACAAAAGATTTTTCGAGCAGGTTGATATATTTATCAACCGTTTTCTGATCTGCTTTTACCAGTTGCGCCAACTCCGAAAAATTAACCTCGCTCCCAACCTGCAAGGCCAATGCTTTTACAATTTTCTCGAACAAGAGCGGCTTTTTCACATCTTCTAACGCAAACAGATCTTTATACAAATAACTATCTGCAAGTAGTTTTAAATGTTCCTCTGCATTGTGCGGATCGTTAATAATTTCGGGATAAGAGCCATAAATCAAACGCTGCTCCAATGATCTTTCTTCGGTAAGAAAATCGGTATCGTTTACCAACTCGGCATACGAAAAAGGCAAAAGCATCATTTCATATTTTCTGCCAGTTAAAGGTTCATTAATTTTACCCGATAATTCAAAAGCTGATGAACCCGTAGCAAGAACCTGAACTTGCTTAAAGCGATCGACGATAATTTTAATTAATAAGCCAACATCAGTGATCCTTTGGGCCTCATCAATAAAAAGCACTTCATAATCACCAAGCATCTGCGCAATCTGCGTAGCATTAGGTTTGGCTAAGGCTTCTCTTACATCTGCATCATCACCATTGAGGTATAATGTCTTTTTATCCACTCTGGCTAGCAACTGCTCTACAAAAGTAGTTTTGCCAGTTTGCCTGGGACCGAATATGATGAAAGCTTTCCCTTTAAAAAGCCTTGCGAAAGCATAATCCAACTGTTTTCTGATAATCATAATAAATTAATCATACCACAAAAGTATAATAATTTGGGATTACAATCCATAAAAAACATAATAATTTTGGATTACAATCCATAAAAAACATAATAATTTTGGATTATGATTAATATTGACATCAAAAAAGCCCATTTCAATTAAGAAATGGGCCTTGTATATTTGACTTAGAACTAAAGACTTTCGGCTTTAAGACTCAAACTATCCGTTCAATGCTGCTGCACCGCTTACAATCTCCGTTAACTCAGTTGTAATTGCAGCCTGACGTGCCTGGTTATAAGAAAGTTTTAAGGCTTTCAATAATTCACCAGCATTTTCAGTTGCTTTATCCATTGATGTCATACGTGCTCCATGCTCAGAAGCGTGAGAATCTAACACGGCTTTATATAACTGGATTTTAACTGACTTAGGGATCAACTGCTCTACAATCTCTTCTTGTGAAGGCTCTAGAATGTAATCAACATTAGTTGTTTTAGTTTCAACTTTTGTTTCTTCTGCTTTTGGTAAAGGCAACAATTGTTCAGAAGTAATAATTTGAACAGCTGCATTTTTAAAACGATTGTAAACAACCTCTACTTTATCAAACTCACCTTTAATGAAACCGGCCATAATTGCATCAGTAATTTTGGTTACGTTTTCGAAAGTTAACGCTGCATATACTTCGTTATTATTACCAATTACGTTATAATTACGTTTTTCATAAAAATCCTGAGTTTTCTTACCAATAGAAATAATGCTTACGTTACCGTTTTTCAACTGTTCGCTATATTTCTCAGCAATTAAATTGTTGGCCGCTTTAATCACGTTCATGTTAAAAGCACCAGCCAAACCACGGTTTGATGATACAGTTACAATTAAAACCTTATTGGGTTCACGCTCTTGTATAAAAGGCGATGAAGACCCCTCTAAACTTGCTGATAGATTACCTAAAATCTCTTTCAGTTTAGTTGCATAAGGACGTAAAGCGATAATTGCATTGGTAGCACGTTTCAACTTAGCTGCCGAAACCATTTTCATAGCTTTGGTAATCTGCTGTGTCGACTGTACCGATGCAATCCGGTTTCTTACTTCTTTTAAATTAGCCATTCTTTATTTAGATGTGAGATGTGAGATACGAGATGTGAGACGTTTCCGGCCCAATCTCAGATCTCAAATCTCATGTCTCAAATCTTATTAATATTTACTTGAAATCTCTTTTGCTACTGTATCTAAAACACCGGTAATGGTATCGTCGAATTTACCAGCTTTTAGTGCCGCTAAAGTTTCTGGATGACGCATTTCCAATTGAGTTAAATATTCAGTTTCGAATTCTTTTACTTTATCAACCGGTACGCTACGCATTAAGTTTTTAGTACCTGCATAAACGATAGCTACCTGCTTTTCAACTGTAAAAGGTGTAAACTGAGCTTGTTTTAACATTTGTACGTTACGTGCACCCTTATCTAAAACCGATTTCGTTGCTGCATCTAAATCAGAACCGAATTTAGAGAACGCCTCTAACTCACGGTATTGAGCCTGATCTAATTTTAAAGTACCTGCAACTTTTTTCATCGATTTGATCTGCGCATTACCACCTACACGTGATACCGAGATACCTACGTTAATAGCCGGACGGATACCTGAGTTGAACAAGTTCGACTCTAAGAAAATCTGACCATCGGTAATCGAAATTACGTTGGTTGGGATATATGCTGATACGTCACCTGCCTGAGTTTCGATAATCGGTAAAGCAGTTAATGAACCACCACCTTTTACGATGTGTCTGATAGATTCTGGTAAATCGTTCATCGCTTTAGCGATATCATCATTAGAGTTGATTTTCGCAGCTCTTTCTAACAAACGACTGTGTAAGTAGAAAACGTCACCTGGATAAGCTTCACGGCCCGGTGGACGACGAAGCAATAAAGATACCTCACGGTAAGCAACAGCTTGTTTAGATAAATCATCATAAACAATTAAAGCTGGTCTACCTGTATCACGGAAAAACTCACCAATTGCAGCACCTGCAAACGGAGCATAAAACTGCATTGGAGCAGGATCTGCAGCCGAAGCAGCAACAACAACTGTATATGGTAAAGCGCCGTTTTCTTCTAATGTACGTACAATGTTGGCTACAGTAGAGTTTTTCTGACCGATAGCTACATAAATACAGAACACAGGCTGGCCTGCTTCATAAAATTCTTTTTGATTGATAATGGTATCGATACAAACGGCAGTTTTACCAATCTGACGGTCGCCAATAACCAACTCACGTTGACCACGACCGATTGGAATCATTGCATCGATTGCTTTAATACCTGTTTGTAAAGGCTCATTTACCGGCTGACGATAAATTACACCTGGTGCTTTACGCTCTAAAGGCATTTCGTAAGTTTCACCTAAGATCGGTCCTTTACCATCTAAAGGCTCACCTAAAGTATTCACTACGCGCCCAAGCATACCTTCACCAACTTTAATAGAGGCAATTTTTTTGGTACGTTTAATCGTATCACCTTCTTTGATCTCGTCTGAAGCACCTAAAAGTACCACACCTACGTTATCTTCTTCAAGGTTTAATACAATACCTTGCAGGCCGTTTGCAAATTCAACTAATTCTCCCGATTGAACTTTAGTTAAACCGTAAACACGGGCAATACCGTCGCCCACTTGCAACACGGTACCAACTTCTTCCAGTTCGGTTTCTGATTTGAAGCCCGCCAATTGCTGTCTGATAATTGCCGATACTTCGTCTGGTCTTACCTCTACCATAATTTTACTTTATATCTTTTTGTAAATGTTTAGTGCTTAGCGCATGGCGCTTGGCATTTATTCGCCATCCGCTTATCGCAATTCTTGTGTTGTGCATAGCGCAGGGTGGTTGGCGTTTTAGCTGCCTAAGCCTAGCACTTGGTGCTTATAACTCCGCGCTACTGCGCAAATTCTTTTTTCAGTTTACTTAAACCGCTGGCAATACTTGCATCAAATTGTTTGTCGCCAACTTTTAATATAAAACCACCAATCAGTTTCTCGTTAATTTTTTCGTTAACAATCACCTGGTTAGCTTTTAATTCTCTTTTTACAATCTCAATAATCTGTGCTTTAGCTTCAGGGCTTAGAGCACTCGCAGTAGTTACATCTGCGGTAACAATACCTTTAATTAGGTTATATTGTTGTATAAACTGTTTTGCTGTGGCAAATAAAATTGCCGAACGGCCTTTGCTCACCACAATATTGAAAAATGTGATGGTTAGTTTATTTACTTTATCAGCAAAAATACCGTTTAAAATACCAGTCTTTTTATCTAAAGGTACAATCGGGTTTTTTAATATTGCTTCTAGTTCAGGGGTTTCATCAACCACTTTCTCAAACAAAACCATATCATTATAAGAAGTTTCTAAGTCGTTGTTTTCAACGGCTAGGTCTATTAATGATTTGGCGTATCTGCTTGCAACTTTAATTTCTGACATATCTTTTGGGTTGGCGTTTAGCGGTTGGCGTTTAGCACGCCTATCGCTTTACGCAATACGCTTAGTTTAATTCAACGTCTTTTAACAAGTTCGCTACTAAAGTTTCCTGTTTAGTTTTATCGTCTAACTGACTACGCAAAACACGTTCGGCAATTTCTAATGATAAAGAAGAAACCTGGTCTTTAACTTCAGCTAAAGCTGCTTTCTTTTGGTTCTCGATTTCGATTTTAGCTTTCTCAATCAATTTAGCACCTTCAACCTGAGCTTGTTTTTTAGCTTCGTTTAAGATACCATCCTTTAAGGTTTTAGCTTCCTTTAAAATCTCATCGCGCTCGGCACGGGCCTGTTGCATCAAATCTTGATTCTGGCTGGTTAAACGGGCCATTTCCTGTTTAGCCAATTCAGCTTTGTTAAGGGCCTCATCAATGCTTTGCTCACGTTCGTGAATGGCACCTAAAATAGGTTTCCATGCGAATTTCCTAAGTAATATCAATAAACACAGAAACGATATTCCAGTCCAAAAAACTAATCCTATGCTTGGGGTTACTAAATCCATCTTATCTATTTTTTTTAATCTTAATCTTGTTAATAAGGCGGGGTAAATAACCAATCGTTAAATACCCTGCCTAAATTTTTCAGTTTGAATTATTTAAGGCTGTTACCTAATAATGCAACTACCACACCGAATAAAGCAACACCCTCGATAAGGGCAGCAGCGATAATCATTGCAGTCTGAATTTTTGATGCAGCTTCTGGTTGACGAGCAATACCTTCCATTGCTTTACCACCTACTTGACCGATACCGATACCTGCACCGATTACTGCTAAACCGGCACCAATTGCCGCGATTGAACCTACCATAACTAATTTAATTTATATTAATTGTAAAAAATAGTTTTCTATTAATGATGTTCTTCTACTGCCATTCCGATAAACAAGGCAGTAAGTAATGTAAAAATAAAGGCCTGTAAAAATGCTACCAGTAATTCCAGTATATCCATAAATATTACGAATGCTACAGAAACCGGAGCAATGGCCAAAGTTTCGAAAATAAAAATTAACGAGATTAAACTCAATACGATAATGTGACCTGCAGTAATGTTTGCGAACAAACGTACCATTAATGCAAATGGTTTAGAGATGATACCAACAACTTCTACAACAACCATTAATGGCCACAACCAAAACGGAACATCAGGTAAAAGAATGTGTTTCCAATAGTACTTATTACCATTTAAGTTTACAATAAGCAAAGTACCCAAAGCCATTACAAATGTTAAGGCGATATTACCCGTAACGTTAGCACCACCTGGAAAAATCGGCACCAAACCCAATAAGTTGTTAAATAAGATAAAGAAGAATATCGTTAACAAATAAGGCATAAATTTAGCATACTTGTGACCAATATTTGGCTTAGCGATATCGTCTCTAACGAAAACAATAACAGGCTCAATGAAAGATTGTAGCCCTTTTGGTGCTTTTCCAACACGTCTTTTATAGGCTCCGGCTACTGAGATAAATACAATTAGAATCAGCAGTATAGCTACGAACATTGCCGCAACGTTTTTGGTAATAGAGAAATCTAAAATAGATTTACTGGCCTCCTCATCAATTTTTCCATCTGCTCCAACCACTTTAATGTGATCTTCTTCCAAACGGTAATTATTAAATTTACCATTATAATCGTGCTCTCCATGATGAAAATTAGCCGAAGAGAAAAGCTCTAAGCCATTAGGCGTATATAAAATTACCGGAAGAGGAAACGATGTATGCCCCCAAAGGTGCCACATGTGCGAATCTGCAATGTGTTCCATGATTACAGCTGTAGGCTCGAATTTCTTTTCTTCATGCCCAGCAGCACCATGCTCACCAACTGCTGCATGAGCAGAGTCGGCTACAACACTATCAACAGGAACAACAGCGCTATCAACCTGAGCGAAAGTATCAATTTTGATAGATAAAAACGCGATTAAAAGCGTAAAAACAATAGTTAGCCTTTTAACTTTAGACACAAAAACTCGGTTACAATCCATTTATTGGCAGTTTTTTACTTTAAATTTTGGTGGCGCAAGTTACGTAACAAACAGTAAATTTCAAAGGCCGTAAACAATAAATATAAAGAAAAAAAATTAAGCATAAATACAAGCCCAATTCCCTTAGCTTTTATACTGTAAATCAACACAAAAGCCATACAAAAAATCATCTTCACCGCGATCGATCCCATAATCGCCATTACACCAACCTCAGGATCACGTTTTACGCCGATATCAACAAGCATGTAAGCGATATAGGTTATGCCAGCCAAAAAGCCAAACATCACCCAAAAGTTGTTTATAAGTAATTGTTGATTAGGAAATATTAGGGGCAAAACAGCAATAACGCCTATTAATAAGCCGACAAAAATGAAATAGATACTGGTAAATTTGGCTAGAGTCAATGTATAATTTCTTAGCAGATAAAAACTTTTGCAAAGATAAGGTTTTTAGTATCAAGTAACTAGTGCGAAAGAGAATTATTGTTTGGATGGTTAACAGCCTAGCAGGTTAACTGTTAAATTGATTAACCGGTTAACTGAAGCAAACAGTCTAATTGTTAATCTGGTTAATTGTTCAAAATGGTTAACCGGTTAACTGAAGCAATAGCCTGATTGTTAATCTGGTTAATTGTTCAAACTGGTTAATCGGTTAACTGTGATAGATTATTCAATTGTTAGGTTACTGGTTTGATTAACTGAAAACCGCCAATTGAAAACTGAAAACTAATCTCTGGTAACCTGCCTGATGGCCTGATACAAGGCAATGCCCACTCCTGCCAAAGCAAAAGCTGCAGTAATGAGATTAGTTTTGCTGTTTCTATGCTCATCAATCTTATAACCAATAAAAGTAAGCAGGCCAATGGTGGCGAACATCTGGAAGCCAATGGCAGAATATTTAGCGGCCGTATTTACCTTTTTCTTTGTATCTTCTTCTTTCGGATTTTCCATTTTTTAATGCAATAATTAAATTAACTTTGAATAATTAAAATTTGTTGCCAAATAAAATATTTTTCTATATATATTGTTTATTGTATATCCACCTAAGAGATTGATCATACTTGAAAAATTACGCTAGCAAAAACTTAAATCCCTTTCTCATCTTTTTTAGTGTGCTCCTGATTTATGGTTGCGTCGCAAATAAAGATACCGCGGTAGACCGTAGGTTTCAAAACTTAACGGCAAGGTATAACTATATCTATAACTCCAATGTGTTACTTACAGAATACAATGAGAGTTTGTTGCAAAGTTATGCAGATAATTATGAAAAAACGCTCCCTGTTTATCTCGATCCTGAGCCCCAAATCAACCTGGTTTTAACACCTGGCGTTGCCAATAAACAATTGGACGATGTAATCACAAAAGGACAAACCATCATCAACGATAAAAGTTTTAGCAACTATATCGACGATGCCTACATGCTTTTAGGTAAGGCAAATTACCTGAAAGGCAATTATTTTATCGCTTCCGAATACTTCGATTATACAGCAAAAACCTATAACAGTGATTTAAAAACATTCATTATGGCGATGAACTGGAAAGCGCGTAGCCAAATGCAATTGAACAATATGGTGCTGGCTGATAAAATTCTCGATACCATGTTGCGTGCTTCTGATCAACTGAAAAAGGATCTGGCAGAGCCATTGGCCACTGCTGCACAGATGCGGATCTATCAAAAGAGAAATAAGGAAGCTATACTTTTTCTGGAATCAGCAATTACACTCCCTGCCGAAAAACAGCTGCGTATCCGCTGGCGCTTTATACTTGCCCAGTTGCAGGAAGAAGAGAAAAATATTCAGGATGCTTATGCCAATTTCACCAGAGTCGAAAAAAGCAATGCCCCTTTCGAAATGTATTTTCATGCCAATTTAAACCGGATTAAACTCAAGGCATTATTGAGTGGCGTAAAATTAAATAAGGAAGATCAATTGCTTGCGTTGTTAAAAGACGATAAGAATTTCGACTATACTGATCAGATTTATTATCAGGTTGGAGAACTTTTCTCTGCTGAAGGGAACTTTGTAAAAGCCGAAGAAAATTACCATAAATCGGTTGCAAAAAGTACAAGGAACCAAAATCAAAAAGCACTGTCCTATTTAAGAATTGCTGATTTAAACTTTAAAGAATTTAACAATTATATCAAAGCGAAGTTATATTACGATAGTACGGTAATGATTTTACCCAAAAACTTCCCTGATTACGATAACATTGTTAAAAAGGCTGATAACCTGAAATATTTAACCGATAGGTACACCATTATCACAAAAGAAGATACCGCACAGGCCATTGCCAAACTTCCCGCAGGAGAGCGCGAGGCAAAGGTTAAAGCTTATTTAACCCCTAAAGTTGAGGTAATCAACACGGGCGGGGTAATCAGTAACCAGTATTTAAATGATCTCGATTTCCCAAATCAATCGTTGAATGCATCCAATAATACCACTGGAAATACCTTTTACTTTAACAATAATGCTGCGATAAGTAATGGTTTCGGCGATTTTAGAAAACGTTGGGGCAACAGACAACTGGAAGATAACTGGCGACAGAGCAACAGATCTTCTGCACAAGAAACCGCCCAGGTTTTAGCAGGTGGAAATGTAGCCACGGGAATAACACCAGCAAATGGAGAAACAGATCAGGCCGCAGCGGATCAAACTTCCTTAGAAAAACAGTTTTTGGATGGGCTTCCAACTACCCCTGCCCTATTGGCCACATCTGACCAGAAAATTATTGATGCCTACTTTGAAATTGCAAGTTTTTACCAGCAGGAACTGAACGATAAACCGGAAGCAAATAAAATATATCTGGAACTGATTAAAAGATATCCTGAGAACAACCACCTTGTTGCCATTTATTACAGCTTACACCTCAATTACAAGGGTGTTGATGAGGTCAAATCAGACCAGTATAAACAATTGGTCCTTACCAAATTCCCGGAATCTAATTTTGCAAAAAACATTTTAGATCCATCATACTCTGCCAAACAAACAGAGATGGAGAACATTGCCATTAACAACTATAATGTGGCTTTTGATGCTTATGCGAAAAAAGATTATCCAGACGTGGTTAAACAGGCGGATGATAATATCGCTGCATTCCCAAACAATGATTTAGCACCTCAGTATGCTTATTTAAAAGCGATTGCAGTTGGCCGTACCGCTAAGATTGACCCCCTGCTTACCGAATTTAACCTGATTACCACGCTTTATCCAAACGATAAAATTATTACCCCACTGGTACGCGATCATTTAAAATATATTGAAGCAAACCTTGAGGAATTTAAACAACGGCCGGTTGCCCTTGTTGATTTTGATGCCAATACGCCACGTTTTGTAAGTCAGGCTACACCAATCGCTGTTCCGGTAAAACCTTTGGTAACCGATAATGCCGTTGTGAAAACAGTAGAGCCAGCTCCGGTAGCCAAACCTGTTGAGGTTAAGCCTGCCGATGTGACCAAACCGGGAAGTATTTTTAGTGCTGCAAAATCAGAAGAATACTATTATGTAATCGATGTGGCAGATGCAACTTTAACACTGAGTTCATCACGTTTTGGAATCGGACAGTTTAATCGTGGTAATTACCCTGATAACGATTTGGAACATAAATTGGTGGAGTTGGATAACGACCAGTTGATCTACATCACCAGTTTTATCGATTTAGAAGACGCAAAAATTTACGAATCGAGCATTACAGGCCAGCTAAAGAACATTATGAAGGTTCCGGCCAACCTGTACAAGGCTTTTATCATCAGTAAAGAGAATTTTGGCAAGCTTACCGATAGACAGCGGATTAATGAATATCTGGAGTTTTTAAAAGACAATTACTAAAAAAACAACATGAAACTGTTTTTTATTTCAGTGCTGTTTATTACGACTGCTTGCTCTTGTAAATTTTCTGAAGACGGAAAAGACAGCGGGGATAAAAATGTAAAACCAGTATTAAAGATTAGGTATCTCCACGAAAAAGACCCGGATTTTAAGCTGCTTAATAATGCCATTGTAAATATTGGCAAAGGAAAAACAAAATTATTGATCGATGTTAGGACTAAGTCTTTGGAGCATTATATTTTTGCATTCAAAGAAAACATCATCAAAATAAGTAATTATGGTGGCGATAGTGTGGATGTATATGGTTTAGATAATAAACCCGTTAGAAAGGATTACGTTGAGCCCGTTTCCGATACGACAAAAATGCTAAGTGCGTTTATAATTAAAGAACTAAACAATACATATATAAAAAAGTGCACTTTCCAGGATTCGGGTAACGAACTTTATTATCCTACCTTTGAATATAAATATTGCCTGGCAGAGGATATAGACAACGACGGACAGCCCGAATTCTATCTCACTTATTTTGGTGAAAGCGACGGATTAGATGCAAAACCATTAAAAGTAATTACCTATTATCATTTCAACAAGGTAAAAGCAACAGCCTATTATCCGGCAGGGAATGAAGAAGATGAGTATCATGTAGATTACGACAAAAACTGGAAAACACTGCCAAAAATAATTCAGAAAAAAGTAAACCATATTTTGGAATCACGGAAGAATGAAACCAAACCATGATTTAATGAATTATAACAACAAATATATTAACCTGATTTATTAAAATGAACAAATCCCTTTCTGCACAAGAAACAAAAAGATATAGTTTAATCATCTGGAAAATACTGATCGGCGGAATTGCGCTCTTTGCTATTTTCATTTCCATGATCGGATTAGGTCTTTTTGGTGCCCTACCCTCTTTCAGAGATATAGAACACCCGAAAAGCAATCAGGCTTCCGAAATTATTGCCGAAGACGGCCGTCCATTGGGCACATACTTTGTTCAGAACAGATCGAATGTTACCTATAAAGATATTTCTGAAAATGTAATTAACGGATTAATTGCCACAGAAGATACCCGTTTTAAAGAGCACTCGGGGATAGATTTTAAACGTACCTTTTCTATTATCGGTTACAATTTAATCGGCAAAAAACAGGGTGCAAGTACCATTACGCAACAATTGGCCAAAAATCTTTTCCCCCGCGAATCGAACCTTAACTTTTTCTCATTGGTATTAACCAAGTTTAAAGAGTGGATTGTTGCCGTTAAATTAGAACGCAATTACACCAAGGAAGAAATCATTACCATGTATTTAAACACGGTCGATTTTGGTAACCAGGCTTATGGGATCAAATCGGCAGCAAGGGTTTATTTTAACACGACTCCCGATAAGTTGACTTTAACACAGGCTGCAACCCTGGTAGGGATGCAAAAAGGAATTACCATGTATTCGCCAACCCGCCACCCTGAACGTTCAAGAGACCGCAGGAACACGGTGATGGCTTTAATGGTTAAATCCGAACTCTTAACTCAACAGGAATTTGACGAACAAAAAGAAAAACCTTTAAACCTGCATTTCAACGCTGCAACCGTTAACGACGGTATTGCACCATATTTCCGTTCGGTATTGAAAAATGATATCAAAACTATTTTTCAGGAGCAATCGATTACCAAACCTGATGGCACACCATACGATTTAGACCGCGATGGTTTGAAAATTTATACCACATTAAACTACGACATGCAGGTATATGCCGAAGAAGCGCAAAAGGAGTATATGAAAATCCTTCAGGCACAGTTCATCGCCAGCTGGAAAGGCAGAAACCCTTTTAAGGATAAAACTTTACAGATTGAACAGGGTATTAAACGTTCCGACCGTTATAAATCGTTAAAATTAGAAGGTAAATCGGATGATGAAATTAAAGACGATTTCAACACCAAAACCGAAATGAGCATTTTTACCTGGAAAGGTAATATCGATACGGTAATGAAACCAATCGATTCGGTGCGTTACTACAAAATGTTATTGCGTAATGCCATGATGACGATGGATCCCACCAACGGACATGTGAAAGCATGGGTTGGCGGCATTAATTACGAACATTTTAAATATGATCAGGTGAAGATGGGAACCAGACAAGTAGGTTCAACGGCAAAACCATTTACTTATTCGGTAGCCATCGAAAATGGTTATTCGCCTTGTTATACTGTTGCTAATGTTCCGGTAACTATCGAAGGATATGGAAAGCCTTACGCACCGGGGTCTTCGGGAAAACCATTACCTGGCAATATTACGCTACAAAAAGCCTTAGCCTATTCTCAAAATTATGTTACAGCTTATTTAATGAAACAGGTCGGTCCGGTAGCGGTAGCAGCATTGGCTACCAAAATGGGAATCCCTAATGTTCCCGCATATCCTTCTATTTGTTTGGGCACATTCGATTCGTCGATTTATAATATGGTAGGCGCTTATGGTGCATTTGCAAACAAAGGGACCTATACCAAACCAATTTATTTATTAAGAATTGAGGATAAAAACGGTGTTGTATTATTTTCGCAAAAGGAAATACCAAAACCAGTTATGAGTGAAGAAGTGGCCTATGTAATGACGAGAATGCTTAAAGGCGTGGTAACCAACGGAACCGGATCAAGGCTCAATTACAAATACAAAGTTAATGCACCAATTGGAGGAAAAACAGGTACTACCCAAAATAACTCTGATGGTTGGTTTATGGCCATTACGCCTCAACTGGTTACAGGAGTTTGGACGGGCTGCGAAGACAGGGCATTCCACTTTATCAGTACCAGTCAGGGCGAAGGTGCCAATACCGCTTTGCCAATTTTTGCAGGTTTTATTAAAAGGGTATATGCCAATCCGGCCTTAAAGATCAGTCACGCCGACTTCGAAGCACCAAAATCAGGCGTTTCCATTACCTTCGATTGCAACCAATACCAACAGCAGGAAGAAGGCGCAACCGAACTGGATGAGAAGTTGGGTTTTTAGGTTAAGAGATCCAAGCCAAATTTTTCAACTATATTTAGAAGATAAATATTAAATTTGTATTAGAAAATTGAAATATATGAGAGTTACATTAGAAATATCAGATTTTGATGAGATGAAAAAACTCCTTTCTTTATTTCAGTCCATGAAATTAGAAAATATTGAAATTATTTCTCCGCAGAACAACGCAAATCCTAATATACGCAAAGGAAATAAGTCGATTAATCCCAAAGAGCTTTTTGGAATCTGGAAAGAAAATCCAAAAGACATAGAAGATATAAGAGCCAAATCGTGGGATCGTAAAAAATAGTTTATGGTTTTATGCGACACGAATATTCTTATACATGCTTTTAATGGCAACATTTCAACCATAGAATCATTAGAAAAAATCGGCTTCGAAAACATTGTGCTCTCATCTGTTACAACGATGGAATTGTTGCAGGGAATGGGGAATAAAACCGAGTTGGCACAGATGAAGAAAAAGATTAAATATTACGATATTATTCATTTTGACACTCAGATATCTCAAAAATCTATAGAACTTATCGAAAGTTTTAAACTAAGTCATCATCTTCAAATCCCTGATGCAATTATCGGAGCAACTGCGATTGTAAATAAAATTGAACTGTTTACTTACAATAAGAAGGATTTCGATTTCATGCCTGATATTATTCTTTATTAAAAATACCATATTTTTGCTCCTTTAATTTTCATGAGCAGTTTCGACCATAAAACAGCATTAACCGCAATTCCGCATAAACCCGGCGTATACCAATATTGGGATGCGGATGGGAAGCTAATGTACATCGGTAAGGCGAAAGATCTGCGTAACCGTGTAGGTTCTTATTTCAACACCGACCGGAACCAGTTTAATGGGAAAACGAGGGTATTGGTATCCAGAATCCGTAAAATCACTTTTACGATTGTGGACACAGAGATTGATGCCTGGTTGCTTGAAAACAGTTTAATTAAAAAGCACCAGCCGAAATTCAACATCAATTTAAAGGACGATAAAACCTATCCCTGGATAATTGTGAAGAACGAGAATTTCCCACGTATTTACTGGACAAGGAAGGTGATTAAAGACGGCTCTACTTATTTTGGCCCTTACGGCTCGATAGGCATGATGCACACGATTTTAGACCTCATTAAAGAAACTTATCCCCTGCGTACCTGTAGCCTGCCCCTAACGGAGAAAAATATAGACGAAGGGAAATTTAAAGTTTGTTTAGAGTATCAGATTGGTAACTGTAAAGGTCCTTGCCAAAATTACCAGACGGAAACCGACTACGATAAAAATATCGGCGAAATTAAAGAAATCCTAAACGGTAAAATCGGGAATGTAATCCGCGATGTTAAAGGAATTATTAAATCGGCATCAGAAGATTTAAACTTTGAGCTGGCGCATCAATACGCCCGTAGATTACAGGTCCTGGAGAAATACCAGAGCAAATCGACCGTGGTAAACAGTGCCATCACCAATGTAGATGTGGTAAGCATTGCATCCGACGAACGTTATGCTTTTGTAAATTACCTGAAGGTAATGAACGGCACAATTATCCAGACCCAAACCATTGAGGTTAAGAAACAACTCGATGAGAGTGATGATGAGATTTTAACCCTGGCGATGCTGGAATTTAGAACAAAATTCAGCAGTACTTCGAAAGAAATTATTGTTCCTTTTGAACCCTCGTTAGAAGATGAAAGTTTAAAATTTACGGTTCCAAAACTGGGCGAAAAGAAAAAACTGTTAGAGCTTTCGCAAAAGAACGTGTTGTTCTTTAAAAAAGAGAAACTCAATCAATACGAGAAGCTGAATCCGGATTTACGCACGGATAGGATTTTAACCACGATGCAGAAAGATTTGCGTTTAACCCAGCTGCCAAAACACATCGAATGTTTTGATAACTCCAACTTTCAGGGTAAATACCCTGTTTCGGCCATTGTGGTTTTTAAAGATGCCAAACCATCAAAAAAAGACTATCGCCACTTTAATGTGAAAACGGTAGAAGGTCCTAACGACTTTGCGACCATGGAAGAGGCCGTTTTCCGTCGCTACAGGAGAATGCTGGATGAAGACCAGACATTGCCTCAACTCATCATCATTGACGGCGGTAAAGGCCAGCTTTCGTCAGCCATGAAGAGTTTAAAGTTATTGGGCATAGATAAAAAAGTTACTGTGATCGGTATTGCCAAACGTTTGGAAGAATTATTCTATCCCGGTGATTCCTATCCCTTGTATTTAGATAAAAAATCAGAAACCTTAAAGGTAATCCAGCAATTGCGTGATGAGGCCCATCGTTTCGGGATAACCTTTCACCGCAAAAAACGCGATCAGGGCACGCTTAAAACCGAGCTGGAGCAAATTGAGGGCATCGGTAAAACAACTGCCGATAAACTGTTAACACACTTTAAATCGGTTAAAAAGATTAAAGAAGCTACAGAGAAAGAATTAGCCGAAGTGCTGAATAAAAAGCAGATGATCACTTTGCAGGAATATTTCAAAAACACCTAGCCTCAGTCCAACCTTTTCATTTACGCAGATGGTAAAAACGGTTATCCAAAACAAAATGGGTTACCAAAAATACCAATGCTGTATTAAGGATAAATAATCCGATCAAAATGAACAAAAGGTTTTTAAAGATTAGTGGCAAATGCCTCATTGTTTTTATCACATTGATTGGCATTTACTTTATCACCGCTTTTTGTTGTTCGCGCATTACCATAAACGCACATCCTTCAAACCCAAGAGAGCTTGCCATCTACATCATGACGAATGGTGTACATACCGACATTGTGGTTCCGGCAGTTAGCGATGAAATCAACTGGACTAAGGAGATTACCTATAAAAACACTTTAGAAGCGGATAGCACCTATCAATACCTGGCTATGGGTTGGGGCGACAAAAAATTCTACCTAGAAACACCAGAATTTTCGGATCTTAAATTAAGCAATGGCCTGCGGGCAATCTCTGGCTTAAGCACATCGGCCATGCACACTACCTATTACAAAAATATACAGGAAGATGCGAACTGCAGAAAAATTATGATCAGCAAAACGCAGTACCAGCAGTTGATCCGTTATATCTTAAACAGCTTTAAAAAGGATGTGGCCGAACATTTAATCACTGTTAAATCGAATATTCATTACGATATTGGCGATGCTTTTTATGAAGCAAAGGGCAGTTATAGCATTTTCAAAACTTGCAACACCTGGGCAAATGCGGCTTTAAAATCGTGTGGACAAAGAAGCTGTTTATGGACCATCTTTGATACCGGGATTTTTTTAAAGTATCGGTAGACGAAGTTTTTATTTACCAGCGCCGTGGTAGCGTGTTCATTTTACAGCATGAACCTATCTTTTCCCATAGTTTAAAATTACGCTTAAAACTGGTGTTCTCCGTACCTGATGATGGGCTGCATCACCCCCGGCTGACCCTAAAAAGGCCAAAAGCAGACCCTGGCTTTACCTTTTAGGTAAGCAAAAGGTAAAGAATAGGTAACCAATAGGTAGAGAATAGGTAAGGAAAAGGTAGAGAATAGGTAAGCAAAGGGTTAACCAGGGGTTAACCTGGTACCAAGAAAGGGTAGAGGTTAGTTGGGAGTCCAGAGTCGATTTCTTGAGTTGGGAATTTGGGGTTGAGCGTTTGGATTAAATTAAGCAGTTTAATCCATTAAACCTCAAATGCCCAATCTAAAAACGCGGGCATTACGCTTTCCCAGGTTGGAACATCATGTTTACCGCCAACTTTTTCGTAATAAAAAACATTTTCGGGCCGTTTATACCCTTTATTCAAGAGGATTTTAAGAACATCAATGGTATCATCTATCGAATCAATAATCATGTTTTTATTGCGATCGGCCTTTTCATCTTCTGTTCCGGTCATTAACCAGAATTTCATATCAGGTTTTGTAGAGGTACTTTCCAGTTGCGCATGGATAATGCGGTCGGCATCGGTATAACCTTCTGCCAGGTCTTTTTTCCGCCACCAAAACGCGCCCGAAAAAACACCGATCGCATCAAAAGCAGAAGGGTTATTCCATGCAATATCGAAAGCAGATAAACCGCCTAACGAAAACCCTGCAAAACCGACTTTACCGGTAATCGGCATCGCAATTTTCTTTTTAACAAAAGGCAAAAGTTCTTTGATCACAAAATCGGTGTATAAGCCGGCTTTTGCGCCGCGTCCTTTAAAATCGGGAACACCTGCCACACCATATTCCATTAAACGGTCTTCTGAAGCTTTAATCGCCACCACAATCAACCTATGGTTTCTTTTGCCATGGTGGGCATCTTCTAAAATCCGTCTGAAATCCATTTTGGCAACATCCTGCCCATCGTTCAATAAAAGAAGCTCTATTTTCTCGTTCCCCAAAATTCCTTCGGGTGTATAAATATCTATTTCTACCTCGTGCTTTAAATAAGCAGATGGTATTTTAAAATTGCTTTTGTTAACTTTTACCGATAAAATTGTTGTGTACATCATATTCAAAATCCCCTATCACATGGCTATCGCCTCAGAATTCGGGGCAAAGGTACAAATCTTGCTAAACTATTAATTATCATAGGTTAATTTTTACAATAGGCTTTTATTTCCTTCATTTTTAGCACTTAAACTATTCTTTTTGTAGATTTTAATTTATACCTTAAGTCATTCAATTTTTATTATGGTTAAAGAAGAACATAAGAAATGGTACAGCCCGAATTTAAGTGGCGAAATCGACATGCTCATCTTTGGTCACGGTGGTATCCCTATCCTACTGTTCCCGACAAGCATGGGGCGATATTTTGAAAATAAGGATTTCAAACTGATAGATTCTGTTGAGGGATTTATCAATGAAGGAAAAATTAAAATCTATTGCCCGGATGGTGTTGACAAATTGAGCTGGTACAACAAAAGTATCCATCCTGCAGAGCGGGTTAAAAACCACATCTGGTACGACAAGTATTTATTGGAAGAAGTAGCACCTCTGGCCAGGCATGAAACAGGGCACAGCAAAATCATTACTGCCGGCTGCAGTTTTGGTGGCTATCATGCCGCAAATTTCGCGTTCCGCCACCCATGGTTGGTGAGCCATATGTTTAGCATGAGCGGGGCTTTTGATATCTCCGGTCAGCTGGATGGTTTTTACAATGATGATGTTTACTTTAACAATCCTGTAGACAATCTGCTGAACAACAGCAATCCTGAACTGCACTACATGAAAATTGTGCTCGGCACCACCGACCGGGATATGTGCAGGCCGGATAACGAGCGTTTATCAGATATTTTAAGCAAAAAAGGCATCGACCATTGGCTGGATATCAGGCAAAATGCAGATCACGACTGGCCCATCTGGAGAGAAATGTTCCCAAATTATATTGCACAACTTTAGTTTAATCCAGAGTCGGCAGTAAGAAGTACTGAGCCGATTAAACTATAATAATCAAACAATTAACCGTTTTACCAGTTAACCTATTGGTTAAATTAAACTAAAATAGTACCAATGAAAAAAATAGGGATTTTATTTGGACAGGAACGTTCTTTTCCTGAAGCCGTAATCGAAAGGATCAATCAAAAAGCAGAAAAAGGCATTACCGCCGAAGCTGTTAAAATCGATAAAATATTCCAGAACGCACCTTTAGGCTATTCGGTAATCATCGACCGTATTTCGCAAGATGTGCCCTTCTACCGTGCTTCTTTAAAAAATGCAGCAATTACCGGAACCGCTGTAATCAACAATCCATTTTGGTGGAGTGCTGATGAGAAATTTTTCAACAATGCACTGGCCGAACAAATTGGCGTGCCGGTACCGAAAACGGCTCTAATCCCCTCAAGAGAACATCCAACAGGAACTACTGGCGAATCTTTCTCTAACTTAGCTATGCCTCTAGATTGGGATGCTATTTTTGAATACACCGGTTTTCCCGCTTACATGAAACCTTATGATGGTGGTGGCTGGAGAGATGTTTACAAACTTCATGATAAAGAAGATTTTTTTGACAAACACAGTGGCACACAACAATTGGTGATGCTTTTGCAGGAAGAAATCATTTTTGAAGAATATTTCAGGTGTTATTGCATTGGCGGTAAACACGTCCGCATTATGCAGTACGACCCACGAAATCCGCATCACTTGCGTTACGCAACTGAAGGCAAATCGCCGGATGCAAAATTGCTTAAAACTGTTGAAGAATATACCTTGAAATTATGCAGGTATTTAGGCTACGACTTTAACACTGTAGAATTTGCCGTGCGTGATGGCGTGCCAATCGCAATTGATTTCTGTAACCCTGCACCCGATGCCGATATTAAAAGCGTTGGCCAGGAAAACTTCGACTGGGTAGTAGAAACCACTGCCAATTATGCCATAGAAAGGGCTAAAGCGCAAAAAGACGGTCAGGATAATTTAACCTGGGGCGAGTACATTAAATCGTCGGTTGGTGGTAAACCATTAGTCACGAAGACTGCTCCAAAAGCCACTAAAGCGGCTGCGCCGAAGAAAGTTGCCACAGCTGAAAAAGCACCTGCAAAACCTAAAAAAGCTGCTTCTAAAAAATAATTGGGATTTAAAATTTAATCAATACGAGGATGAACGAGTTTACGCTGGGCATAGAAGAAGAGTACATGGTAATTGATCCCGTTACCAGAGAACTTACTTCTCACGACCAAAAAATTGTAGAGGCCGCACAAAAAATACACAAAGACCAGGTTAAGGCAGAAATGCACCAGGCAGTAGTAGAAGTGGGTACGGGAATCTGTAAAAATACTTCCGAAGCCCGTAAAGAGATTTCGCAATTGCGTTATACCGTATCGCAACTTGCCGGAGAACAAGGACTAAGAATAGGTGCCTCGGGTACCCATCCATTTTCACACTGGGAAAAACAGCTGATTACCGAGCATCCCCGATACAATGAGATTGTGAACGAACTGCAGGAAGCTGCCCGCTCTAACCTCATTTTTGGTCTGCATGTACATGTGGGTTTTCAATCGCGCGAACTGGCTATTCACATTGCCAATCAGGTTCGCTATTTCTTACCCCATGTTTTTGCCTTATCTACCAATTCACCTTTTTGGGAATCGCGAAATACTGGTTACAAATCATTTCGGACCAAGATTTTTGATAAATTTCCGCGTACAGGTATTCCGGATATTTTTAACAGTATCGAAGATTACGATAACTATGTAAAACTCCTTATCAAAACCAATTGCATGGATAATGCAAAAAAGATCTGGTGGGATATCCGCGTACATCCGTTTTTCGATACCGTTGAGTTCCGCATTTGCGATTGCCCGATGCTGATTGATGAAACGATGGCTTTTACAGCATTATTTCAGGCCTTATGTGCCAAATTGTATAAACTGCGCTTGCAGAATATGGAATTTATCAGTTATTCGAGAGCGCTGATCAACGAAAATAAATGGCGGGCTGCCCGTTACGGAATTGACGGGAATCTTATCGATTTCGGTAAAGAAATGGAAGTAAACTGCCGCAACCTTGTGTTAGAATTATTGGATTTTGTAGATGATGTGGTAGATGATTTAGGTTGCCGTGATGACATCAATTATGTGCACAAAATCCTGGAACACGGAACAGGCGCAGACAGACAGTTGGCGGTTTACCAACAAACTGGTAACTTTGAGGCGGTAGTAGATTACATTACTACTCAAACACTTATAGGCGCAAAGTAATATTATAATGGATAAAAGTGGCTTAAAGGTGGCCGTTATTGACTTGAATAACGGGGCACCTAATCAGGGTATGCGGGGAATTCAGGAAATTTTATCCCGTTTTAGAAACGATAACAATATCGATTTAAGCTTTGATATTTTTGATTTAAGGCAAAAAGGAGAAATACCAGGCATCGGATATGATGCTTATATTTCGAGTGGCGGCCCAGGCAGTCCGATTGAAAGTAAAGGGGAGAAATGGGAAAATGATTTCTTTAATCTTTTGGATCAGATAGAAGCATTTAACCATCAAAATGAGGAGAGAAAAAAATATGCCTTTTTGATCTGTCATTCCTTCCAATTGGCTTGTAGAAAATATGGATTAGGCAATGTAACCGAAAGGCGATCGAATGCTTTTGGCATTTTCCCAATTACCTTAACCGAAGATGGAAAAAAAGATGAGATCTTCAACGGCATCACCAATCCTTTCTTTTCGGTCGACAGCAGAGATTGGCAGGTTATCGAGCCAGATTTTGCTGCCTTCGAGAAAAAGGGCGCTAAATTACTGGCCATAGAAAAAGAACGTAAACATATAGACTTAGAACGCTGCATGATGTCGATCCGTTTTTCTGACGAAATTATCGGTACGCAATTTCATCCGGAGGCCGATCCGGTAGGCATGAAAATGTATTTACTTCAGGAAGAAAAGAAAAAAGCAATTGTGGATATGCATGGCGAACAAAAATACCTGGATATGTTAAACAGTTTGGACGATCCGGCAAGGATTGTACTTACACAAAGTGTTATTCTACCTAATTTCTTACAAAAAGCAATTGGGAATTTGCAAGAGGTATAGTTTTATTTATGGAAATAGAGGAAGATTATAAACTTGAAAATATCGATTTAGAGGATATTGAACACACTATTGCTAAGATAATTACATCTTTAAAAATTACACTGCCATCAGATGCATTTTTAGAAGTAAAAACATTTGGAGACATCTGTGAAGTTTTTCAAAAGAACATTAAATACCAACACGAAGAAAGCTGCACTACTCAACAGGCCTTTTATAAAATCCGTAACGCCATTGCTATTTCACAAAAAATAGACAGGAAAAATATTAGCCCCGGCACTCGCTTAGATGAAATTTTCCCCAGAATTGGGCGTAGAAAGAAAATAAAAAAATTTCAAAAAGAACTAGCTATACCTGTTAATTTTTTAACTATGAAAACATGGCTTGTGCTTTCCATTATTGCTGGTTTCCTAATCTCATTGGTAGCTTTTTTCTTTAATTGGAAATTTGCTTTAACAGGAGTTTTGAGCTGCTTGATTTTTAATTGGATCGCAACTAAACTTCAACAGGAAATTGAATTAATTTCAATTGGAAATCTTGCTAAAAAAATAGCCAGAGAAAATTATTTGCAGGCGAGACGAAATCAGGATACTATAAATAAAAGAGAAATCACAAAGGTTATTCAATGTAATTTTATAGCCGACCACGATTTAAAACCGACAGATTTATATCAAGATGCGTTACTTTCTAAGTGTTGACCAAATTACAAACGTATGATACCTGCCCAACGCCAAAAATTTAATCAACAATTTACGGAAGAGAAGTACAAAAACTTCCTTATCCAATTGCAAGATGGCTATCCGGAAATCCCGTTTAGGGTTGCAGAAACTCCGGTTTTTGTTCCGAAAGCATTAAAGGAAAAATTGATTGCGGCGGGAGAAGAAATCATCAACCTGATTAAGCAGCCCAACTTTAAAACACTTACACAAAAGTCGATTCCCGATGAGTGGAACGTACCCAACGAAAATGAGCAGCCCCATTTTTTAACCTTCGATTTTGGGATCTGTAAAAATGATGCGGGGGAGCTTATTCCCATGCTGATCGAAATGCAGGGTTTCCCATCGTTATATGGCTTTCAACATCATCTGGCCAAAACTTTTCAGGCTAATTTTGAGATAGACAGTTCTGTGAATCATTTATTAAATGGCTTTAGCGAAGAAAAGTATATCCAATTGCTTAAAGAAGTGATTATCGGTAAACATCAACCAGAAGAAGTGGCGCTGATGGACGTAGATGCCCCGAATCAAAAAACGGCTATCGATTTTTTTGTCACCAAAAAATTGTTGGGTATTAAAATTTTAGCATTGGAAGACATTAAAAAAGTAGGAAAACAGCTCTTTTACGAAGAAAACGGCAAACAAATCCAGCTAAAAAGAATTTATAACCGCCTTATTTTTGACGAAGTTGCGAACAACACCGAGATTTTTAAAAATAGTTTCGATCCACGTGAAGAGCTGGATATTGAATGGGTTACACACCCCAACTGGTTCTACCGCATCAGCAAGTACACCATGCCATTTCTAAAAAGTGAATTTGTACCCGAAACCCGTTTTTTAAATGAGCTAGCTGCAATCCCTAAAGACCTGGAAAATTACGTCCTTAAACCATTGTTCTCTTTCGCCGGAATGGGTGTGATTATAGACGTAACTGAATCAGATATTTCCAGTATAATAGATCCCGAAAACTGGATCTTGCAAAGAAAAGTAAATTACGAGCCAGCTGTTCAGGCTCCTGATGGTGGCGTAAAAGCCGAAATCAGGATGATGTATTTATGGCCTGATGGAGGTGAACCACAGTTATGCATTAATTTGTCAAGACTAAGCAAGGGCAAAATGATCGGTGTGCGTTACAATGCCGATTTCGATTGGGTTGGTGGCACAATTGGTTTTATGGAGGAATAATGCTCGTTTTAACCACCGAGATCACGGAGAAAAAGGCACAGAGATACAAAGAGGATAATCTTTCCGTGTTTTCTGTGAATCCGTGACTGAATTGAATAACATTCACTACATGCGCTCTTAATCATAAAGTTAGCAAAGTAACAGGCAAGCAAAGAAAATTAGTTCGCCAAGGTTCGTGTCTCCACGAACATTAATAGTTATATATTTAATCCCCGAATATGCAAAAACTGAGGAACAGAAGATATAATTCGTCCTTTTGCTCTGCGACACCCGCCCGAACTATTTGGCAGACATGGCAAAAAACATAAAACAGTAACGAATTGAATAACGTTCGCCCTGTGCTCTCTGTGTAAAACTCTGTTCGCTCTGTGGTAAAAACCGATCAATAATTTACATTCAACTGAACACCAAAGCACTAAAAGCCCTTATATTTGTATTATGAATATTCAAACGATTTTAGTCTTTTTACTTTTTGCGGTAGCATTGGTATATGTTGGCCGTTTGGTTTTTAAGTCTTTACAGGTAAAAAAAGATGGTTGCGGTGGAAATTGTAAATGTGGTGTAGATTTTTCCGATATTAAACCCGTAAAAAAATAATAGCCACCTTTATGATTCATCAGTTTAAAAGTTACTTTCAGTCTAAAATAGATTTAACTGATGAACAGTTCGATAGCATTTCTGCTCCACTGAAGGTGAAGAAATTCGATAAAAACGAAATCGTACAATTTAAAGGCGACATGCTAAAATATGGCTTTTTTGTTGGCAAAGGTTTATTGCGGGCTTATTCTATCGATGCGAAAGGGAAAGAGCACATTATTCAATTTGCGCCCGAGAATTGGTTTGTCTCCGATCGCAACCAAATGCACGATGAGCCATCCGATTTTTTTATCGAAGCCATAGAAGCTACAGAAGCTGTTATTGTTCCGGATAATTTTATGAGCGAGGCTTCGCGTAAAGTTCCGTGTTTGTTGGCTTTAAATGTAACCATGCTTCACAATTCGATCCGTTTTATGCAAAAAAGGATCAACATGTTATTGAGTGCTACGGCCGAGGAGCGGTACCTCGATTTCATTAAACTCTACCCTAACCTCACGCTACGTGTGCCGCAATGGATGATTGCATCATACTTAGGCATCACACCAGAATCGCTAAGCCGTGTGAGAAAAGAACTGGCCAATAAACACTTTAGGCCTTAGGTAATTTTGAATGTTGAGTTTTGAATGAGTGAATGGCTATAGTAATCTAACCTTGCAACATTCAATCATTCACTAAATCTCTCATTCAATTATTCTATCATTCAATCACTCTCTCATTCAATCATTCTACAATTCAATCATTTCCTTTCTTACCATACATCAATCTGTAATCAAAACCTGCGCTGTACTTTTGTGTTGTAAATATTAAACATCTCAAAAAACAAAAGATATGGCAACTACAAAATGGACATTAGATCCAACCCACAGCGAATTACAATTTAAAGTAAAACACTTAATGATTACTACTGTAACCGGTAGTTTAAAATCTTTCTCGGCAGAATTATCATCAGAAGGTGATGAATTTGAAAACGCAGAAATTTCATTCAAAGGAGAAATCGGTTCGATTGATACCGGAAACACTGATCGTGATAACCACTTAAAAAGCGGAGATTTCTTTGATGCTGAAAAATTTGCACACATCGAATTCAAATCCAATTCAGTAAATAAAGATGGCGATGATTATATCGTTAAAGGTGATTTAACCATTAAAGGCGAAACTAAACCGGTAAAATTAACTGCAGAATTTGGTGGTATTGCTACCGATCCATGGGGAAATACCAAAGCTGGTTTTACCTTAAGCGGAAAAATTAACCGTTCTGATTTTGGATTAACCTGGAATGCTGCATTAGAAACTGGCGGTGTAATGGTGAGTGAAGAAGTTCGCATTTTAGGCGAATTACAGTTTGTAAAAAGCGTATAAGCGATAGGCGTTTGGCGACAAGCGTATTTCCCGCCAAACGCCAAACGCGTAACAAAAAGGTTCCCATCATGGAAACAAAACAAATAGAAAAAGTACTAAAAGCTCCTGCCCCACATATGGTTGGTGACGGCTTTAGGGTACATAACTTTTTCCCCAGTGGATACGAAATCAATATGAGTCCGTTTTTTTTAATGGATTATGGCTCAAAGATCGAGTTTTCTGCAAGGAAAGAACCAAGGGGCGTTGGTGTACATCCACACCGGGGTTTTGAAACCGTAACGATTGCCTACCATGGTGCAGTTGCGCATCACGATAGTTCTGGGAACAGCGGTGTGATTTATCCGGGCGATGTACAATGGATGACCGCTGCAAGTGGTGTATTACACAAAGAATACCACGAGGAACAATACAGCTTAACAGGTGGCCCATTTCAGATGGTTCAGCTTTGGATTAATCTCCCGGCTAAGGATAAAATGGGCAAACCCAGGTATCAGGCCATTAAGCAAGCAGATATGGCCCATTTTGATCTACCAGAAAATGGAGGCAAAATCGAGATTATTGCAGGCAATTATCAGGGTACTAAAGGCAATGCAAGCACCTTTACCCCCATCGAATTGTATAACGCCAGGTTGAATAAAGGTGGTGAGGCTATTTTCAATTTCGCTGAAAATTTCAATACCGGATTTATGGTAATCGAAGGTTCAGTTAAAATCAACGGAAACGAAACGGCATCCGCAGATAGTTTTGTTTACTTTAAAAACAAAGGTGAAGAAATTCGGATTGAAGCCCTCGAAAACAGTGTAGTGCTGATTTTAAGTGGTGAGCCTATCAATGAAACGATTGTTCAGTATGGTCCGTTTTTGATGAATAACGAAGCCGAAATCCATCAGGCTATCGAAGATTATAACCAGGGAAGATTTGGTTACTTGGAAGAATAAGAGGTTTAAATAAATTATATTTTTGAGCCGGCATTTTTTGTGAAATTTGCCGGCTTTTTTATAGGTAAGACTTGCGCATTCTTTTTATTCAGCTGTTTATAAAGCTGATCAATAGACATATAAAAATAGTATCTTAGGGAAGAACTGACGATTTATGCGCCCGATGCTTAATTTTAATTCATTCATCCAATCTTCATATTCGTTAGTGACATTTGATCATAAATCAGAATAGAAAAATGTCCGGAAAACAAATCTTTCAAACTGAGACTAAAAGACGCTGGCATACCTTTACATGGGTAAGCCGTACATTTTTTTTAGTTTTCATAGGCGCAATCATCTGCGTGGTGTACACGCTTTCATCAGTACAGGAACCCAATTTACCTTTTATCAATACCAATTCGCCATTAACACAGAAACAGCTAGAGAAGTTAAAAAAGTCGCAACAATACAAGGACTTCACAATCGAAAAATCACAGCTGCAAAAAATCAAAAAAGACCGGGAGCACCGCATTTTAACCCATCGCGGCAATAGCAAACGGATCAATATGGCTTTTTATGTAAGCTGGGCATCAACAGTTGGCAAGTCACTGCCCGATCTCAAAAGAAACATTGGCCACCTGGATATGGTGGCTACAGAATCTTTCTTTTTAAACGGCGATTCTATTGTAGACAAAGCCGATACTGCTGCTTTAAAAGTAATCCATACCGCCAAAAAATCGGCTATTGCAGTAGTTTCCAATTACAATAAAGATCACTGGGACGGGGCAGCAGTAAGGCGGTTACTGAACGATCAGCCTGCACAACAAAAATTAATCTACGACCTCATCGCCATCACAAAGAAATATGGTTACAGTGGTATTAATATTGATTTTGAAGAGCTGAATCTTGAAAATAGTGATAGCTTTCACGCTTTCATGAAAAATCTTTATACTCAGTTTCATGCTGAAAAATTGATTGTTTCGCAAGATATTTCACCGGAAAACGACGATTATAAACCGGAAATCCTTCAAAAATACAACGATTACATCGTATTGATGGCCTACGATCAGCATACCGATCAGAGTAATGCCGGCGACATTTCGCATCAGGAATGGGTAGAAGAGAAACTAGACGACATCTGCAGCAAGGTAGATGCCAGCAAAGTAATACTTGCTTTAGCCTGCTATGGTTACGACTGGCCAAACAACAGCATTGGCAAACCGGTAACCTATGAAGAGGCCATGACTACTGCTGTTAACTACAAAAGTAAAATAAACTACAATCCCGCGTCGGCCAATTTAAACTATACTTATAATGATGGCAGTGGAATTAAACACGAAGTTTATTTTACCGATGCAGCAACTTATTTTAATTTAATCCGCAAGGCTGATGATTGGGATATTGCGGGTATTGCGTTATGGCGTTTAGGCTCAGAAGACAAACGTTTATGGTCTTTTATTTCTAACGACCTTAGTCTGGATACCTTAAAGAAAAAACCATTCGATCTGCGTAAAATTGCTTCTTTAAACATGGGCGGAATATCCTATATAGGTGATGGCGAAATATTAGATCTGATTTCTACACCAACGCCAGGAAGTGTAAAATTCACTTTAAACAAAGACAATTTTTCAATCGCTGATCAAAAATATACCCGGCTCCCTGAGCAATATGTAATTAAAAGATTCGGTGAGGCAGATAAGAAAATTGCCCTCACTTTTGATGACGGGCCTGATCCTGTTTATACTCCACAGGTACTCAATATTTTAAAACAGGAAAAAGTACCTGGCTGTTTCTTCGTGGTTGGCATTATGGCTGAAAAAAACATGGAACTGCTTCGGCAGGAATATAATGATGGTTACGAGATTGGAAACCATACATTCTTCCATCCAGATATGTCGTCTATTGGCCCAAGACGTGTAAAGTTTGAGCTGAACGCCACCCGTAGACTGATTGAAGCCGTTACCGGACACAGTACCATTTTATTTCGCGCCCCTTTTAACGCCGATGCGGAGCCACAAAATATTTCTGAAATTTTACCTGTTGCCCAAAGCCGTAAAGAGAATTACATCAATATCGGAGAATATATCGACCCTGAAGATTGGGAACCTGGTAAAACCGCTGATCAGATTTTTAACGAAGTGGTGAAACAGCAAGACAATGGTAATATTCTTTTATTACACGATGCTGGCGGAAACCGCGAAGCTACCGTTGCAGCTTTGCCTAGAATTATTAAATTCTTCAAAGCCAAAGGATATACCTTTACAACCGTTGGCGATTTAATGGGCAAAAAAAGATCTGAACTGATGCCTGCTGTTAAATCAACCGCAAATAGTGGTTTTTCAGGTTCGGGTGATTATTTTTTCATCAATTTCTTTTATTACGGAAACATGATTTTAAACATCATATTTTCTGTTGCTATTGTGCTTGCCATTTTAAGGACAATATTTATTGCTTATCTGGCCATCAGACAGCGAAAAAGAGCGAAACGTAATGTGGGTAAATTGATCACAAACCCATCAGAGAAAGTGAGTATTATCATTCCGGCTTATAATGAAGAGGTTACCGCGGTGCAAACGATTAACAGTCTTTTAAAAACGACTTACCCTGATTTTGAACTGATTTTTGTTGATGACGGCTCAAAAGACAAAACCTTTGAGATCATTGACCAACATTTTGGCAACCATCCTCAGGTAAAGGTTTTCAGAAAAGAAAATGGAGGTAAGGCCTCCGCATTGAATTATGGTATCACCAAAGCGAGTGCTGAATTTGTGGTGTGTATTGATGCCGATACCCAGTTAAAGGATGATGCGGTTACTGAATTGATGCGTTATTTCTATAGCGATAAAATAGCTGCCGTAGCAGGAACAGTAAAAGTTGGGAATGCCAACAACATCATCACCAAATGGCAATCCATTGAATATATTACTGCTCAGAATATGGATAGAAGAGCTTTCGATCTCTTAAATACCATTACTGTTGTACCTGGGGCCATTGGTGCTTTTAGAAAAAATGTGATCCTTGAAGTAGGCGGATTTACCATCGACACCCTTGCCGAAGATTGCGATTTAACCATGCGCATTTTAAGGGCAGGTTACAAAGTTAAAAACTGCGATAATGCAATTGCCTACACTGAAGCGCCAGAAACGGTAAACATGCTTTTAAAACAACGTTTCCGTTGGAGTTTTGGTGTAATGCAGAGTTTCTGGAAAAACAGAAAAACATTGCTCAACAAGAAGTATGGCTATTTTGGAATGGTAGGAATGCCAAATATTTTGATCTATCAGATCATTTTACCATTATTTTCACCTCTTGCTGATCTATTTATGCTTATTTCATTGATTAGTGGCCTGTTTTCTTTGAGTGCCATCAATAATTTAACTTTAACTGGTTTTTCAGGGATTTTAAGCTTACACAACGGTTTTGGCCAGGTACTTTTCTATTATATCATCTTCATTATTGTAGATATGATCTTTGCTGCAATCGCTTTCCGAATGGAAAAAGAAAAGTACGGCAATTTACTTTACATCTTTCCACAACGTTTTTTCTGGAGACAATTAATGTATGTGGTATTGTTCCGTTCGTTCAGAAAAGCCATCAAAGGTGAACTGGAAACCTGGGGAACAATAAAAAGAACAGGTAATGTGAAAGAACAGGTAGTTTAATACACTTCAATTCCTCACAAAAGAAGTCAAGTTTTTATGGCACCTCGTCCATTAAAACTTGACTTCTTAATTATACTTCCCAACTATAATAAAAAAACATAAACAATTAATAACAAGCTATTTAAAAAACAGCTATTATTGTTTATGGAAAAATCTAACCAAACTCCATTTTCTATTAAAAGGATTTTATTAACGACACTTATAGCTGGTACATTAGATGGACTTGCAGCAGTGATATTTTTAGGAAAGATGAATTTTATGGGGGTATTTCAATATATCGCCAGTGCTATCTTCGGAAAAGAGGCTTTTACTGGCGGGATTGAAACTGCACTCATTGGATTGGCTTTACACTATTTTATCGCTTTTAGCTTTACCCTGGTTTTTGCGATAGCATCGACAAAAACCTCTGTATTAAGACAGCACATTATCCTATCGGGCATAATCTACGGCATCGTGGTTTGGGCCATCATGAATTTGCTGGTTGTTCCACTTACGAAAATACCTGGCGTACCTTTTAATTATGAAAGGGCAATTTTAAATGCTGTTATTCTGATTTTCTGTATTGGCTTACCGATTTCATATCTGACTGCCCGAAAGTTTTAATCTGATTAGGGTTTTTCTATCAAACACACGGCATAAGCAACCACGCCTTCTTCCCTACCAACAAAGCCCATTTGCTCGTTGGTGGTTGCTTTTATCGAAATATCTTCAGTAGAAATTCCCGTTGCATCTGCAATATGCTGTTGCATGGATGGGATATGGGGATTAATTTTTGGGGCTTCCAAACAAAGCATTGCATCGATATTACCAATCTGCCATCCCTTTTCGGTCAATAATTTAACTGTTTCTTTCAATAAGATCAGGCTACTAATGCCTTTCCATCTGTCGTCGGTATTTTTAAAATGGAAACCGATATCGCGTAGGTTGGCAGCACCTAAAAGTGCATCGCAAATGGCGTGAAGTAAAACATCGGCATCTGAATGCCCGAAAGCACCTTTATGATGATCTAAGGTAACCCCACCAACAACAAAAGGATGCTGATCTTTTAATTGATGTACATCGAATCCGAAACCTACTCTAATTTTCATGTATATTTTGTTTAAGTCTTATTTATCTTTTGCTTTTATTCTCGCCAAAGTTAAACAATAGACCAAAACGTAAGGTATTTGCAAGCGGACTGGTTTGCGCATTTGCAATTAAATAAGAGAAATCTATATTAAAAACATTGTATTTTAAGCCAAGGCCCAAAGTAAAGTAACGGCTATCGCCTTTCATTGGGCTCTGGTAGTTATAACCTGCCCGAACAGCAAACTGTTGATTGTACCAGTACTCTAAACCTGTAGAAATTCCTACTTCTTTCAATTCTTCGCTAAAACCACCTGGTGCATCGCTAAACGAACCAAAAATTCCGGCAGGCACCGAGCGGTTCGGATCTTTTCCGCTTACAATGTTGTTGTTCGAATCGTATATGGGCTGAGTTGGCACCAGCAACTTATTAAAATCAAGCGCAAAGGTTAAAGTACTGAAATCGTCTACAGTGATTGTAGACGCACCACCTATTTTAAAATTCGTTGGTAAAAAGAAATTCTCCCCACCATCAGAATAGCTCATTTTTGTTCCAATATTCGAAATATTAGCACCTGCCGAAAGTACAGCCTGCCGGCCAAACATAGTTGTAGTTGTTTTGTATAACCCCGAAACATCAACTGCAAGCGCATTTCCACCATGTACCTGGCCCGAAGATGAAAATTGTCCGGATGCTAAATTGGAATAGATATATCTTAATGAAGTTCCCAATGAAAACTCTTCGCCAAAATTACGCGCAAAAGAAACATCAAAAGCCAGTTCGTTTGGATTGGAAATCCCCAAATCCTGTTGATTGATATCTGTAAGTTGAATCGAACCCAAAGAGAAATACCTTAATGATGCCCCGATAGTATTACGATCATCTAATTTATAAAACCCGCTTAAATAAGCAAGATTAATATCAGGTACCAGGCTCTTTAACCATGGACTGTAAGAAACAGAAAAACCGTATGGTTTATCTAAAAAAGCAAGTTTAGAAGCATTAATACTGGCTGAATTTACATCACCTGTAACGGCCACACCAGCATCACCCATTGCACCGGCACGGGCATCGGGCGTAATCAACAGAAATGGAACTGCCGTTACAATATTGTTCGACTCGCTACCATTTGTTTGGGTATTGCCTATGGTTACCTGTGCGTTTGTTTTAGCAAACACCAGGGCCATTGAGAGTGCAGAAAAAGCAAGTTTACTGATGTACTTGAAATTCATCCTTTAAAGGTACGTAATTTTAGATCTTGGTATTTAGCACTAAAGCAGAATATATCAGTAACGTAAAACCAAAACTTATATTTCACCAAAATACGAATTCTATAATTATTTACTAATTAAAGCTACGATTTTTACATACGGGTGTGACTGCCCAAACTGTAAGTACAAAATTCATAGCCATTTAGCTAAATAACTGAATCCATATCTATTCAATTATATATATTTATTGCACCCCTCTACCTGATTAATCGATACGAAGCAATAAACCAAATATGGTTAATTTCTTGATAAACTCTATCAAAATGTTTGCGCACGACATTTATTTTTCGACTATTATAGGCTTTATTAACAGATAATTTAAAATTATCAAAACAACCGCTCTATTTCACTACAAATTATAATATTGTAAATTTTGTATAATCAAATTGTAATCAACAGCTAAAACAATATCCAGATTGAGCAATCGAAAATTTTATCTTCCTTATTTATAATTATTTAGCAAAAATTTCGTTTAAAAAATAAACAGACGCAATACGATATAAAATAAGACGTTAAGGCTTAAAATTATAATCAATATTTTATTCTCATATTATTTATATATTCATTTATAATTGTTTAATTTTATCGGTTGAATCCCTATAGGGGCGATATTCCAACGTACTATATGAAAAAACTATTACTATATTCTTTTACCTGTTTATCATTGGCCGCCTTACTTTCGGGTTGTAGCTCAAAAAGCGCGAGTTCCAGCAAAACAGGTATTCCTTATGCCGATAGGAAAAGTAAAAACAATCAATCGGGTGCTTTTGCTGTAGCTACTAAATATAAAAGGGCGCCAGGGCCAGGTTTAATTCCAATTGAAGGTGGTGTTTTGGTAGTGGGTGGTAGTGCCATCGAAGTACCAGGTGTTGAACCGAATATTTACAATTATAAAAGACAGGTTACCGTTCCATCTTTTTACATGGATGAAACTGAAGTTTCCAATACTGATTGGTTAGAATACTTGCATTGGATCAGATACAATTTCCCTGAAGACCGCGAATTTTATTACAATGAACTGCCAGATACATTGGTATGGCGCCAGGCATTATCATATAACGAACCTTATGTTGATAATTATTTAAGACACCCGGCATATCGCGATTACCCGGTTGTAGGTGTTTCTTGGGAGCAGGCTTCGCGTTATTGCGAATGGAGGACTTCCAGAGCAAACGAATTTATTTTACGTGAAAAAGGAATCTTAACGGATTATAAAACACTGGCAGGTAATGGAAAAGGAAACACAGCCACTACGGCAGCTGCAGCTCCAAAACCAACCAAACCTTTTAATACTGATGCATATTTAAACAATCAGTATGACGATAAAGGTAAAAATGCACCGATCGACTACAATACGCAAGCTGGAGCGGCAACTTCTACTGCTGGAGGAACAGCTACTCCTGCCGCAACAGGCGGAGGTAGAAACAACCAACCTAGAAGAACTGCTACATTAGAAGATGGTGTAATTATGCAACCTTACCGTTTACCAACAGAGGCTGAATGGGAATATGCAGCTTTAGGTTTAATTGGTAATACAGAGTACGAAAACATTAACCAAAATAAAATCTACCCTTGGAACGGTTTAGGTGTGAGTTCAGCTAAAAAGAAAACCAGAGGTATGATCCAGGCCAACTTTAAAAGAGCACCTGGAGATTATATGGGTGTTGGTGGTTCATTAAATGATAAAGGAGATTTAACTGTTCCGGTTATTCAATATACACCAAACGATTTTGGTTTATACAATATGGCTGGCAATGTTAATGAGTGGGTTAATGATGTGTACAGAACAGCTACCTTTACTGATGCAGATGCATTTAATCCTTATCGTGGTAACTATTTTACAAACAAGAAATTAGAAGACTCGCAAAGCGGTAAAATTGCGTTGGATAAGTATGGCAATCCGATTAAGGAAAATGCTTATGCCGGCAGAAAACAAACCTGGGCAGAAAAACAAGCTCAGGCGAAACGTTCTGATTCGATCTCAAAATCTACTGATCCACAGGCTACAGCGGCTATTGCTTCAACAGGTTATCAAGCCGATCAGCGCGGATATCGCGACAGACAAAATACATTACTTAACGAAGAAGGTGTAACACTTGTGAACGATAAATCAAGAGTGTATAAAGGTGGTTCGTGGAACGACATGGCTTACTGGTTAAATCCAGCAACACGCCGTTTTATGCAGCAGGATGAATCATCTGCAGAAGTTGGCTTCCGTTGTGCCATGACGATGCTTGGTGCTCCAGAAATTAGTACTTCAGGAAAAAGAAGTTTTAAAAACCCGCCTCAAAGACCTTACAGGGTAAGCAGAGGTAAATAAAAAAGAAAAGTCCCGACGCTAAATCGGGACTTTTTTATGCATTATATTTTGCAGTCTACTTTAACTAAATTAAATGGGGCCCGTCATCTCGAGGCAAAGACTATTTAAACTGAACCAAAATCTGATTCTTCTCTACCTTATCACCCTGTTTAATCAATATCTTCTTCACTACACCATCTGTTGATGATTTCAAGATATTTTCCATTTTCATGGCTTCGAGGATTACTAAATTATCCCCCTTTTTCACTTCAGCATTTTCTTCTACCAATACTTTCAGCACTAATCCAGGCATAGGCGCTTTAATTTCCAAAACCTTGTTAGCCGCTAAATTATCCAGTCCAAGTTGTTTTAATAAAACATCAAACTCATCTTCGATATTGATCTGGTAAATATTTCCGTTAACCTTAATCTTACAGGTTTTATCGGCTTTATTCAGCTCAACTACTTCTGTATTGAATGATTTATTCTGATATAGAACATGTGTACTGCTGTTTCCCAGCGCGCTTAAATCGAGTTCGACAGGCAATCCATTTACTAAAATGGCTGACTCTTTATTTTCAACCTCAAATACAAACTGATCGTTTACTTTTACTTTATACATGGGCTATTGAGTTAAAGCGTACTGTACCAAATTTGCGCCCATTTTAAGCGCCTTTGTCCGTGTTTCTTGTGTATCTTCAGGATAAGTACCAAAATCCTCCCAGCCGTTCCCTAAATCGCATTCATAGGTGTAATAACAAACTACCCTACCCTTATACATCAATGCAAATCCCTGTGGCCGTTTATTATCATGTTCATGGATTTTTGGCAAACCTCCGGGAAATTTAAATTTTTGATTGTAAAGCGCGTGGTTTGCGGGCAATTCTACAAAACTCAGCTCAGGAAATACCTTTTTCATCTGAGGCCTGATAAATTTATCCAGACCATAGTTATCATCGATATGAAGAAAACCTCCACCCGTAAGATATTGCCTTAAATTTTTCACTTCCTGATCACTAAACACCACATTCCCATGCCCCGTCATATAGATAAAAGGATAATTGAAGATTTCTTTCGAACCCACCTCCACAATACTTTCTTCGGCATAGAAGTTAGTTTTGAGGTTGGCATTGCAATAGGCGATCAAATTAGGCAAAGCCGTCCGATCTGCATACCAATCGCCACCACCATTGTACTTTAGCTTTCCCATGCGGTAAGTGGGCGGAATGAAGGCAAAAAACACAAGGCTGAGTGCTAAAAGACTAAAGCTGAAAAACCAAAGCTGAAACCTGGAAAACTGAAAATTAAAAACTGAAAACTTCAAATTGATTATCGGTTAAGGTAATTGATTTCAAAACAAACAGATAATGCCGCAGTTTCAGTGCGCAATCTGTTATCACCTAAAGTTAGTGCTTTAAAGCCTTTATTCAAAGCCAAATTAACTTCATCTGGTGTGAAATCTCCTTCGGGACCAATAAGAATCAGATATTTTTGATGTGGGGTTACAAGATCGGAGATATATTGTTTTTCTCCATTGTCGATGCAATGAGCAATTAACTTATCACCTTCAAAAGGTACTTTTAAAAAAGCATCTAATGAAATAACATCATTTAATTTGGGATGATAAGCTTTTATAGATTGCTTAACCGCAGAAGTGATCACTTTAATTAACCGGTCTTCCTTAACCACCCTACGCTCTGAGCGATCGGTAATAATTGGGGTAATTTCATCGATCCCCAACTCAGTTGCCTTCTCTAAAAACCATTCGATGCGATCGATATTTTTGGTTGGGGCAACAGCAATGTGGAGGTAGTGGTTTCTTTTATGAAATTCAGTTTCTACTTTTAATACTGCAAGAGAAACTTTTTTCGGATTGTTGGAGGTAATTTCAGCAGTGTAAAACCCACCTTTCCCATCAACCAAATTAACGAGTGAGCCAACAGCAAGGCGAAGTACCCTAACACAGTGTTTACTTTCTTCTTCGTTAAGCGTATAGGTATTTTGGGTGATATCTGGTGTGTAAAAAATATGCATAGTTGAAATTAATGATTATCAACCATATCTCCTTTATTGATAACCAATTCTAACTTAATGGTTTCGATATTCTGCTCTGTCTTTTTAAGAATGGTGAACAGATATCCATAAGATTCGTTGCTTTCACCAACTTCCGGAATACGTTCGAAAACGTGAGAAACCAAACCACCTATAGTATCGAAATCTTCATCCTCAGGTAAATCGTGGGGTAAGTGTTCATTTACATCATAAACTGTAGCAAATGCATTTACGATAAATTCATTATCAGAAACTTTTTCAACCAATGGTTTTTCTTCATCGTATTCATCCTGGATTTCTCCAACCAGTTCTTCCACAATATCTTCCAAAGTAACCATACCAGCTGTACCGCCAAATTCGTCCAATACAATAGCAATCTGTATGCGGTTACTTTGCAGCTCGCTCATCAGATCATTAATTTTCTTGGTTTCTGTTACGAAATAAGGTTTACGGATGATATCGTTTAATGTCCAATGTTGATTACCAGCAGCAACCAGAGGCAAAATATCCTTTGCATGGATAATACCAACGATTTTATCCATAATCTCATCGTACACTGGTAAACGTGAATATCCTTCTCTAATGATGGTATTAATCACCTCTTCTTTAGGTGAAGTTAATTCAATGCCCGAAATTTTAGTTCTGGGCACCATGATATTTTTAACCACACGCTCGTTAAAATCGAATACATTTTTAATCAGCTCATGTTCATTATTGTCTAAGGCACCACTTTCTTTACCCTGATCCAATAAATACTGAAGTTCTTCGGTACTATGCAACGATTCGTGGCCACCTGAAGTGTCAATTCCAAATGGCTTTAAAATGATCGCCGCTAAGCTATTTAAAGTCCAGATAAATGGCTTGAAAACCACATAAAAGATTTGCAGTGGAATAGAAACAAATAAAGTTGTAGCCACCGGACGCTGTATTGCAAAAGATTTAGGTGCCAATTCACCAAAAACGATGTGCATAATCGTAATTAATGAGAATGCCACAATTGTAGAGGCAGTGTGAATCGTCGCATCGCTCAGTCCCCACTGAAGACTGTCGAAAAGATTTTTGAAGATGGTATGCATAACGCCTTCACCTACCCAACCGAGGCCAAGTGATGCAAGCGTTATACCTAGCTGTGTGGCGGCCAGATAACCATCCAGATTATGGATGATGCCTTTGGCCATTTTACCAACGCGGCTGCCTGATTTTGCCTTAATTTCAATCTGTGATGCGCGGACCTTTACAATTGCAAATTCTGCTGCAACAAAAAATCCGTTTAGTAACACCAAAAATAATGCAAAGAATAATCGCCAGCCTACTGAAGCGGTATCGGGTTCTTGTAAAGCAACCAAAACTACGTTTGTGGGCAGGATTGCACTTAGCTCAAAATTTAAAAACAAACATACCGTGGGTAAATCCATTAAGCCAATTCTCTAAATGTTGTGTTATAAAGTTCTATGCTTTCTTTAATTACTTTATGCGCATAACGAACACCAAGTAAATGTTCGATAGTTACATTTTTATCTTCTAATGCTTTATAATCCTGAAAGAAACGAACAATCTCTTTCATTTGATGTGGAGGTAACTCATCTAAATCGTTGATGTAGTTTACCGACATGTCGTGCGCAGCTACAGCGATAATTTTATCGTCTTGCTCTCCGTTATCTACCATGTGCATTACACCCACCACTTTTGCCTCGATCAATGTCATTGGATATACATCCACTGAACAAAGTACTAAAATATCTAATGGATCTTTATCATCGCAATACGTTTGCGGAATAAAGCCATAGTTTGCAGGATACATTACTGACGAAAAAAGAACCCTATCTAACTTGATCAGACCTGATTCTTTATCTATTTCGTATTTTGCTTTCGAACCTTTTGGAATTTCAATAATTGCGTTTACAACCTCTGGAAGGTTTGAACCAGGAGATACGCTATGCCATGCGTGATGATCGTCTTTTGCCATTTTCAATTTTAATCTGTTTTATCCTCTTCAGGACCACTCACTACTTTACTTTTTACAAAGGTAATTAATAATGGTATAGTTGTAATAAGGATAAAGCCAATAATAATATATAATAAATAATCGTTTATTTCTTTTTCAAATCTTCTGCCCAAAAAGTAGCCCAGTAAAGTTAAGGAACAGATCCAAAGCACTCCCCCTACAATATTGTATAATGCGAACTTTTTAAATTCCAATTTTACCACACCAGCAAAAATCGGTGCAAAAGTTCTAACAATTGGCACAAATCTGCCCATAATCAGTGCAAAGGCGCCCTGTTTGTGATAATAATCTTCTGCGGCCTTTAAATATTTTTTCTTGAAGAAGAAACTGTCTTTTCTGGTGTACAGTACGGGACCGGTTTTACGACCGAACCAATAGCCTGTAAAATTGCCAGAAATTGCAGCTACGCATAAACCAGCCAAAAGTACGGCAATATTCACATCAAGCTTACCAGTTGCCACGAACATCCCGGCCAAAAACAATAAATAATCACCGGGAAGAAAAAAACCGAAGAACAGGCCAGTTTCTGCATAGATTACGAATATGACGAGATAGAATCCGCCCTCCCTCAATAATTTCTCGGGATCAAGTAGTTGATGCAGGTTATTCCAAAAATCGTGCATATTCAATTATTCGTAAAACTACAAATAATTATTAAACAACAGCATACCTATATCAGGTTTAAAATAATTGCAGGATAAATACCCAAGATAATTGTAATTACTACTGATACCAATAACACAACTTTATATTGCGCCGGTGTAGAAAGCTCTGTTTCTGCGCCGTCTTTAAACCACATGGCCACAATTACCTTGAAATAGTAATAGAATCCAACCAGTGCGTTTAAAACTGCAAAAGCAACCAATAAGGTATTATACTCCGTCATTACATTCAGGAACATTAGATATTTTCCGATGAAACCTGCAGTTAGCGGAATTCCGGCCAAAGAAAGCATGGCAACAGTTAAACACAAAGCAACAAGCGGATTTTTCTTGCCTAAACCGTTAAAACTTTCGAAGCTATCGCTACCTGTTTTTTGTTTAACCAGGATCAATACCGCAAATGCGATAATGGATGCGAATGTATATGCCGCGGCATAAACCAAAACATTATTACCTGAATTTTTAGTCAGTACAATAAGTGAAAACAACAGGTAACCCGCATGCGAGATACTTGAGTAAGCCAACATGCGTTTGAAATTCTTTTGGAACAGCGCCGTTACGTTTCCGATAAACAATGTTAAACATACGATTACCATTAATGGGGCAACCCAAAAATCGTGCAGTGGCGCAAGTGAACCTGCAAATAACCTTAAAAAAGCAGCAAAACCAGCGGTTTTAACCACGGTACTCATAAAAGTAGTGATCAGTGTTGGCGAACCCTCATACACATCCGGAGTCCAGAAATGGAAAGGCGCAGCACCAATCTTAAAACTTAAGCCGATCATCATCAAAATTACCCCAGGATAAAATATCGGAGAAACTGAGGCGGTGTTGTTCACTAAATACTCCTGGATTTTGTCTAAATCAAATGATCCTGTTGCACCATAAATTAAAGTGATACCGAACAATAAAAATCCTGTTGAGAAAGCACCCATTAAAAAATACTTTAACGAAGCCTCATTAGAAGCAAAATCCTTTTTACGGATACCGGCAAGTATATACAAACTCACCGACATGATTTCCAGTCCCACAAACAGCATCGCCATATTTTTATACGATACCATCATGATCATCCCGGCCAGTGCAAAAAGGATCAAGGTATAATATTCGGCGATGTTATCGCTTTTGGCGTGAAAATAATTCTGTGTTAATAAAAAGATCAATAAGGTCCCGATAATACAAACTCCTGAAAATGCAAGGGCAAAGTTATCAGTCTGCATCATTCCGAAATGAACGGCATTGCCATTCCATGCACAAAAGGTAAATCCTAGCGCAGTAAGTAAGCCAACAACGGTAAGTGGTAGTAATGCTTTATTTGCTTTAAACAAACCTGCATAAAGCACTATAAAAGCTGTTATACTAATGGTTATAATAATATTCATTCCTTAATTTACTGTGTTTAATTTTTGATTTACCTGTTCTAATAAATGTTGTACAGATGCCTCTGTTAAGTGCAAGATCGGTTTCGGATAAACACCCAAAACAATGATCAGTGCACAAATGCTATAAAGAACCAATTTTTCAGTTCCTTTAATATCGGTGAAAGTAATGGTTAAACTGTTGGTTTCGCCAAGCATTACATTTTGGTACATCCGCAACATGTAAACGGCTCCAAAAATAATTGTCAATCCTGCGATTGCAGCGGCCCAGATGCCATAGTTGTAAACGCCCATTAACAATAAAAACTCGCCAATGAACCCGTTCGTACCTGGTAAAGCTACTGTACCTAAAACAATGATCAGGAAAGTAATGGCCAATTGTGGTGCTACTTTAGCAATTCCACCTAATTCTTCAATCTTATTGGTTTTAACACGGGAGAAGATGATATCTAATACGAAAAATAAACCTACAACGTTAATACCATGACTCAACATCTGCACCATTGCACCTTGCATACCCTGTTGGTTGAAAGCAAAAATACCTGCGGAGATCAATCCAACGTGGGCAATTGATGAATAAGCCACTAAACGTTTTGCATCTTTTTGTGTGAAAGCAATCACTGATGCATACACAATGCCGATAATGGATAAAACAATCGCTACTTGTCCCCAATCATGAACCCCAGCCGGAACAATTGGCAATAACCATCTAATCACCCCATAAATACCCATTTTTAACATAATACCTGATAACAACATGGTTCCTTGTGTAGGTGCTGCAGTATAGGTATCAGGCTGCCAGGTATGAAAAGGGAAAATTGGCATTTTAATCGCAAAAGCAATAAAGAAAGCCCAGAAAATCCATCCTTGTTGTGCACCATCCAAGTTTAAAGCATAAAAAGCCTGAATATCAAAGTTGTGTGCCGGGTTTTGAAGATACAGATAAATAATCCCCATCAACATAAATAATGAACCCGCAATGGTATACACAAAAAATTTCATGTTGATACGGATGCGATCTTTTCCGCCCCAAATGGCACAGATAAAGTAAATCGGAATTAATGCCGCTTCCCATCCAATGTAAAACAAAAAGGCATCTAATGCGGTAAATACCAATAATAAACCACATTGCATAAACAAAATCAGGGCATAAAATGCAGCAGGATTTTTATACTCGTGCTTGTAGCTTGATAAAATGATAATCGGCACCAATAAATTGGTTAGCAATACCACCAGCATGCTGATGCCATCGATGCCCGCGTGGAAATTGATTCCCAAATCTGCAATCCAAGGCAGGTTTACCTCAAATTGAGTACTTGCATTTGGAATGAAGTTACAGGCGATAACCAAAGCCAACACCAAAGAAACAACCGAAAATACGGTCGAAACTATTTTAGCCGACTTACCCGCAAATGCTGTGATTATTGCACCTGCAAGCGGAAGAAATATAAGTAGTAAAAGTTGTTCCATTATTTAATTTTGAACCCTTTTTATATGTATAAAAATGTATATAATAGCAATGCGACGATACCGAATACCATCATAAATATATAGAAACCAACGTTTCCACTCTGTAACAAACGGATACCTTTACTGGCCTCGTTTGTGCTCCATCCCAAGCCGTTTACAATTCCATCAATAAACTTGTTATCGATAACTCTATAGAAAAATCTAGAAAGTGCATCTAATGGTTTGGTTATGATGAAATCGTAAATCTCATCCAGATAGAATTTATTGTACGATAATTTTGCCAGTACAGAACGTGGTGCTTCATCAGCAACAGGAACGCGGGCTCCTCTTACATATCTGCCATAAGCATAAAATAAAGCAGCTACAGCGGCCGTTACCGATATCCCCATTAAACCTATTTCAGTTGAATGACTTAAATCTAACTCGTGTTGTGCAACTCCAGCTCCTGACAACCAATGTGCCAACCACTCGTTTCCACCAAAAATATGAGGGAAATTAATTGCTCCACCAATTGCCGCAAGAATAGCCAATATGATTAAAGGCAAGGTCATCGCTGTTGGCGATTCGTGTACATGACTTTCTTCGTGATGTGTTCCACGGTATTTACCAGAGAAAGTTAAGAACATCATCCTGAACATATAAAAAGCCGTTAAGAATGCAGTTAATACCCCAACTCCCCATAAAATCGGACTAGCCTGGAATGCATGTGCTAAAATTTCATCCTTAGAAAAGAAACCTGAGAAAGGTGGTAGACCTGATATAGCAATAGTACCGATCATCATGGTTAAAAAAGTAACCGGAAGTTTCTTTCTCAATCCACCCATATGGCGCATATCCTGCTCATGGTGCATGGCATGGATAACCGAACCAGCGCCTAAGAATAATAGCGCTTTAAAGAATGCATGCGTTAATACGTGGAAGAACGAACCCGTGTATGCGCCAACACCTAAACCTAAAAACATATATCCCAGTTGTGATACTGTTGAATAAGCCAATACTTTTTTGATATCTGTTTGCGTTAAGGCAATTATTGCAGCTACTAAAGCTGTTGCTGCCCCAACAATTGCAATGATATGCTGTGTTAATGGCGCCAGATCAAACAATACACTCGAACGGGCAATCATATAGATACCAGCGGTTACCATCGTTGCCGCGTGAATTAATGCAGAAACTGGCGTTGGTCCGGCCATTGCATCTGGTAACCAGGTAAACAATGGCAACTGTGCCGATTTACCACAAGCACCAATAAATAATAAAATGGTGATTAAAACCAAGGTGTTGTTACCTGGCAACATGTTAGCCGCCTGAGGGAAAATCTTAGAGAATTCAACACTTCCAAAGAAATTGAAAAGCAAGAATACGCCCAGTAAAAAGCCTAAATCGCCGATACGGTTCATCACAAAAGCTTTTTTAGCTGCCGATGCATAAGCGGTATTGGTGTACCAGAAACCGATTAACAGGTATGAGCATAAACCTACGCCCTCCCAACCGATAAACATCACGATGTAGTTTGAGCCCAATACCAATAAAAGCATGAAAAATACAAACAGGTTCAGGTAACTGAAAAATTTACCAAATCCAGCATCATCATGCATGTAACTGGTAGAATATAAATGGATCAGGAATCCAATTCCGGTTATGATCAAAAGCATGATCGAACTTAAAGGATCAACCAGGAAAGATAAAGGAATGTGTAATGCCCCAGCGCTGATCCAATCAAATAAAAATACTTCGTGAGATTTTTGTGTGTCGCCTTGTAAACTAAAGAAAATAACTACGCTGATGATAAAGGATGCCAGGATTACCCCGCTTCCAATGATACCAACAAGTCCTTTAGATAAAGAGTTTCTGCCTAGTCCATTAATTACGAACCCTAAAAAAGGGAGTAAAGGAACCAACCAAATCAATTGTTCTATTGTCATTCTTATTATATATTTACCACTTAAGGCGATTTAAAACATTAATATCTATCGATTTCGTATTTCTGTACACCATTACGATAATCGCTAGGCCCACTGCAACCTCTGCAGCTGCCAAAGCCATAATAAAGAATACGAAAACCTGTCCTGATGGATCATTGTTATGAACAGAGAACGCTGTTAAAAGTAAATTAACCGCGTTAAGCATCAGCTCAACCGACATAAAAATTACGATGGCATTTCTGCGGGTAAGTACACCTATTACGCCAATTGAAAAGATGATGGCACTTAAATAAATGTAGTGGTTTAGCGGAACGCTCTGAAGTTGTGATGTTAAATTTTCCATTATGCTTCTACCTCATCTCTTTTAGATAATAAAACGGCTCCAACCATTGCTGCCAATAGTAACAGAGATGACAATTCGAATGGTAATAAGAATGGGCCAAAAAGCTCTTTACCTAAATTTTCTACCAAACCTAGTCCTGGGTTTTTCAAAATCAACGGACTTGTAATGCTTGCTGATTTTAAAGAACCGATCAAGGTTACGACCAAACAACCGCCGGCAATAACACCAACAATTTTAATCAGGGGTGATTTACTCGGCTCAGTTTCTTTATTTAAGTTCAGGAGCATCAGTACGAAAAGGAAAAGTACCATAATTGCCCCCATGTAAACAATAAAGTTTACTACTGCTAAAAACTGTGCGTTTAACAGCACATAGTGAACAGTGAAGGTGAAAAAGGTAAGGATTAAGTACAAAACGCTGTGGATCGGATTTTTTGCAAAAATCACCAGCAGCGAAAAGATGATACTTAATGTGGCTACGAAATAGAATACTTGTGTACTCATTAATTGTTTATTTATTTATGTTCCATGGTTTGTGTCTCCACAAACCATTAATTATCTTTCGTTTCGTGAAAACACGCTCCGAGGCTTAATGCCATTTTATTGTTTAGTCCTTCGACAAGCTCAGGATGACAATAATTATTTTTTCATTTCCAACGGCGCCTCTACCAACTTGTCTTTTCCGTAAATAAAATCTTTACGTAAATAATCAGCAGGTACAATCGGCCCATCTAAGTAGATGGCCTCTTTCGGACAAGCCTCTTCGCATAAACCACAGAAAATACAGCGCAACATATTGATTTCGTAAGTAGCTGCGTATTTTTCTTCGCGGTATAAATCTTTCTCCTCAGGTTTGCGTTCAGCTGCAATCATGGTGATGGCTTCAGCCGGACAAGATAAAGCACACAAACCGCAAGCGGTACAACGCTCTTTACCATTCTCATCGCGTTTAAGCGAGTGCATTCCTCTGAAGTTAGCAGAAAATTCGCGTTCTACTTCAGGATATCTTATTGTAGCCTCTTTCTTAAATAAGTGACTGATGGTGATGCCCATACCTTTAGCAATTGCCGGCAGGTACATCCGCTCCATAAAGCTCAGTGGCTTTTGTTCCAGTACTTTTTTCTTATTACTTAATGATTCCATAATTAAAACTTCTCAATAATCGCAATCACAACACCTGTTATTATAATATTGGCAATAGCCAAAGGTATCAAACCTTTCCAACCTAAATTCATCAATTGATCGTAACGGAAACGAGGGATTGTCCAACGTACCCACATAAAGAAAAAGATGAAAACACATATCTTCGCAAAGAAAACTGCTGTACCAAAAAGTGGTGCCCAAGTTGGTCCTAACCAAACCGCCATCGAATCCATACCTGGATAATTGTAACCTCCCCAGTATAGAGCCGCCATTACAGCAGATGATACGAACATGTTGATATACTCAGCAAATAGGTAAAAACCCAATTTCATTGACGAATATTCCGTATGATAACCACCAATTAACTCAGTTTCACACTCCGGTAAGTCGAATGGCGCACGGTTGGTTTCGGCAAAAGAACAAACCATAAAGATTAAAAATCCCAGTGGCTGATATAAAACATTCCATCTCCAGCCATGTTGCTGATCAACGATTTCCTTTAAGCTCAAAGTATTGGTCATTAATAGCAAAGCGATGATTGATAATCCCATTGCAATTTCATAACTGATATTCTGTGAAGCTGCACGGATGGCACTTAACAAAGAGTATTTATTATTGGATGCCCATCCACCGATCATTACACCATAAACACCTAAAGAAACCACTCCGAAGATGTATAAAACACCAACATTGATATCTGCTACCTGTAGTGAAACCGTTTTACCAGCAATTAGAACAGGACTGCCCCATGGGATAACTGCAGTACCTATACAGGCACAAAGCAATGCCAAACCCGGACCAGCGATAAATAAAAATCTGTTTGATGATGTCGGAATAATTTCCTCTTTCATAAACATTTTTAAACCATCGGCCAATGGCTGTAAAATTCCGAAGGGGCCAGCTCTATCTGGTCCTAAACGATCTTGTAAATATGCTGCAACTTTACGTTCAGCATAAGTAGAATACATGGCAATAACTAAACTGATGCCGAAAATTACAGCTACCAGGATAAATTTTTCTATAACAAAAGCGCTATCCATTAGTATTTAACTGTTTTATGTAATTCAATTTCATTTGCAGCCTGTAAAGCCTCATTTGGCTGAATAACGTGCAAAGGTTTTAATGTTTCGTAGTGGTTTGATGCAATTACCGAAGTATCATCAATATGAGTAGGGTGTTCGATTACCCAATCAGCAGTCGCTTTTTTATCGAAGCGGCAAGTATTACAGATAAACTCTTCTACCTCTCCAAATTGATCTTTACGTGCTGTAACACGCAAAACATCTGCTCCTTTGTACCAAAGCGTTACCTTACCGTTGCACTTTTCGTGATCGCAATCGCGGTGTGCATCAACAGGTTTGGTAAACCAAACACGGTTTTTAAAACGGAAAGTTTTATCGGTTAAAGCACCAACCGGGCAAACATCGATCACGTTTCCTGAGAAATCGTTATCAACAGCTTGTTGGATGTAAGTAGAAATTTCGGAGTGATCGCCACGGTTTAAGATTCCGTGAACACGTTTATTGGTAATCTGATCCGCAGTGAAAACGCAACGGTAGCATAGAATACAACGGTTCATGTGTAACTGGATCTTATCACCTATGTCAATACGTTCGAAAGTACGGCGCTCAAACTCATAACGTGTTTTTTGCAAACCATGCTCATAACCTAAATTCTGTAAATCACATTCTCCAGCCTGGTCGCAAACCGGGCAGTCTAAAGGGTGGTTAATCAATAGGATTTCCACAACTCCGGCACGTGCTTCCAAAACTTCTGGAGAAGTAATATTAAGCACTTCCATCCCATCCATTACTGTTGTACGACAAGAAGCCACCAACTTAGGCATAGGACGAGGGTCTTTCTCCGAACCTTTAGTCACTTTTACAATACAGGTACGGCATTTGCCACCACTGCCTTGCAATTTAGAATAATAGCACATGGCTGGCGGCACAATATCCCCTCCGATTTGCCTTGCAGCATTCAGAATGGTTGTTCCGTTATCAACCTCCACTGTTATCCCATCTATCGTAACCTTAACTTTTTCACTCATGGTTAATGATATTCTTTTTATTTCTTTATCTCGCCCTGGCCCGTGTTATCACAAACCAGTTCTATTTTATATTATTTCTCTCTCGAGGTTTTGTAACCAATTTGCTTTCTTGGTTGTGCTTTCTGTTCCAGTAATTCATCAAAATACCTGAATATGACTTCAATATTTTTATCCTGATTATCTACTTTCTTTTTAATCTTTTCTACTTCTAATCTGATTTCTTTATTGCTTAAAACCATCGTTCTAAGCTGTACAAACACATCAATAATCTTAATACTTACTTCTATCGCCTGTTTACTTTTTAAAACATTTGATAATTGTAAAATACCATGTTCGCTAAATGCAAACGGAAGGTATTTTGAATATTTTCCTTGTTCCAAGGTCACAATTTGTGACCTTAGAACTTCATTTTCTTCTTTTGTTAATTCGAACATAAAGTGTTCCGGAAAACGCTCTATATTTCTTCTAACTTGTTCTTTTAATCTTTTAGTATCAACGCCAAAGAGTTCTGCCAAATCAGAATCTAACATCACCTTAACTCCTCTAAAAAGATATATTTTATTAACTATTACTTCGTTGGGGATGATTGCTGGTGATATTTCTTCTTTCATTTACATAAATTCATTGTGTTAAGTTAAATCTTCTAAGGCCGCATTTTGCGACCTTAGAATTTTAGTATCACAAACCGTAATACCTAAATATCTATTTCTCTTCCGTTACCGGTGCTTTTTCAATCGGCGTTGCATAATTTGCAATACCATAATTTTGGCTCTGGCTTTTAACAGGTTCTTTAATGTGCCATTCAAATTCATCTCTAAAATGACGGATCGCACTGGCTACTGGCCAGGCTGCAGCATCACCTAGCGGACAGATTGTATTTCCTTCAATTTTACGTTGAATGTCCCACAATAAATCAACATCTTCCATTTTACCATGACCATGTTCGATTTTGTGCAATACTTTTTCCATCCATCCAGTACCTTCACGGCAAGGTGAACACTGTCCACAGCTTTCATGATGATAAAAACGGGCGAAATTCCAGGTATTTCTAACGATACACTGATCTTCATCAAAAGCAATAAAACCACCAGATCCCATCATGGTTCCAGTAGAAAATCCACCTTCTGATAAAGATTCGTAACTCATTAAACGAGGCTCACCGTTGGCATATTTTAAAGTTAAATTGGCTGGCAGGATAGGCACAGATGATCCACCCGCAACCGTTGCTTTTAAGCGTTTACCGTTGGCAATGCCACCACAATATTCATCAGAGTAGATAAATTCTTCTACTGGTAAACCCAATTCGATTTCGTAAACGCCTGGTTTTACTAAATTACCAGATGCCGAGATTAATTTTGTACCCGTACTTCTACCGATACCAATTTTTGCATATTCATCTCCACCGTCATTGATAATCGGCACAACTGCAGCAATCGACTCTACGTTGTTCACCACTGTTGGACAACCGTACAAACCTGCAATTGCCGGAAATGGTGGTTTAATCCGAGGGTTACCTCTTTTACCTTCTAGCGATTCTAACAAAGCAGTTTCTTCACCGCAAATGTAAGCACCACCACCTGGCTGAACATATAATTCTAAATCGTAACCTGTTCCTAAAATATTTTTACCTAACCATCCGGCAGCTTTAGCTTCTGCAATTGCTTTCTCTAAAATGCGGATCTGGGGCATCATTTCGCCACGCACATAGATGTAAGAAACTTTAGCACCTAAAGCGAAACTCGACACAATCATTCCCTCAATTAAAGCATGGGGAATATAGGTCATTAAATAACGGTCTTTGAAAGTTCCAGGCTCCGATTCATCAGCATTACACACCAAATAACGTGCAATACCTTCTGGTTTGGCCAAAAAGCTCCATTTCATCCCGGTTGGGAAACCCGCACCTCCGCGACCGCGTAAGCCTGATTTCTTAACTTCTTCAACAATCTCTTCAGGTGTTAAAGTTTTAAGGGCTTTTTCCACAGCACGGTACCCACCTTTTTGGCGATAGACTTCAAGTGTATTGATGCCTGGTACGTTTATATGCTCAAGTAACAGTTTTCGAGACATTTTAATTAGTCTATAGTCTGTAGTCCATAGTCCATAGTCTTAAGTCATAACGACTCTCAACTTAAGACTCTCGACTTAAGACTTAATTTTCAAATCTTCAATCAATTTATCTACACTTTCCTCGGTTAGGTTTTCGTAGAAAGTATATTCCGGGCTGATCTGTAATACCGGACCAAAACCACAAGCTGCTAAACATTCAACTCCTCTAAAGCTGAATAATCCATCGGCAGTAACTTCACCTTCTTTAACACCCAACTTGTTTTCCAAGTGGCTTAATATTTTTTCCGCACCAACCAGACAGCAAGGGCCAGTACGACAAACCTCCAAAGCATATTTACCCTGTGGTTTTAAAAAGTACATGCTATAAAATGTTGCTACTTCATATACTTCAATCGGTTGGATATTTAAATACTCAGCAACTTTATCCATAGCCGATGTTGGCACCCAAAGAAACTCAGCCTGTACCAAATGCAAAAGTGGTAGTAAAGCTGATTTGCTCTTATCTGCCGGATAACGGCTTTTTATATCATCAAATTTGGCTATCAATTCTGATGAAAACACTACAGGTGTTTGTTCTTCTACTTTAAGCATCTAATTCTCCTGCAATAATATTCATACTACTCATGTTGATAATGGCATCCGACAATAACATGCCTTCGCTCATTGGTGCAAACATCTGGTAGTTTATAAAACTTGGTCTGCGGAAGTGTAAACGATATGGTGTACGGCCGCCATCATTAATCAGATAGAAACCCAATTCACCATTTCCACCTTCTACGGCGTGATAAACTTCTGCTTTTGGTGCATCAATTTCACCCATCACAATTTTAAAGTGATAGATCAATGCCTCCATATTGTTGTAAACTTCTTGTTTTGGAGGCAGGTAAAACTCAGGAACATCGGCATGGAAAATGCCTTTAGGTTCTAATTTTATTTTCGTTAAAGCTTGCTCAATAATGCGAAGACTTTGCCACATTTCTTCGTTACGCACTAAATATCTGTCGTAAATATCGCCACTTGTTCCTACAGGTACTTCGAAATCGAAATCCTGGTAAGAAGAATAAGGATCACTTACGCGCACATCGTAATCTACACCGGTAGCACGCAAAAGCGGACCTGTCCAGCTGTATTCTAAAGCAGTTTCTTTTGTTACCTCTGCAACACCAGCCGTTCTATCGATGAAGATACGGTTACGGCTTAACAGGTTTTCGAATTCTTTTAACGCTTTAGGAAATTCTTTTAAAAACTTATCGATTTTAGCAAAGGCGATATCATTGAAATCTCTTTCAAAACCACCAATACGGCCGATATTTGTTGTTAAACGTGCGCCACAAACCTCTTCAAAGATTTCGTAAATATGCTCACGGAACTGGAAAAGATATAAGAAAGTGGTAGTTGCTCCGGTATCCTGACCAATAATCGTGTTACAGATAATGTGATCGGCAATACGCGAAAGCTCCATAATGATTACCCGAAGATAATCTACACGTTTCGGCATTTGAATATTCAACAACTTCTCAACCGTCATGTGCCAGCCCATATTGTTAATCGGCGAAGAGCAATAGTTTAAACGGTCGGTAAGTGGTGTAATCTGATAAAATGGGCGATGTTCAGCTATCTTTTCGAAAGCACGGTGAATATACCCAATAGTAGAAACGCCGCTTACAATACGTTCGCCATCTAATTGCAAAACGTTTTGAAAAACGCCGTGTGTTGCAGGGTGTGTTGGACCTAAGTTTAGGGTTACCAGCTCACTTTGCGGGTCGTTATCTGTAAATACCGGATGGTTATGATTCATAGTTTACCTTCCAAAAAATTCGTCTTTTTTATCTACTCTGTTCGGATCTTCCAATGGATATTGTTTCAACATCGGGTGAACACCTAAATCGTCCATATTTAAAATACGGCGAAGATCAGGATGTCCTTCAAATTTAACTCCGAACAGATCGTAAGTTTCGCGCTCCATCCAGTTGGCACCTTTCCAAACCGTTGTTGCGGTAGGGATGGTTGGATTTTGTTCTGAAATAAAAACTTTAATCCTAATCCTTACTTTTTCTACCATGTTATGCAAATGGTAAACTACAGCAATACCGTGGTCTTTACCTGGATAATGAACGGCAGTAATATCAGTCAGGAAATTAAATTTTAATTCGTCTTTAAGATGCGAAAGCACGTTGATGATTACATCTTTATAGGTTACAAAAGTTAATAAACCATAAGGTTCAGAAACGGCAGTAACTTTTTCACCAAACTTTTCAGTCAGCTTAACGTGGATGTCGTTATTTAGCGTCGTTTCTTCCATTATTTAATGCCGTATTGACCCAAAAGTTCTTTGTAATAATCAGAATTTCGTCTTCTGCCTGATTCGCTTTTCACCAAATCCTGGATACGCTGAAAACCATCTAAAATGGCTTCTGGTCTTGGCGGGCAACCCGGAACGTAAACATCCACCGGAATAACCTCATCAATCCCCTGTAATACCGAATAGGTATCGAAAATACCACCGCTGCTTGCGCAAGCACCAACCGCCATTACCCAACGTGGCTCTGCCATCTGGATATAAACCTGTTTTAATACCGGAGCCATCTTTTTAGCGATAGTACCCATAACCATTAAAACATCAGCCTGACGTGGAGAAAAACTTAAGCGTTCGGCACCGAAACGACCTAGATCGTAGTGAGAACCCATGGTTGCCATAAACTCAATTCCGCAACAAGAGGTTGCGAAAGGTAATGGCCATAATGAATTTGAGCGAGCCAAACCGATCACTTTATCAAGAGAAGTGGCAAAAAAGCCAGATCCTTCTATTCCTGGAGGCGCATCAACTATATTAATTTCACTCATGTTTATAAACAAAAAATGCTCATCCCTTTGCAGAATGAGCAACAAATTTACAATATTTTAAAGGCAATTAAACTAGCTTTACCAGATTTAGAACCTTTCTAAATAACTCTAAAGTAGATACAGTTAGTGTAAGTGATACACATGCAGTTTTCGGTTCTCAATTTTCAGTTTACAGTTTCAAAACTACCAACCGTAAACTGCCTACTGCAAACTGATAATTGCCAACTGATTAGTTCCAGTCTAAAACTTTTTTCTTAATGACGTAGATGAAACCTAGTAACAATGTACCCATGAAAATGAACATTTCGATCATACCATCCATTTTTAATGCGCGGAAATTAACGGCCCAGGGATACATAAAAATCACCTCAACATCAAACAATACGAATAAAATGGCCACAACGAAGTACTTAATAGAGAAAGGCTGACGCGCATTACCGACAGATTTAACACCGGCCTCAAAGGTTTCTAACTTATCGAGCGTTTTACGTTTTGGACCTAAAAGATGGGTAGCAACCAATGTGGTTACCACAAAACCTAAAGCTACAATTACTTGAAATATAATTGGTAAAAAATCTATAGCCGAACTTTGCGCTTGCATATTATTTATTTTATGATGCAAAAGTAAAAGAAAAAGGCAGAGTAACCAAACTCTGCCTTTTCTAAATTATTTAACTTTCGAATTATTTGCCTTTACCTTTTGCTGGTGCAGGGGCGGCTAACTCTTTTAATTTAGCTGCTGCGAAGGTTCCTGTTGGATAAACAGCTACACTTTTATTAAAATATTCTTTAGCTTTTTCTTTGTCTTTGTAGTAGTAATAACCACCAATGGTATCATAAGCTTCAGAAAGTTTTTTAGCGTTAGCTGTAGCTAATTCTGGCTTTTCAGTTATCTTTTTGATATACTCTTCGTAGAACGGAAGCATTAAACCTTTAGGTTCTTTATCATCATCCAATAAACTATTAATGCGTGCTCTAGTTAAATAAGCATCGTAAGTTTCAGGAGCCAATTGAGTTACTTTAGCAATTGAAGAATCCGCTTTTACTAAGATATCTTTTGAAGGATTTTGTTTGGCAGTTAATTTAGCTGCATAATCAAAATAATTCGCCATTGCATTATAATAGTAGTTGTATAAAGCACCTTTTCCATTTGGATTAGCTTTTATTGCTTTTTCATAAATTTCAGATGACTTAGCATATTTTTTAGCATCATAGAAACTCTTAGCAACTTCAGCCAATGCATCTGCATTTGTTGAATCTTTCTCTACAGCTTTGGTAATATTGATCAAAGCTAAACTATCTTGACCTGCCTTTAATTGCGCTTTACCCAAATATAAGTAGTCAAATCCTAAGATTTTATTTGGATCTTTCTCTTTAGAAAAAAACTCGTTCATGCTGGTTAAAGCAGCGGGATAATTCTTGTTTTCATAAGCTGCCCATCCTTTTAACCTAGAAACAATTGCACTTTTAGGATCATTAGCAGGAGCTTGTATAGATGTTGCCACTTGTTCTAATGTTGGATAATCTTTAGCATAGAACAAGAATTGAGCATAACGCAATTGAGACTCCAAAGACTTATCAGTTAAATCCATGTATTTTTTATAATTCTCAATTCCTTTTTTTGCTTTTTCTTTATCTGTACCAAAACTACTCCATTGTAAGTACAACTCGCCCAATTCACGGTAAGCTGGACCATAATTGGCATCGGCAGCAATTACATCTAATAATTCTTTTTCACCTTCTGGAAAAGCTCTTGACTCTTTGTACATTTTACCAGTCTGCGTTTTAGCTCTTCTGTTATTTGGATCAATATCACCAACACGCATGTATGGCCCTAAAGCTTCCGAATTTTTCTTCTGCAAAGCATAGGCATCACCTAAAGCCAGGAAAACTTCTGCATCTTTATCTTTCGAATCTAATTCATCTGCTTTAGTAATGTTCGCTAAAGCGTTGGTGAAATCAGGTTTAGATACATCATCACTTGGTTTATCCTGTGCCAAATACGCTTTACCGATATACAAATAGGTTTTGTAATCTTTTGCGGCTAAAGCCACGGCTTTATCAAAATTAGTTTTAGCAGACGTTGGGTTATTTGACAACATATCTGCTTCACCTAAACCAATCAGGTTTAAGTTGTTTTTAGGATCAGCGGTAACACCTTTGGTAAATACGGCTCTTGCAGAGTCGATATAACCGGTTTTCAAATAAACCAAACCAAGATTGTAATAGTTATTACCATCTGATGCTTTTGAGGTCACCAACGATTTAAGCATTGATGATGCTTTTTGATACTGTTCAGCGTCAATGGCTTTTTTCGCGTCATTTAAATCTTGAGCAAAAACTGCAGAACCCATCAACACCAAACCTACATTTAAGGTTATTGCTTTCTTTAAAATTTTCATCGGATATTCTGTTTTTTTTAATAAAAATGAAGTGTCTCTTTAGATTTACTTCGTGGTTCAATTTATAATTTTTTAATTTAATTCCCTTTTGTCAGGTTAATTTGCCGCGGCATTAACTTATGTGGACCGAGTCCAGATTTAAGTACAATCAACTGCCCTCTCTGACTTCTTAACCATGTTGCAAATCCTGTGCCTAAACCATCTCTTCCTTCGCAATCTATGATATTTATATTTCTTAAGAAAGGATAAATGCCATTGATCAAATTATCTTGGGTTGGTTTATAGTACTGATCATCTCCCGGGCTACCCTTCACATTCTTTACGCCCAATACTTTTACCTGCGAAAGATACTCACTCACATCGGTATTCTTATTGGTAATCCAATTCACGCCCAAAATACCAATAAAATTTTTATCTTCTGCAATAAGTTTAATTACTTCATTGCTAGAATTTTTAGAGTAAACACCTGTAGTGGGAAATTGGCTGATTTTAGCCAAATCTTTAAAATACTGAAAGGTACTTGAATAAGCGTTATCAAAGACCAGTTTTTTATCTGATTTCTTCCCCTGTAATATATCAATCACATCTTTAACGTTAATTGTACTATCAATATTGCCCTGATTTGTAATTAAAGCAATACCGTCTACAGCAAATCTTGACGTGTTTATTTTGATATTCCGCTGGTTATAATATTTCTCTTCGGCCTTGGTTAATAATCTTGGCAGCACAATTACCCTTACGCTATCGTTTAAAAAAGCAGGTAACAGTTTTTGTTCGGGTTTTACCGTGGTTTCAAATTTTGCCTGTGGATAATCAAGACTAAATATGTCAATCTGGTCTTGTACAATTGGTCCAACGCTTTCATCAACCAGCATTTTAAGCGTACCGCTGGTGCGGGTTTCTTTAACTGCTTCGGTCTTGTTTTTGCGTTTGCAGGATACAAGTGCCAGAATTAAAAATATAAAAAGGAAGTTTCTCATTGATTAGTCTCGCCTGCTTAGGCTTAATAGTCGTACAAATGCATAAATAATTAAGAAGATCCCAATGACGATCCTGCCCCAGTGCGGAATTGCGGGTAAACGCAGGGCGATCGGTTCCCAAAACATAAATGCAAGGCCCAATACCACATAAAAGACAAACATGACAAGGCCTAAAATGAGCAAAAACCGCTGTTTAGGCGATTTTTGCTTAAAAATATCAAAATTTAACATTTACTATTAGTTCAATGTAAAGTTTACGTTGATGTTGTATTTTACCCTTACCGGCTTACCATTTTGGATACCTGGGTTCCAACGTGGACTAGCTTTCAATACACGGATAGCCTCTTCATCAGTTCCGCTACCCAAACCGCGGGTAACCTGGATATCTGTTAATTTACCATCTTTTTCAACAACGAAAGATAAAAATACTTTACCCTGTACATTGTTTTCTTGTGCCATTGGTGGGTATTTAATTGCACCTCCTAAATACTTATAGAATTTAGCAATACCTCCCGGATATTCTGGTTGTTTCTCGATACTAACAAAGTCATAAACCTTATTATCATCAACCGCAACAGCAGCTTCTCTTTTTGGTCCTTCACCTACTGGTTCAGCGATTACAATATCAGCTGTTGGGTCACCTTTGATATCTCTCTGACCTGGATCAGCTTCCTTCAATTTTTCTACCGTAGGTGGTTCATCACGAACCTCGATATCCGGTTTTACAATTGGAGGTGGCATTTTCACCTGGTCAACTTTCGGTGGCGGTGGCTCTACCGGTGGTGGAGGTGGTGTTTTAGGATCCACTGGAGGTGGCGGCGCTAAAATAACTTCCTGTGCTTTTAATTGCTCATCTTCATGATCCATAGAACCTTTGATAAGGCTATAGATTTTAGGAGAGAAAAATAACACTAGAAATATAATAGAGCCAATAATTAATGCTTTCGAGGTATTTGCACCATTGGTTTTACGCAACTGGTACGCACCATAGGTTTTGTTTTTATCTGCAAAAACCACTTCAAGCCATTCTTTTCTGAATATATCTAACTTCGACATAACTATTGGTTTTATTGATTATAAAATTCCTTGCTCTTTCATGAAACTTTTCTCGCTATCAAGGATATTATCATCATCAATCTGACGAACCTTAATTTTAAGAATTTCCAGTTCATCCATGATATCAACAAAGTTCTGGAAAGTTGATCCTGTTGTTGGTTTAACCAACACTACGAAATCTCCCGGAACACCTGATGCATCGGCTGTTTTTCTATTTTTAACAATAGCTGCTTCCACTTGTGATCCTGATTCGATTGTTGGTGCTGTTGCACCTGCAACGCCCATGTACCAAGCTATCTTATCTTTTTTACCCAATAAGATGGTCATGGTTTTACTTGCTTTCAGTTCTAATCTGTTTTCAGGTAACTTATCGTTTTTATCTGGTTTTGCAATATCCATCGCCTGTGGTGTAGATATTGATGTTGTTAAGATAAAGAAAGTTACCAAAAGAAACATTAGATCCACCATTGGAGTCATATCAACCCTTGGTGTGGCTTTCTTCCCGCCTGTATTTAATTCTGCCATTTCTTATTTCTTTTTAGCTTCAGAGTTGGTAACCAATAAAAATTTGTTTACACTCTGTTTCTGAAGCACATCAATAATCTTTTTCACAACTGGATATTCTTCCTTAGCATCACCTTTGATACTAACGCGCATGTCTACGTTGTTGATCTCTTTAGTTGCTTTACGAGCATTTAAAACCCATGAGTTTAACTGATTATCTGTAGAATCTGTAGGAATACCTCTTTGTACTCCTGGTTTCATACGGTCAGATCCGTTCATGGCAATAAAACCTTTTAAGTTTGCAAATGGTACACCGAAAGTTGAGATTACTGAGAAACGTTGAATTTCGTCAGGTGTAAACTTCACGTTGTACTGCTCGCCCATTAGTTCTAATGTTCTTGCTCTTACTCTATTTCCTGCTACCTCGAAGAATACCTGCCCCTGTCCGATTGTTAAAATCGCATTGTTTTCTGCCGGCACTTTAAACTCATACGTAGATGAGGGTGTAGAGACGGCTAGTGGTTCTGGTTGCCTTGCTGTAGCAGTTAAGATGAAGAAAGTAAGTAACAATGATGCCACATCACACATGGCGGTCATATCTGTTACTGTACTTGTTCTTTTAACTTTAATTCTAGGCATAATATTTTTTACTAGTTTTAATAATGATGATCTTTTTTCCGGTTTTCCATAAAGCCGGTAAAAATTTTTTCAAAATTCTTATTTATGCGAACTAGCGTATGTTTGAACGATGCTGAAACCAGCCTCATCGATAGCGTAAGTTAACTTATCGATTTTAGAAGTTAATACATTGTACATGATAATTGCTACAGTTGATACCAAGATACCTGTTGCAGTATTGATCAACGCCTCAGAGATACCTACCGCTAATGCTGATTGATCTGGTGCACCAGAGTTTGCTAAACCGGCGAATGCACGGATCATACCTGTTACTGTACCCAATAAACCTACCAATGTACCAATTGATACCAAAGTTGCAATTACAGTTAAGTTTTGCTCTAACATTGGCATTTCTAAAGCTGTAGCTTCTTCAACCTCTTTTTGGATCGCAACGATTGATTGCTCAACATCCATATTGGTATCTGCTTCAACTTCGCTGTATTTTTTCAAGCCTGATTTAATTACGTTAGCAACTGAACCTTCTTGTTTATCACACTCAGCTTTTGCAGCCTCGATGTTACCTGCGCTTAATAAACCTTGTACTTTGCGAATGAAAGTATCTAAGCTAGATTTTCCACTTGCTTTACCAATAACGATGAAACGTTCGATAGAGAATACAATTACCACTAATAGTAATCCAACTAAGATTGCCACGATAGGACCTCCTTTGTATGCTGTTCCAAGATAGTTACCAGGTAATGGTAATTTCTCTCTGTCGCCATCGATAAAGTTACTTCCTTCTCCGAATACGAATCTCCAAACACAGAATCCAATAACAATACAGATTGGAATAACGAATGTTGCAAATACATTTGAAGCACTAGAAGAGCTCTCTTTTTTAACAGTTGTTGGTTTTGGTGCGTTTGCCATTTTTTTTGAAATTTTAGTTTTAGTTCTTGTTTTTAATTTTTAGCTGTTTTTTTTTCTTTTGTACTACACACAACGTTTCTTATCCGAAATTGTTGCGAAAAACAAATTTATAAATTGATTTTAAATTACAAATTAATAAATCAATAAGCAATTAAATCGTTACTTAGAATTTAGTTTCGGTAAACCACCAAGGGTGTATAACAAAAAAATTGCCCCAGCCGAGGCAATTCTTTCACAATAAAAACTAAAAAAAAATCGAATTGCAAATTTTTCGTGCAAAAAATGCATTTTAAAGTGCATTTAACATAATTTTAACGCTTCGTGTCTGCTTTTTGGTACTTTTGTCAGTTCGAACTGCTTAAAATTTTCTGAAAAGGCATCTGACAGCTGATAGGCTTTTAAAAAATATTCTTCCTGATTATCCCAGGTTTTAGATGGATCTAAAATATCATTCGGAACTCCCGGACAATTTAAAGGCATCATTAATTTAAACACATGGTGTTGTTTATAATTGTGATGATCGAGCTCTCCTTTTAAGGCTGCAGTAATCATCGCCCTGGTATAACTCAATTTCATTCTTTTACCCACACCATAAGCCCCCCCGCTCCAGCCGGTATTTACCAACCAAACGTTTACCTTATGCTTTTTCATCTTCTCGCCCAATAAAGCCGCGTATTTTGAAGGGTGCAATGGAAGAAATGCCTTACCAAAACAGGCCGAAAAGGTCAACTGAGGCTCGGTAACACCGGTTTCTGTTCCGGCAACCTTTGCTGTATAACCACTCATAAAGTGGAACATGGCCTGTTCTACATTTAATTTAGAAATTGGGGGCAATACGCCAAAAGCATCGGCAGTTAAAAAAAAGATATTTTTTGGTACGGCCGCTATCGAAGGCAAAATGGCATTATCAATATAATCTATAGGATAGGCCACCCGCGTATTCTCTGTTTTATCGATGTTTGCATAATCAACATCCTTTGTTCCCGGAAAAAAGTTGATATTCTCCAACAATGAACCAAATTTGATTGCTTTAAAAATCTGAGGCTCTTTATCTTCCGTTAGATCAACACATTTGGCATAACAGCCACCTTCGAAGTTAAATACAGAGTTGGTACCCCAGCCATGTTCATCATCGCCAATCAAACCTCTTTCAGGATCGGCAGATAAGGTAGTTTTTCCTGTACCTGACAAACCAAAGAATATGGCTGTATCTCCATCCCTACCTACGTTTGCAGAGCAGTGCATAGAAAGTGTTTTCTTATATATAGGAAGGATAAAGTTTAAAACAGAAAAAATTCCTTTTTTAATTTCACCTGTATAACCGGTTCCACCAATCAGGATCATTTTCCTGGTGAAATTGAGAATGGAAAAATTTTCCTGCCGGGTTCCGTCAATAGCTGGATCGGCCACAAAACCAGGAGCGGCAATAATGGTCCACTCTGGGGTTATGCCCAAACCCTCTTCTTCCGGGCGGATAAATAAATGATGCGCAAAAAGATTCTGGTAAGCTGTTTCTGTAATTACCCTGATCGATATCGAATAATCCGGATCAGCACAGGCAGAAGAATCGCGGACATAGATTTTTTTATCCTCCAGGTAATTGGTCAGCTTATAAAACAGCTGATCGAATTTCTCCGAACTGATTTTAATGTTGACATCACCCCACCAAACCTGATCTTCGGTTACCTCGTCGCACACAATAAACCTGTCTTTAGGCGAACGTCCGGTAAATTTTCCGGTATCAACCGCCAAAGCTCCGGAACCTGCCAGTGTACCTTCTTTATTTAATAAGGCTTCATCAATTAACTCCATCGGGGATAATTGGTACTTTACAGCAATATTTCCACCTAGATTTAAATAGCTTAAATCTGGCATTTGCAGTTTCTTTTTGCTCATAACAATAAGTTAGTTAGTGCAGCAAAGGTAAAGACTTATCCGCTACAAAAACGAGGATTAAAATGTAATTTTTTACATATTGTAGCAAATACACTATGACACAACAATCTCATTTACAATATATTAATATTCATTTTTAAACGTAAAAAAAATCAAAAACATACACTAAGTAAAATATGGTAAATGGTTTTAGTGTGTTAAATTTTTGAGAGATAAGGTTTTAATAATCAATGACGGTTTGCTATTTCACTAAATATTAACCCCCCCGCCTTGCAGGCAGCCTCCGAAAAGAATCTGAGCAGGCTATCCAAAGGAGGGGAATTAGACGCTGGAAAGGCAACTAACCTAAATAGTACCAAAACCTTCCATTAATTATACCTGATAAAAGCGGCAGCTCCCGATCTCACCATCAACCAAAGAGCGCTTCCATCGGGACTATAGCGGTTAGCAGGACTGCTTTCTCCCAAGGATTACGGCAGGATCTTTCCAAACCATTTAAAACTTCTTATTAACCAGCCCACCCCGTTTCCTCCCTCCTTGAAAAGGTGGAGAGATGTTGAACTACCTTTTCGCATATAGATAACATAAAAACCACCCCACCCTGCGGGCACACCTCAAGAGGGAATGATTTGGTTTCGGGTTCAAAAAATGCAGCTATTTCATCTACTTAAACGTTTTAATAGAAATCTCGAAATAAAATTCAAAAAACATTTGCATTTTAAAAAAATAATCTCCTACTTTACGGTGTACAAAGTACACAAAGACAAGATGAATTTTAACACTTCGATTATTACAACGATTATTATTACCACCGGTATAAACCAGCGGGGCTAATTTGTTGTAAATTGAAAAAACATAAAACACAGAAAGCGTCCCGATGAAAATCGGGACGCTTTTTTTTTAAACCCAAGCTGAATGAAAGCTGCACGAGCAACCTTAAACGATGAAACAATTTGCACAGCATCAAACAGTTAAAACCAATATAAACTAATGAAAGTACTCAAATTCGGCGGCACATCCGTAGGTTCGGCCGAGAACATTAAAACACTCTTACGCCTGGTTGGTGAAGAAAAACAGAAGAATAGCCCGGTAGTTGTATTATCGGCAATGAGTGGTGTAACCAATCTGCTTACCGATATGGCCGAAATGGCCGAGCGTGGTGAAGATTACGATACCCAATTAAAAGAAATTGAAGCCAAACACTTCGCGGTGATCCGCTCGCTTTTACCAGCGGCAGCACAAAACCCGGTGTTTACGCGTTTAAAAATCTTTTTTAACGAATTAGAAGATCTGTTACAGGCGGTAACCAACCTGCGCGAACTGAGCTTACAAACCAAAGATCAGATTTTAAGTTATGGCGAACGCTGTTCTACCTTTATGATCAGCCATATTGCCTCGCAGAATATTGGCGATGTACTTTATGTTAACGGTTCCGAGCTAATTAAAACCGACAGCAACTTTGGTCAGGCAAAAGTAGATACAGCATTAACAGAAATGCTGATCGGCAATTTTTACGAGGAGAATAAAGGCAAAGTACTTTTTGTGACTGGTTTTATCGCGAGTAATGCGGCAGGCAGGGTGACGACCTTAGGTCGCGGTGGTTCTGATTATACAGCAGCGGTTTGGGGTGCAGCCTTAAATGCTGAAGAAATAGAAATCTGGACGGATGTAAACGGCATGATGACAGCCGATCCACGCATTGTGAAAAAAGCATTTTCTTTACCAGAGTTAAGCTATACCGAAGCCATGGAACTGAGTTATTTTGGTGCTAAAGTGATTTATCCGCCAACAATGATCCCAGCCTTTATGAAGAAAATCCCGATTGTGATCAAAAACACTTTCGAGCCTGATTTTGCTGGAACCTATATCAAAAGCGATGTAAAAGCATCAAGTTTACCGATAAAAGGAATTTCATCTATTGATCACATCAGCATTATCAACCTCACCGGAAGCGGCATGGTGGGTAAGGCAGGATTTAGCGGCAGGTTATTCTCGCTCCTGTCACGCGAGCAGATCAATGTGGTATTGATTACCCAATCTTCATCAGAGCACAGCATCACCTTTGCGGTTAAACCAACAGATGCCTCACAAGCGATTGCTCTGATTAAAAAAGAGTTCGAGCTTGAACTGGATGCAAAAAAATTAGAATTACCGGAAGTTGAAAATAACCTGGCAGTTTTGGCCATAGTAGGTGAAAACATGAAGCGTACCCCCGGGATGAGCGGACGTTTGTTTAGCGCTTTAGGTCGTAACGGTATCAATGTAAGGGCCATTGCCCAAGGTTCGTCCGAATATAATATCTCGGTAATCATCAGCAAAGATGATTTATCGAAAGCCGTTAATGCCGTGCATGATGCTTTCTTTACAGATTTAAAAAGAACATTGAATATTTTCTGCTTAGGCACCGGAAATATTGGTAAAACCTTGTTTAACCAATTGAAAGAACAGATGCCTTTCTTGGCTGCCAATAACGATTTACAGGTTAAGGTTGCGGGAATCAGCAATACCCGGAAAATGATCTTTAATACAGAGGGTTTATCGGTAGAAAATTGGGAAACAGAACTGGATACAAATGGCGAACAGGCAGATTTAGCTGGTTTTGTAGCGAAAATGAAAGCATTAAATTTACCAAACTGTGTTTTTGTTGACAATACCGCAGCCGAATCGCCAATAGAATTTTACCAGGGTATATTCGAAAGCAGCATTTCGGTGGTAACCTGTAATAAAAAAGGAAACTCGGCAGATTATGCCCAATATAAATCATTTAAAGATACAGCCCGTAAATTCGGGGTCGATTTTTATTATGAAACCAATGTGGGTGCAGGCTTACCGATTATCCGCACATTGCGCGAATTGATGATGAGCGGCGATAAGGTTGCGCGGATTGAAGCAATTTTGTCGGGAACCATTTCTTATATCTTCAATAATTTTAAAGGTGATGCGGGTTTTTACGAAACGGTAAAGGAAGCACAGGAACTGGGTTATACAGAACCAGATCCTCGCGACGACTTAAATGGGAAAGATTTTATGCGCAAGATGTTGATCCTCGCCCGCGATGCAGGATATCCACTAGAAGCCAGCGATGTGAAAATCGATAATATTTTGCCTGAGGCTTGTTTAAACGCGACATCTGTAGAAGATTTCTATTCAGAATTACAGGCCAACGCCGCTTACTTTGAAGACTTGAAGAAAACTGCTGCAAATGACGGAAAAGTTTTACGTTACATCGGCAAGTTAGAAGATGGTAATGTAGAAATCAGCCTTCAAATGGTTGATGACAGCCATCCTTTTTATATGTTATCGGGGAGCGACAACATTATTTCGTTCACTACGGACAGATATAAATCGCGCCCATTGGTGGTAAAAGGTCCCGGTGCAGGTGCTGAAGTGACCGCTGCCGGTGTTTTTGCCGATATCATCAATGTAGGTACTTTAAATAAATAATGTAGTGAATTCGGTTTTGAGTCAAAAAAATGAAATCATCAGCCTGGTTAATCAGGCGATGATAGATTTCAAAAATATTCCGGAAGCGGTTTGGAATGATAAACCACAACCATTAAAATGGTCTAAAAAAGAATTGTTAGGCCATTTGATTGATAGCGCAAGTAATAACATCCGCCGTTTGGTGGTTGGACAATATGAGCAAGGCGTAAAAATTGTTTATCACCAGGATGAATGGGTAAAATACCAAAACTATCAGGAAACGGATATTACAGAAGTAATAATGCTTTGGAAGTTATTAAACTACCGGATTAGCCAGGTAATTGAAAATATTCCGGAAGAAAAGCTCCAAAATACCTGTGATACAGGAAAAGGGAAAATAGAAATGCACAGCCTTTCCTTTTTTATCGACGACTACCTTGTGCATCTAAAATATCATTTAAACCAAATAACCGCTTAACAATAGCTAAGCTAAATCATAATGAAAGATAGTATAAAAGTTTTCGCCCCTGCAACCGTTGCAAACGTAGTTTGTGGTTTTGATGTGCTGGGTTTCGCCGTAAACGAACCTGGCGATGAGGTTGACATGCGGTTTACGGATACACCCGGCGTGGTGATCAAAAGAATAACCGGTGATGATGGCCGCTTGCCTTTAGATGCCGCCAAAAACACGGTTAGTGCGAGTGTTCAGCATTATTTGCAACACATTAACCGCTTAGATGTGGGTGTAGAAATTGAACTTCATAAAAAAATGCCTATTGGCAGTGGATTGGGTTCGAGCTCTGCGAGTACTGTTGCAGGTTTATTTGCCATTAACAAATTAATGGGCGATTTATTGACAGCTAAAGAACTGGTTCCATTTGCGATGAAAGGTGAAGAACTTGCCTGCGGTTATGGCCATGCCGATAATGTTGCCCCTGCTTTGTTAGGTGGTTTTGTATTGGTTAGAAGTTATGAACCTCTCGATGTGATTTCTTTGCCAACACCAGCTGGTATGTATGCGGCAATTGTATATCCGGAAGTGGATGTACCTACTAAAGATGCGCGTCAGATGATCCGCAGTAAAGTGGCCTTAAAAGATGCCGTTACTCAATGGGGAAATGTGGCGGGTTTGGTAAGCGGATTGTTCATGAACGATTTCGATCTGATCGGAAGAAGCATGAAAGATGTTTTGGTAGAGCCAACACGTTCGATCCTGATCCCAGGTTTTGAAGAAATGCGGAAACTGGCCATGGAAAACGGCGCAATCGGCTTCGGAATTTCAGGTTCTGGCCCATCCGTTTTTGCCTTGACTAAAGATGAGGAAACCGCCAGAAAAATAACCAAATCGCAACAACAACACTTACACAAGATAAATATTAACAGCAAAGCTTTCGTTTCTCCGGTTAACGCCGAAGGACCAAGGGTGATGTAAATAAGGCCTAAGGTAGAAGGTTAAGGGCATAGGGTTGTACTCGGCGCCATAACCCTAAACCTTACACACCTAAACCCTATACCTCAAAATGAAACTATACTCAACCAACAATAAAGATTTACGCGTTTCTTTTAAAGACGCCGTTTTTAACAGCATGCCACAGGATAAAGGTTTATACATGCCTGTAGAAATCCCACAGCTTGATCCCGAATTTATTCAGAATATCGAAAAATATTCTTTACCAGAAATCGCTTACAAAGTAGCTTCAACTTTATTAAAAGATGAAATTCCGGCAGAAGATTTAAAAGCTTTAATTGATGACGCCATAAATTTTGAAGCACCAGCAGTTAAACTGGACGACAAAACTTTTGTGCTCGAATTGTTCCATGGACCTTCTCTGGCTTTCAAAGATTTCGGTGCCCGCTTTATGAGCCGTGTAATGGCTTATTTCTTAAAAGACGGCGAACAGCTCTTAGATGTCCTGGTAGCTACATCAGGTGATACCGGAGGAGCAGTGGCTTTAGGTTTCTTAGGTGTACCGAATACCAGGGTAACCATCCTTTATCCTAAAGGTAAAGTAAGTCCGATACAGGAATTACAGTTAACTACCAATGGCGAAAACATCAGGGCTATTGAAGTGAAAGGTACTTTTGATGATTGCCAGGCTTTGGTAAAACAAGCTTTTGCAGATGATGAGCTGAATGCAAAATTCAGGCTGACTTCTGCCAATTCGATTAATATATCCCGATTGATCCCGCAAACATTTTACTATTTCAACACTTACGCCCAACTGAAAAAGCAAGGCTTACCCGATGTGGTATTTTCGGTACCGAGCGGAAACTTTGGCAATATTGGGGCAGGTTTATTGGCTTATAAATTAGGCTTGCCTGTTAAACAGTTTATCGCGGCTACCAATGTGAATGATACTGTGCCACGCTTTCTAGAAAGCGGTGTGTACGAAACCAAACCATCAACACAAACCTATTCTAATGCCATGGATGTTGGCGCTCCAAGCAATTGGGTACGCATTATGGATTTATTTGATCAGGATGTAGAAGCCATTAAAAAGGTGGTTACCTCATATCGCTTTACTGACGATGAAACATTAGAAGGCATCAAAGTGCTCGACAGTAAACTCAATTATGTAGCCTGTCCACATACCGCCATAGCTTATTTGGCTATTGAAAAATATAGAAGTGAAAATCCAGCAGACGAAAGTGCTGCAGTTTTTCTATCAACCGCACATGCCTGTAAGTTCCCGGACATTTTCCCTGCTGATATCGCAGTTAAAATTGAAATCCCTGAACAAGTAAAAGCTTTAGAAAGCAAGCCAAAACATGCTGACCAGTTGGGTGTTGATTTTGAAGGGTTTAAGAATTATTTGCTTAAAGGCTATTAGAAACATAAAAAAGAAGTCAAGTTTTAAAATAAAAACTTGACTTCTTTAGCATTTATATTAATGTCCCGATTTCATCCCCGTCTGCTCAATGCCTTTTAACCTTTTCGAGCAATAAATGCCAAAATACAAGATAAAGAGGTAACATACCAATGGTAGTATAAACGAGTGATGAACACCAATTTTATCGGCCACAGCACCTTGAATAAGGGGCATAATGGCACCACCTAAAATGGCCATTACCAACAGCGAGGATCCCTGACTGGTATAAGCGCCTAATTTTGCGATTGCCAAAGTATATATGTTCGAGAACATGATGGAGTTGAAAATTCCGATACCCAAAACGCTGTACATCGCCAGTTCTCCTTTATTTACCATTGCTGAAATAAGCAACAACACATTAATGGCAGAGAAAATGGCCAAAGTCCTTGCAGGTGCTGATTTGCCGACTAAAAATCCAAGAAAATTTAAAGCGATAAATACCAGAAAGAAACTGATCTGTGCAAAAGTTAAATCAACAATACCATAAATTAAAGCAAAAACCAATATGGCTGTGCCTAACATATAAATAATCTTTTTCGATTGACTTAAAGTATGGTTAAGAGAAATTGATCCCACAAAACGGCCAATCATTGCCCCTCCCCAATAAAGCGACAAGTAATTTTTACTCACCACTTCATCCAATCCGGTTATCTCAGGTAATCTTAAAAAGCTGATGATAAAGCTACCCACGGCAACCTCAGCGCCTACATAACAGAATAAGGCAACAATCCCCCTGGTTAAATGCGGAAATTTTAGTACTCCAAGTCCTTTTACCTGTTCCTCTTCTTCAGGCTGAAAAGACGGAAGTTTTACATAAAAAATAAGCAAACCCACAAGCAACAAGATGCCTGCAAAAATTAAATATGGAATACGTGTTGCGGAAGCACTAAAACTCCCATCGGCTTCTGAAAAGAATTCGAAAATCAGGTGACCACCTAAAATCGGAGCTATGGTGGTTCCGAAAGCGTTAAAGGCCTGTGTTAAATTTAAACGGCTTGATGCACTGTCTTCAGGGCCTAACAAAGAAACATAGGCATTGGCGGTAATCTGTAAAACGGTAAAACCTAATCCGAGTACAAACAATGCACCTAAAAACAACGGATAAACGGAATAAGTTGCGGCAGGGAAAAACAAGGCACAACCAATAGCTGCCAATACAATTCCAAAAAGTATCCCTTTTTTATAACCTACCTTATTAATCGGGTCGCCTTTGGTATAAGAAATTAAGAAGTAAATTAGCGAACCAACGAAATAGGCGCCAAAGAAACAAAATTGCACCAGCATAGATTCAAAAAAGCTCAATTTAAAAAGCTGCTTCAAATATGGAATCAAAATATCGTTCATACAGGTGATGAATCCCCACATGAAAAATAAAAGGGTAATGGTAACTAAGGGAACGGCGTAATTTGGTCTAGACTGGCTTTCGGCAATTTTGTTATTCATTTATATTTTTATTATTTAATCTGGTAAAGCTAGTCCAATAATTACGCTGGCTGGCTTTAACCACAGATTAGTTACCAATTTTTTACTTTCAGTAATTAATATCAGACAAAAAAGTCCCGATTTTCATCGGGACCCATCGTTATTTAGCATTCTGTGATTTTAGCGTATTTAACTCACGCTGAAGTGCCTCAATCTGTTGCTGCTGTTCTTTTATACTCGCTACCAAGAGCGGAATTAAACTTTCGTAATCTACCTTGGTAATGGTCGCGTTTTTAAACGCATTTTTACCCAACGGGTAAGCTTTTGATTGTACCGAAACGATATCCGGAACCACAGCTTTAACATCAGCCCCTACAAAGCCATATTGTGGCCGGGCAGATAACTTCAGTTTTTCTGCCCAGGTTTTATCATAATTAAAACTTACCGGCTGAAGTTTTGTAACCTGGATAAGGGCATTTTCTACTGGTTTAACATTGTTCTGCACAACTTCTTGCGCACTGATTTTTAAAGAAGCAGCGATTAACAATACTGCAAATGAAATTGCTCGTTTCATATATATGATATTATAATTTTTAAATAGAAATGGGTTCCGCGCTTTCAAAGCGGGAAATAACATAAAAGATCAGTTTATGCTGAAGGCGGCGGTGTTAAAACCTCAGGAAAGTATGCCAATTGAAAAGAATGACCGTGAATGATCACCTTATTTGAAGTTTGAAGGGGAATATACATTTCGTCGTGAAACATGATCTGCTGAACTGCATATTCGGTTTCCACTTTCTTTTCTTCCTTCTCTGTTGCATCATCATTGACTGATAAAACTTCAACATCATCAGTAGAATAGCTTAAATACGAAACTACATTACTCACTTTTAAAAAAAAAGTTAGTGCAATGCAGCTAATAAGGATGTATTTAAAAGCAAAAAACTTCATTATTGCAAATATAAGTCCTATGCCTTAAAAACAATAAATTTAAGGTTAAAGTTCTGTAAGAATTTCGAGCATTGTGGCAGTTGCCAGTTCAATATCAGCTACTGATGTCCGCCAATTTACAAAGGCAGCACGGATTCCCTTTTTTCCATTATAAAATGTAGGAGTCATAAATACCTTTCCAACCGCATTTAACTTATTCAGAAATGCTGGAACTAAGTTTTCATCGGTTAATGAGAAACAAACGGTATTTAAACGAACAGGCGCCAGCAGTTCGAAGTTTGGATTTTCATTGATGAAATTGGCAAGCTGTAAGGCCACTTCGACATTACCATCTACAATTTCCTGATAACCTTGTTTTCCATAACTGGTTAAGGTAAACCAGGCCGGCAAAGCTTTCAGGCGGCGGGAGTTTTCTGGCAGAAAGTTTAAATAACTAAAATTCTCCAACGGATTGCCTAAATAAGCCGCATTAGCATTCTGAAAAGTTTCTACCTGTAACAACTGATGTTTTTCCTTAACAAAAAACACGGCACTTTCGTAAGGTACATTTAACCATTTATGGCAATCGACTGTAATGCTATCTGCTTGCTCCCAACCTTTAACCAAATGACTGTATTTTGGCGAACAGGCTGCAAAACCTCCAAAAGCTGCATCAATATGCCACCAGAAATTATACTTTTCTTTTAAAACATGAATGGCTTCAAAATCATCAAAGTCAACTGTATTCACCGTTCCGGCACTGGAGATCAGAATGAAAGGTTCTCCATTTAAGGCCTGGATTTTAAGTTCGAGATCGGTAACATCCAAGGCCTCGCGATTGCCTTCCATTACCTTTACCTGTATCACATTATCGCTACCTAACCCCAACATCGACAACGATTTGATAGCCGATGAATGTGGTGTAGCCGATAATACTTTTACATTTCCAGAAATCCCTTCCCTTGCAAAATCTTTTCCCAGCTGTTTGCCAATCCACTGTCTGGCTACGGCTAAACAGGTAAAATTAGATAAGGTAGCACCAGTTACAAAACCACCAAAAAAATCTTTAGGCAGATTAAATAACGAAAGCAATAACTGTATGGTTTCGAGTTCAATAATCGCCGAAACATCGCCACCACCATTTGCACTTTGTGTATTCTGATCGTAGATAGTCGAAAGCCAATCGCCTGCAATCGCAGCCGGTGTGGTTCCCCCCGTTACAAAACCCCAGTATCTTGGACCAGAAGAAGCCACCATAATGGGTTCGAAACGCTGGTTAAATTGTTTTAAGGCTTCAACAGTACCTGTACCTTGTTCGCTTAAATCACCAACAATCGCCACTTCACCCTGGTTCGCCGTTGATCGCTTGTCAATATGGTTTAAATATTCTACTCCTTGTTGTTTAACTTCTGTGAGTATGGCATCAAGGCTTTGTTGGTCGGTATTGATCTTATTCATGATTATTGCAATTTGGTATTGTTCTGCAAGCGTTAGAAGGATTAAAAATCCTTAGCTCATCAGACGGGATTAAAAATCCCGACTAGCGATAATAACTTTTGTTCGTCGGGATTTGCAATCTCTTCGCACCATACTGTGGATTTGAAATCCACTAAAAGATAATCCAAAGACGGGATTGCAAAGCCGAGGTAGCTGGGATTTGAGTTAGTTCAGACCTTGCAGGTTTTAAAAACCTGCAAGGTCTTTCTAAGATTTATTAAAATATAGCCTTCGCAATCTTTTTAGTCTGCTCGGGGCGGCCCATGGTATAAAAGTGTAATACCGGAGCGCCAAAATCGATCAGCTCTTTACATTGTTTGATCATGGCTTCAGTACCGATTTCTTTCGCCTCATTATTGTTTTTAGCATGCGATAGGGCATCCGTCAATTCATCAGGTAAATCGATGTGAAAAATCTTAGGCAGCACATTCAACTGCGATAAAGTGCTTATTGGTTTCAAACCTGGTATAATCGGCACATTAATATCATTTTCTCTGCATTTCTTTACGAAATCGAAATACTTCTGGTTATCGAAAAACATCTGGGTCACAATAAACTCCGCACCTGCATCTACCTTCTTTTTCAAATATTTGAAATCGGTACTCAGGTTAGGCGCTTCAAAATGTTTTTCAGGATATCCGGCAACACCGATACAAAAATCGCTTTTAAAGGTTTCTACATCTTCGTGCAGAAACTTACCTTCGTTATGGTTTTTAATGTGCTCAATTAAATCAGTGGCATAACAGTGTCCGCCCGGAGTAGGAACAAAATTTCCATCTGCCTTACGTGCATCACCACGCAATGCCAGAACATTATCAATACCTAAAAACTGTAAGTCGATCAGTGCATTTTCGGTTTCCTCTTTGGTAAAGCCGCCACAGATCAGATGAGGAACCGCATCAACTTTATATTTGTGGATAATAGCCGCACAAATGGCAATGGTACCCGGACGTTTGCGGTAAGATACCTTTTGCAGCAAACCATTCGCCTGTTCTTTATAAATATAATCCTCGCGGAGCGAAGTCACATCGATAAAGGGTGGATTAAATTCCAATAGTGGTTCTATTGCATCGTAAATCCATTGGATGCTCTGCCCTTTTACAGGTGGTAATAATTCAAAAGAGAATAAGGTTTTACCCTTTGCGTTTTTTATATGGTCTGTGATCTTCATAACCTATCTTGGTTGTCATGCTGAATGCTAATGAAGCATCTCTAACATTTAGCAGTTCCTATTTTCTGATGACTGCTAACATCAATTTATATGTCATTTCTCCAGAGATCCTTCGTTGCTCTCAGGATGACAAGGAAACTATATTAATAAGCTAAATTCGGACTTAACCACCGCTCCACTTCTTCAATTGCCATATTTTTTCTGATGGCGTAATCCTCAATCTGGTCTTTGGTAATTTTTCCTAAACCGAAATACTTCGAATCCGGGTGTGCGAAATAAAATCCACTTACCGCTGCCGTTGGATACATGGCATAACTTTCGGTTAAATGTAATCCGATTTTATTCTCCGCATCGAGCAATTGGAATAAGGTACCTTTTTCGGTATGCTCCGGACAGGCAGGATAACCCGGTGCCGGACGGATACCTGCATATTCTTCCTTAATCAATTCCTGATTGCTCAGGTTTTCGTCCTGTGCGTAACCCCAGTATTCTTTACGTACACGTTCGTGCAAACGTTCTGCAAAAGCTTCAGCCAAACGATCGGCCAACGCTTTAGCCATAATGCTGTTGTAATCGTCGTAGTTGGATTCGAACTCATTTACCAATTCGTCGATTCCAATACCTGCCGTTACCGCAAAGCCACCAAAATAATCCTGAATACCGCTTTCTTTTGGTGCAATAAAATCAGATAAGGCATAATAAGGCTGTCCATCTACTTTTTCAGCCTGCTGGCGGAGGGTATGGATGGTCACTAGTCTTGAGTCCTCAGTCTCTAGTCCTGAGTCGACAGGCAGACTTCCGACTTCGGACTCCGGACTCCGGACTTCCAAAACAATATCGTCTCCTACTGCATTTGCAGGCCAAAAACCGATTACGGCTCTCGCTGTTAGTAATTTTTCATCCAGGATGCGTTTTAATAAAGTTTGTGCATCATCGAAAAGTTTCTTTGCTTCATCGCCTACATTTTTATCATCGAAAATTTTCGGATAACTGCCGCGAAGTTCCCAGGTGTGGAAAAATGGTGTCCAATCGATATAAGGTACCAATTCTTCTAAAGGATAATTATCGAAAACCCTAGTGCCTGTAAATTCCGGAACGGGTAAGTCTTGCTTGAAATCGATTTTAAATTTATGCTCACGTGCTTCTTCAAGCGTTTTAAAACGTTTATCCGATCGCTTATTCAAATGCGCTTCACGTGCTTTATCATATTCGGCCCTGATACCTGCCACATAATCATCTTTTGTTTCAGGATTCATTAAGGTACTGCAAACGGTAACACTTCTCGAAGCATCCAATACGTGGATAGCTGGACCAGAATAATTGGGGGCTACTTTAACCGCAGCATGGATTCTTGAAGTTGTCGCGCCACCAATAATCAATGGAATGGTAAAACCTTCACGTTCCATTTCTTTGGCAAAGTGCACCATTTCATCCAACGATGGCGTGATCAATCCACTCAAACCAATAATATCAGCATTTATCTCTTTGGCTTTTTTGATGATCTCCTGTGCAGGTACCATCACGCCCATATCTACAATTTCGAAGTTGTTACAGGCTAGAACCACACCCACAATATTTTTTCCAATATCATGCACATCGCCTTTAACGGTGGCCATTAATACTCTTCCTGCTGAAGAACTCTGGTTTTGATCTGGATTATCCAGTTTCTCCTGTTCGATAAACGGCAATAAATAGGCCACTGCTTTTTTCATTACCCTTGCCGATTTAACCACCTGCGGCAGGAACATTTTTCCGGCACCGAACAGATCCCCAACAATGTTCATTCCATCCATCAGCGGACCTTCAATTACCTGAATCGGACGGGCGTATTTCTGTCTGGCCTCTTCTACATCATCATCCAGATATTCTACAATTCCCTTTACCAGCGAATGCGATAATCTATCTTCAACAGGACCTTTCCGCCATTCTTCATCCTTAACAATTTCTTTGCCTTTCGATTTTACGGTATCAGCATATTCGACCAGCCGCTCTGTTGCATCATCTCTGCGGTTTAACAATACATCTTCTACCCGCTCTAATAATTCGGGTGGAATTTCCTGATAAACCTCCAGCATTCCTGCGTTTACAATCCCCATATCCAAACCCGCCTGAATGGCGTGATAAAGAAATGCAGAGTGCATCGCCTCGCGAACGGTATTGTTTCCCCTGAAAGAGAATGAAATATTAGAAACCCCTCCGCTTACTTTTGCATGGGGCAGGTTTTCTTTGATCCAACGGGTGGCATTTATAAAATCGACAGCATAATTGTTGTGCTCTTCCAATCCGGTTGCAACCGTTAAAATATTCGGATCGAAAATGATGTCCTCAGGCGGGAAACCGATTTCGTGAACCAGGATATCATAACTTCTTTTACAAATTTCTTTTCTTCGCTCGTAATTATCGGCCTGTCCCTGCTCGTCAAAAGCCATTACCACTACAGCAGCACCATATTGCATAATTTTACGCGCACTCTCACGAAATTTATCTTCTCCCTCTTTTAAAGAGATGGAGTTTACAATTCCTTTCCCCTGTAAACATTTTAAGCCATTTTCGATCACCGACCATTTGGATGAATCGACCATGATAGGCAACTTCGCAATATCAGGTTCAGAAGCAATGAGGTTTAAAAACTTGGTCATTGCGGCTTCCGAATCCAACATCCCCTCATCCATGTTCACATCAATTACCTGAGCACCGCCTTCAACCTGTTGCAAGGCCACGGCCAGTGCGGCTTCGTAATCGCCACCTAAAATCAGTTTGGAAAACTTAGGAGATCCGGTAATATTTGTTCTTTCGCCGATATTTACAAAAATACTCTCAGGGGTAATGGTTACAGGCTCCAATCCGCTTAAACGCATAAAATGCTCAAGTACAGGTATTTTACGGGGTTCAGCTTTTCGGGCATTTTTAGCAATACAGCCAATGTGCTCTGGTGTAGTACCACAACAGCCGCCAACAATATTCACGAAACCTGATGCAATAAAATCATCAACCAAATGTGCCGTTTCGTGTGGCTGTTCGTCGTAAGCGCCAAACTCGTTCGGTAAACCTGCATTTGGATAAGCTGATACATAACAGCCTGCTTTTGCAGCCAACTCTTCGATGTGTGGACGCATTTCTTTCGCACCCAAGGCACAGTTAAAACCGATACTTAGCGGTTTTGCATGCATTACAGAGTTCAAAAAAGCCTCAGCCGTTTGACCAGAAAGTGTTCTGCCCGAAGCATCGGTAATGGTACCGGAAATCATGATCTCCAGTTTACGGCCAATTACCTCTTCGTATTTTTTAATGGCCACAATAGCCACTTTAGCATTTAAAGTATCAAAAATGGTTTCGATCAGTAATATATCCGAACCACCATCTACCAAACCACGTACCTGTTCGTAATAAGCGGCTTCCAACTCATCAAAATAAACCGCCCTGAAACCAGGATCGTTTACATTTGGCGACATAGAAAGGGTACGGTTAGTTGGACCAATGGCACCGGCAACAAAACACTTGCGATCAGGATTTGCAGCCATAAATTCATTAACAGCTTCTTTTGCCACACGCGCCCCTTCGAAACTCATTTCATAAGAAAGGTCTTCCATCTGGTAATCAGCCATCGAAATTCGCTGGGTACTGAAGGTATTGGTTTCGATAATATCGGCGCCAGAAGCCAGGTACTCCAGGTGTATGGTTTTAATAATATCCGGACGTGTGATGTTGAGCAAATCGTTATTGCCTTTTACATCACAGGGATGATTTTTAAATCGCTCGCCCCTAAAATCTTCTTCGGTTAAGGTATATCGCTGAATCATGGTACCCATTGCACCATCAATCACCAAAATACGTTTCTCTAATTCTTCTCTTATGCTCATTCTTGTCGTTAGATATGAGAATTGAGATAGGCGATATGAGCATTATTAAGCACAACTGATGTCTCAAATCTCATGTCTATCCTCTCAAATCTCAAAAAAAGGCTTATCTAAAAAGTTGGTACGTGAATCGTAATCCTAAACTTATCTGGTCCCGAATGTATCCGGGATAGAATTTAGCACCTTGTACGGTTACAGGTTGCTAAGACTTCGTTGGGTCTAATCCCTCCGTCTTTCTTAATAAGCATACAAAAATGCAACAAAGCTACATCAATTCCAAAATTTATCGCTTTGCCGCCAAATAAAATTACAAAGGCCACGCAAAACTGCGCAGCCTTAAGAATATTGTTCTGTTAAAGATTACTTTCTGCTTCCGAAAATACGCAATAAGAAAAGGAAGATATTTAAGAAATCCAGGTATAAAGATAAAGCGGCAACAATAGCCATTTTCTTTGATTCGATCTGAAGAACCTGCTCTCCACTCGCTTCAATGCCTTCGCCGATTCTTTTAATTTTTTGCACATCATAAGCAGTTAACGCTGTAAAGATTGCAATACCAATAAATGCCATAAACAAACTGAACTGTTCGCTCTGGATAAACATGTTAATAACCATGGCGATCACTAAACCGATTACTCCAACCATTAAAATTGGACCAAACTTACTGAGATCGATATTGGTCGTATAACCCATAAATGCCATTATACCGAATATACCGGCAGCACCTGCAAAACAGCTTACTACTGATCCAGAAGTATAAGTTAACAATATAAAACTTAAACTTACACCAGTTAATACTGAGTAAAGTACAAATACCCCAATCAATGCGGGTAACGACAATCTGCTTAAGCCAAAGCCCATTAACATCACCAAACCCAGCGGGGCAAACATAGCAACATAGCCAAAAACTGACATACTCACTTTACCTGTTGCAGGATTAATATTTAATAAATACTGCATTAACTCCGCGTTTGTTCCGAAAAGATATGCAGCAACTGTAGATAAACTCAATGCAACGAACATCCATAAGAAAACGTTTGCAAAGAATTTTTTAGAAACAGATTTTTCCTGTACAAAAACACTGTTGTCTTGATATTGATAATTTTGTTGTTCCATTTTAAATTTTGTGTATTTAACTATATAAAAATAAATATTTAGTTTAATCTTTTTGTCAGCAGTTCTTCAACTTTTTTATAGAACTGTAAGGGCTTTAACGTACGCCAGGGCAAGTTGTCAAAAGCTCCGCCAAAGTTAATGTAATAATCGATGTTATTATCCCTGAATTCGGCAATTACATGTTCCTGAAAGTTTACCCCAACAATCCAGCCATCTTCTACTTCCTGAAACCATTCTTCGTAATAACTGTCATCAGAAGCATGGAAATTTAATACATTTTCACCTATCAGGATAAATTTATTGATGCCTTCATCCATCATCAGTTCTAAAATATCGCGCTTCATTAACATGATATCGTTGTTAATGGCATCGTTCCATTCCCCTATAAATTCGATAATGGCATAACTGCGGTCGTAATCGGCATACAATACCTTCATGTAAAGGGTGTTTGACCCAAATTCGTCCCACTGTGGATGTAATAAAAAGTTATATATCTGCTTATCGAAGTAAAGTTCTGAATACTCGGTATTGTAAAATGGCGATCGCTCATCTTCTGCCGAAATATAATCATCTCTCCACTGGTAATAAGGCTCAATCTCGTGCATAATTCTTAATTATTGAATGAGTGAATTTTGAATGAGAGAGTGGATAAATATTGAATGAGTGAATTTGAATAATTGAATGTTAAGTTTATTTCTACATTCAAACTTCCATCCTTCTCTAATCCCCTCATTCAGCATTCTCTAATTCCATCACTCTATCATTCTCTCATTCTTAGTGTCCTGCTTCTACTGCTTTACGTACGCTTCCGTAACGGGTAAGCAATTCGGCGGCTTTATCGTAACCAATATTCAATTCATCAGCAACCATTTGTGTTCCGCGGTCGACCAGCTTATGGTTGGTTAACTGCATATCCACCATCTTATTACCTACTACACGCCCTAACTGCACCATCACGGTAGTACTCAACATGTTTAATACGAGTTTCTGTGCTGTGCCCGATTTCATGCGGGTAGAACCAGTAACAAATTCTGGCCCAACCACCACTTCAACCGGAAAATCCGATTCTGCAGCAATAGGTCCACCGGTATTACACACAATACAACCCGTTAAAATACCATGTTTGCGGGCAGTGTTTAATCCACCGATTACATAAGGTGTAGTGCCCGAGGCTGCCAAACCCACTAAACAATCTTTTTCATTGATGTTAAATTCCTGCAGATCTTTCCAGGCTTGCTCGGCATCATCTTCAGCAAATTCTACCGCTTTTCTTATAGCTGTGTCGCCACCGGCGATAATCCCCACCACCCAATCAAACGGCACGCCATAAGTAGGCGGACATTCGGATGCATCTACCACGCCCAAACGGCCGCTTGTACCTGCACCTATATAAAAAAGACGGCCACCTTTTTTCATCCGCTCGGCAACCGCCGAAGTTAATTTTTCGATCTGAGGCAAAGATTTTTCCACTGCAAATGCAACAGTTTTATCTTCGTTATTAATATCCTGCAGAACTTCTAATACCGACATCTGATCGATGTGGTTGTAATTAGATTCTTGCTCGGTAACTCTGTTCATAAATTTAATTTTGATAAAATTCGGTAAATTCTTTCTAAAAACTACCCTAAAAATCCAAAAATATCTATCCTAAATTTCAATTCCACTCTTCCTGCCGTTAATTAATGTTAAATATTATAAACAAAAGACACGAAAATGCAGTTAAAAAATATATCAACCCGCTAATTTTCATAAATTTGCATAACGCTGATGAAAAAAAATACCCGTAATAACGCACTGATCGCTTTAAGCTATTCTGTAATTTTAATAGCGGGTATGTTTTTGGGTATAAAATTCATTAAAGATCAAGGCTTTGGTGTAAAAAAGAGTCCTCAGCTCGCCAATAACAGCGACGAGAAACTAAATGAAATCCTCCACATCATCAACGGTAATTATGTTGATGACATCAATACAGATTCGCTTCAAAACTTACCAATCGATAGCGTTTTACATCAACTCGATCCACATAGTGTTTATCTGCCGCCAACCGATGCGCAGGATATGACCGATAACCTGGAAGGAAACTTTGAGGGCGTAGGGATCGAATATTATATGCTTAACGATACCATGATGGTTACCGGTGTGGTTAAAGATGGTCCAGCTTACCAGGCGGGGATAAAACTAGGCGATAAGATCCTGAGTATCGACACTACTGTAGTGAGTGGAAGAAACTTACCGAAAGACCAGCTTGTAGGCCGCTTTAAGGGCCGATCAGGAACAGGTGTGAGCGTAACGCTTTTGCACCCGGGCATCGCGCAAAGCAACCGTATTATGGTAACCCGCGGCAAAGTAAACATCAGCAGTATCGATGCCGCATACATGATCAACAATGAAACGGGCTACGTACGCATCAGTAAATTTGGCGCCAATACCGATAACGATTTCTCTGTTGCCGCAAACAACTTAAAAGGGCGGGGCATGAAAAAACTGATCCTCGATCTGCGCGATAATGGCGGTGGCTATTTTACCGCAGCAACAGGTCTGGCCGATCAGTTCCTGCCTGAAAATAAACTGATCGTGTACACACAAGGGAAACACGAGCCGCGTACCGATTATTTTTCGACCGGAACAGGTGCTTTTCAAAATGGCAAACTGGCGGTATTAATTAACGAAAATACAGCTTCTGCCAGTGAAATTGTAGCTGGGGCCATTCAGGATCTAGGCCGTGGAATTATTGTTGGTCGCCGCTCTTTCGGTAAGGGCCTGGTACAAGAGCAATTTGCCTTTGGCGATGGCTCTGCACTCAACTTAACCATCGCACGTTATTATACCCCATCGGGACGCAGCATTCAAAAATCTTATAAAAAAGGTTACGATGCTTATAAACATGAACTGGACGAACGCATGACAGATGGCGAGTTAACCGGCGACCGTACCTCTTTTCAGGATTCTATTGAAAAAACGGAAGGCGTAAATGTTCAGCCCATCAGAAAGATCAAACCTCTTGGCGGAATACAACCAGATGTTTTTGTAAAGTTAGATACCAACGGCTACAATAAATTTTACAGCAATCTGGTGAGTAAAAAAGTACTATCTGATTATGTGTTTAATGTGTTGACCAGTAAATACAGCGCCAGTTTTGTAGAGCAGAATATCAACATCTTCACCATAAACGATAACGACTTTAAAGATTTTATCGGATTTCTTCAGCGCAAAAATGTTCCGATAGACCGCTTTCAACTGTACAGCTCGAAAACGGTTATCCTTAACGATTTAAAAGCTTTGCTTTGTCGCTATTATTTAGGGGATGTGGGTTACTATAAAGCGGCCAATCAAAATGATAACGCGGTAAGGCAGGCGCTTCTTAACCTTCAATAGCCATATTTTATATTTCTTCAGGCATGGTATAACAGTTCAAAAAGAATTTTAATTTCCAAATTAACACATTAATCAATATAATATTCTTAATTAAATATTATATATAATATTATATTTCGTTTAGCTAATTTTGTCCGCAAATCATATCAAAATGGAAGCGGATAAATTACAGGTAAAAGATCAACAGGTATTAAACGACCTTTTAGAAAAAGTTAAGGAACAGACTGATTTATTTTTAGGTTATCCGGTTTCGAAAGATTTCGACTACCAGGCCTTGTCCGATTTCTTAAAATATCCGATGAACAACCTTGGCGATCCCTTCGTAACCTCTACCTATGGCGTTGGATCGCGTGAACTGGAAAAAGAAGTGGTCCAGTTTTTTGCCGAACTGTTTCGCGCACCTGCCGATAACTGGTGGGGTTATGTAACCAATGGTGGCTCTGAGGGGAATTTATACGGTTTATATCTTGCACGCGAGCTGCATCCCAAGGCAATGGTTTATTACTCAGAAGCAACCCACTACAGCGTGCAAAAAAACCTGCACCTGCTCAATATGCCTAACATCGTTATCCGTACCCAGGAAAATGGAGAGATCGATTACGAAGACCTAGAACATACCATCAGGATGAACCGCCATATGCCTGTAATCATTATGGCCAATATCGGCACCACCATGACGGAGGCCCGCGATGATGTAGCGAAAATTAAAAGTATTTTAAAAAGCTTAGCCATACAACTTTATTATATCCACGCCGATGCGGCACTTTCCGGAACCTACAGCGCATTGATCGAACCAAGACCAGCCTTCGATTTTGAAGATGGCGCTGATAGCATTGCCATTAGCGGACACAAATTTTTCGGCTCACCAATGCCATGCGGAGTGGTGGTTGCAAAAAAATCTAACCGTGACCGGATTGCCCGTTCTGTGGCTTATATCGGCAGTGTAGATACCACCATTACCGGATCGCGGAATGGGCATAGTCCACTGTTTTTGTGGCACACCATTAAACGCCTGGGCCTTGCAGGCTTAAAAAGCAGGGCCTTGCACAGTTTGGCTACTGCAGCTTACACGGAAGAAAAACTTAAAGAGATCGGTATTACAGCATGGCGGAACCCCAATGCCATAACCGTAAACTTCTCTACTCCATCTATGGCCATCTGTAAAAAATGGCAGTTGGCAGCCGAACAGGGAAATTCGCACATCATCTGTATGCCCAATGTAAGCAAGGCACATATCGATCTTTTTATGGCTGATATAAAGGCCGAAATGGTGTTGCAAGATTAGCGGGAAACAAAATTTGAACGACCTAAATGTTTAACATCTACACTAAATTTAGCTATAAAATCAATAACCATGAAAATAATAATTGTAGGCGCAACAGGAACATTAGGTAAAAAAGTTGCTGAGGCTTTTGCGCAAAAACATGAAGTAGTCCGTGTAGGGAATACCAAAGGTGATGTTCGGGTAGATATTACCGATGAAACATCAATCAAAGCCATGTTTGAAAAGGTTGGTCCTTTTGATGCCTTGATCAGTACCAGCGGAAAAGGCCCTTTTGCACCAGTAAGCCAGATGACAGGCGAGGTATTTAAAAGCGGATTATTGGATAAGTTATTGGGGCAGGTTAATCTGGTACTGATCGGCCAGCATTACATTAACAAGGGTGGTTCGTTCAGCTTAATTTCAGGCATACTGGCTGATCATCCGGTGGCTGCCGGCTCTGCATTAAGTGCCATAAACGGAGGCCTGAATGCTTTTGTGCTTGCTGCAGCACCCGAACTCGGAAATGGCGTTCGGTTAAATGTAATCAGTCCGAACGTGGTCGAAGATTCGCCAGCTTATTTCGATTCCTTTCCAGGTGAAATTCCGGTTACGATGGATAAAGTGGTTAAAGCTTTTGAGAAAAGTGTTTTGGGCATTGTTACTGGTCAGGTAATAAAAGTGTATTAGTGTAATACCCGGTCTTCCTGTAAAAGATTAAGATTCATGGTTATATTTTCTTGTAACCAGGCCATTTTACGATCGGCGTGGACTGGAAAACTATGGGTTGGCTCGCAGCCTCTTCGGATCTTCTTCGGATCCCAGACGGAGCTGTGACAATTGTACCCGAACAGCGTCTGTTTCAGATCCGATTATAATTTAACGAAACCGTTAAGAAAAATTAAAGCTACACCCTACATGCCATTCATAAAAACCATTAAATTAGCTTCCATAATTTATTAGTATGATAGAAACCGAACGCCTCATTTTAAAGCCCCTCACACACGATCAACTTTTAAAATATATTAAGGATGATCATTCATTAGAAAAAGAATTTGGTCTTTTGCCCACAAAGAAAAATATTTCTGCTTCCTTACACGATGCCTTAGCGCAAACCATTTTACCTAACGTTTTTGATAAGGATAAAGATTACCTGTATCATACTTTATGGACAATCATCTCAAAACCCGACCATAGGGTAGTTGGCGACATCTGTTTTGTTGGCGAGCCTGATCCAAACGGCGAAATAGAAATTGGTTATGGTACCTACGAAGAATTTAGAGGCAAAGGATTTATGACCGAGGCTGTTGGCAGATTAATTGAGTGGGCAAAGGAACAACCCAAAGTGAAATCGGTTTTCGCGGCTACCACTAAAGACAACGTGGCTTCTTATTCTATTTTAGAGAAAAACAACTTTATCCATATTGGCGAAGTGGACGACATGTTGAGCTGGAAAATTGAGTTGAAGTAAGTTTTGGTGTTGCTAATAATTTTGCCACGGATACACGAAAAATCACGGAGTGAGGTATAATTTTCATTCGTCCTCGTTTGCCACGAGGATGAATGAAATACATATTTGCAATGTGTTTAAATCAGTGAAGCCGATGCAATCGGCATACTCGTACATCCTCGTTGCAAACGAGGACGATAGTAAAAAAGGATATTGACCAGGAATTTGCCGCTAAAAGTAATTGCTACACTACAATCTCAAACAAACTTAAACTGATGCCTTCATAATGTTTGGGTAATCCATCTGTTTTTTCCATGGTGACTACGCCAACATAATCGAAGCCGCAGCCAGTATAATATTCGAGCAGTTTTTCATTATCCGCCCAGGTATCCATTCTGATAAATTTGATGCTATTCTGTCCGGCGTAATCTTTTGCCCACTTGATAATTTCCTTAACAAAAGCATAACCTCTAAATTCGGGATGGGTTACAATCCGATGGATATAAATGGCATCATGGTCGCGGTCGCCCCAAATCAACTGATCATTAAACGTAACGGCAAATACACAGCCTACAACGCCATCAACCAAGATTTTATATTGTCGGTTTTCGTCGATTTCAGTCTGCACCAACACTCTGCTGAAACCCTGCCAATGTTTATTGAATACTTTTTTCTGGTGGGCAATAGCCATATCATAAAATTCAAAAATGGTATCGATATCGCTTGAAAGGCTATTCTGTACTTGAAGTTGCATGTAGCAAAGTTACGGGTATTTTCTTACCACAAATAGGAAGGATGAACACAGATTATAAAAGACAACCCCGATTTCTCAATTTAACCTTAGGTTAGTCGGGATTTGCAATCCCGTCTTTGGAGTTTAAACTTTTGTGGATTTCAAATCCAAAGCACAACACGACGAGATTGCAAATCTCGACGACAGCATGACAATAAAACAAAACAGGGCTGCTTTTTAACAAAAGCAGCCCTGTTTTTAAATATATTAATCCGGTGTGATCAGCTTCAAAGCTTTAAACCTTCAAACTATTTCTGTCTGAAATAAATCTGGATCGGTGCTCCGGAAAAATCGAAGTTCTCTCTCAATTTATTTTCGATGAAACGTTTATACGGATCTTTAATGTACTGTGGCAAGTTGCAGAAAAAGGCAAACATTGGCGAAGTGGCATTAATCTGGGTGATATATTTAATCTTAATGTGTTTACCTTTTAATGCCGGAGGTGGGAATTTCTCGATCAACGGCAACATTACATCGTTTAATTTAGATGTAGGAATTTTCTTGCTACGGTTTTTATAAACTTCTAAGGCAGCTTCAATTGCTTTGAAGATACGTTGCTTGTTTAATACCGAAGTAAATACAATCGGCACATCGGTAAAAGGACGGATACGCTCGTGGATCTGCTCTTCGAAAGCTTTCATGGTTTGGGTATTCTTTTCGATCAGATCCCATTTGTTCACCAAAATTACGATACCTTTTTTGTTCTTTTCAGCCAGGTGGAAGATATTGATATCCTGACTTTCGATCCCTTCAACAGCATCGATCATCAATACCACAACATCAGCCTCTTCTAAAGCTTTGATGGTACGCATGACCGAATAAAACTCTAAGTTTTCTTTAACCTTGGTTTTTTTACGTAATCCGGCGGTATCGATCAGCATAAATTCATGACCGAACTGGTTATAATGGATTTTGATCGAATCGCGGGTGGTACCTGCATTTGCAGTAACGATGTTACGTTCTTTACCGATCAATGCATTAACCAAAGAAGATTTACCCACATTTGGGCGACCTGCGATGGTAATTTTAGGCAATTGATTTTCTTCTTCAGGAATGTCTTCGAAGTTTTTAACAACCTCATCCAGCAACTCACCTGTTCCAGAGCCCGTCATCGATGATAATGCATATACATCACCTAATCCGAAACCATAAAAAGTATGGATTTCGTTATATAAAGCGGTATTGTCTACTTTATTGGCACAAACATAAACCGGTTTGTTACTTCTACGCAATACCTGTGCAATGTCATCGTCCAAATCGGTGATGCCTGTAGTTACATCAACCATAAAGATCAATACACTGGCTTCTTCAATAGCGATCATTACCTGTTCGCGGATGGCAGCCTCGTAAACATCTTCTGAGTTGGCCACATAACCACCAGTATCAATTACGGTAAATTGTCTGTCGGTCCACTCACCTACTCCATAATGCCTGTCGCGGGTTACGCCGCTGATATCATCTACAATGGCCTTGCGGCTTTCTGTTAGTCTATTAAAAAGGGTACTCTTGCCTACGTTTGGCCTGCCTACGATGGCTATAATGTTACTCATGGGTGTTCTATTGATAGTTAATGGCTTATAGTTAACGGTCGTGGTGTTTGGGCAAGCTGCTCAAACTATTTGGCTATCAGCCATTGACTATCAACTACTAACCGATTTATTTCGGGCTGCAAAGGTACGGTAATTTTTCGTAACCTTTATTAATATTAATTTTTATACTTATCTAAAAGTACTTTTATTACTTCTTCGGTTAACTCGTTCCCCTGCAATAAAGGAAAGCCTTCCCATCGTACAATTCCTTTCGGATCGATCAAAATCGCATGCGGAATGCCTTTAACCTGAAGCGAATCTTTAACGGTACCTTTAGTGTCTATCGCTTCGAAATAGTTGATTTTTGGATTATTAAAAGCTTCAACTTTTTCTGCAGTTTCATCAGAAACACCAATAATCACGATCTTATCGGCGTATTTTTTCTGGATATCGTTTAATGTAGGGATATACGCCCTGCAGGGTCCACACCAGGTTGCCCAAAAATCGATCAGCACAAACTTTCCTTTGGTATCGGGCTGTTTTGAAATCCATTTTTCAACCACAAGTTCTGGCGCTTTTTCATTCAGAATGGATTTTGCCCACAACTTTTTACCATTGTTTGATTCCTGAGCAAAAGCTACTGTACAGATAAGCAGCAAAAGAAATGTTAGACTTTTTTTCATTTAATAAAAATCGAAATTAATTATCGTAACCAAAGCTTTTCAGGTAATTCTTTTTACTTCTCCAATCTGGGATCACTTTAACGAACATTTCAAGGAAAACCCTGGTATCTAAAAATTTCTCGATTTCTAAACGGGCTTCAGTACCCACTTTCTTCAGCATACTACCAGCAGTACCAATTAAAATGTTCTTTTGCGAATCGCGTTCTACCACGATTTCTGCAGTAATCCGGATCATGGCACCTTTACCATTTTTCATCTCCTCTTCCTTAAAACTCTTTACGATTACTTCGGTGCTATAAGGAATTTCTTTCTGATAATTCAGGAAGATTTTTTCGCGGATGATCTCCGAAACAAAGAAACGTTCTGAACGGTCTGTTAAATCTTCTTTGTCGTAATATGGCGGATGTTCAGGCAACATTTCGAGCATGCGCTCCAATAATCCGTCGACATTGTGTTTATGTAAAGCCGAAATTGCATAAATCGCAACCGGATTTAACTTCTCTTGCCAGTAAGCAATCTTCTCTTCAACCTTTTCCTGTTTCGCTTGGTCAATTTTATTAATGAGTACAATTGTTGGGATATTGCGGTTCAGGATCTTCTCCAAAACGTCTTCCTCATCGTGCTCTTCATTAATGTCGGTTACGAACAAAAGTACGTCGGCATCGGTCAAAGATCCGTTAACAAAACTCATCATACTCTCTTGTAAAGAGTATTTTGGCTTGATTATACCGGGTGTATCAGAAAAAACGATCTGATATTCTTCTTCATTTACGATCCCCAAAATGCGGTGTCTTGTGGTTTGTGCCTTAGGAGTGATAATGCTAAGTCGCTCGCCTACAAGCACATTCATGAGGGTGGATTTACCTACATTTGGTTTACCTATTATACTAACAAAACCTGCTTTATGCGCCATTAAAATATTTTTTTAAAAAAAATTTGCAGCACAAAGAAACGAATTATATCTTTGCATTCCAATTCGGAAACAGAGTTAAGGATTTAACTCAAACAAAAAAACGAGTTGTATAGAGTGCGGGGTGGAGCAGTTGGTAGCTCGTCGGGCTCATAACCCGAAGGTCGCACGTTCGAGTCGTGTCCCCGCTACCAATTCAGTTGGTAGTTCTCAGTCAGCAATTTTAATTGCCTACTGAAAATTGGAAATTTAAAACTGAAAAATGGCCCGTTCGTCTAGGGGTGAGGACGCCAGATTTTCATTCTGGAAACAGGGGTTCGATTCCCCTACGGGCTACGAAAAGCCGCTTCTATCCGAAGCGGCTTTTTTTATGCTTTCTATTCTAGTAAATCCCCACTTCCCATCTCCGAATTACTACTTTCGGCAAAGCGCTAAAACTACGGATTGCAATAAGCTACAGCGAGTAAAGACAGCGGATAAGAGACGCCTGATTTTCATTCCAGATCACTCCAGAACTACGATTCCACTATTATTTATCATTTATTTACAAAATTTACATTTTTATTTACAATCCAAACCACTCGACCGGAAAAATATCAATGTAGATTCGTTGAATCAATTTGAAAGGATATGAAAAATAAAAAAAATGTGATCTATGCCCTGATCTTACCGCTGGTTGTGGTGAGCGGACTGGTATTTGCCAATCGTGAAATTAAAAACGAAACTGGGCCATCATTAAAGCCTTTGTCTACCGCTGAAAGGAAAGCCCGCATGGTGAGTGACAAGAAAAAATGGGAGGCTTCCCCTGACGGCATAAAGTACAAAGAATGGGAGATTTCTCCTGAAGGCAAAAAAGTGCATGCCAGTCATGATAAAATAAGGAAATACATAAAGGCTTTTGCCAATATGGAGGCCGTGGTAACCTCTGTTACTTTTCAGCGCGCAAATGCGAAATCATCAGGACCAAAATGGCTTATAGTCAGGATTAATGACGAAGAATACATGATGCAATTTGTTCCTGTGGATTTTAAGCAGTTAAACAGCCTGAAAGTTAACGACAAAATCATTATAAGAAGCCGCAGCGCAGGCTATTCGCCTAATCATCCATATTTGATTCTATCGGGCGATTATATTGAACTAAATAACAAGATACTTTTTAAACGTGATTTTAGCAAAAATAACCATTGCTGAGGATAAGCCCGGTTAACAGATCGCCTTCCATGTCCGCCAAAAGCGTCAAATTGCCATGAAAGGTGTTAAACAAATGCAACGCCCGGGCTACGATCCCGCTTTACGACGAAGTAGAGCGGGATTTTTGTTCTTAAAACTTATCCCATCATTAAGGATAACCTGGCTTTAATTTTAAATCACTGATAAATTCCATACCAATTACGTTTTTGTAAAACAGGAAGCTGAATCGTGAGCTACCCACCATAATTTAATTAGCCAAACTGGTTATATAAAAAAAGAGTTAAAGTCACACCTAAACCGTACAACTCACTCATTATCAAAGTAAAATTTACCTACAGAAATTAGCCTTGGTTTTAGCATTAAAAATATTATTAAAAAATTCTTAAATGGTATTGCAAATATCAAAACAAATCTTACCTTTGCACTCCTTCAAACGAGTAATATTTGAAGATATAGAGTGCGGGGTGGAGCAGTTGGTAGCTCGTCGGGCTCATAACCCGAAGGTCGCACGTTCGAGTCGTGTCCCCGCTACCAAAAGAGTTGAAAGACACTCTAATATTTAATGGCCCGTTCGTCTAGGGGTGAGGACGCCAGATTTTCATTCTGGAAACAGGGGTTCGATTCCCCTACGGGCTACAAAAAGCCGCTTCAATCCGAGGCGGCTTTTTTTATTTCTCATATTTTGGAACAGGGGTTCGCCCCGATAGCTATCGGCACCCCTTCGGCCTACGAAAAGCATCATTCTGATAAAGTTTGATGCTTTTTTTATGCTATAGAAGCGCCCCTATAAACTTTCAAATAAAAATACAATCGCTATTTGTAACAAGTCTAAATAAGACTATCTTTGCCGCATATCCCCAAATAGATATGAACAACCAAAATTTTATTAATTTCTTTAATCTACATTGGGGCAATGTTTATGGTCTGGCACTCTCAAAATGTGGCAATGATGTGATTGCTAAAGATATCTGTCAAGATATCTTTTTATCCATTTGGAAAAGGGAAATGATATTTGAAAATGACGTAGAAGCATCAAAATATCTTGCCCGGTCTACCAAATATCAGGTTCTTAATTATTTCAGGAATAAAAAGCATCATGAGGAAATCACTGATGTTAATTTTAGTGATGGCGTTGAGGCTTTGAGGTACAATCCGGAGGCGATCCTCCTTGACAAAGAACTATCAGGTGAGCTTGAGCTATTTATATCAAATCTTGAGGAACCGACCAAGAGTATCTTTCTGCTGAGTAGAGAACAGCATCTTAGTTATAAAGAAATTGCGTCAGAATTGGGAATAGCTGTAAAAACAGTTGAAAAACATATTTCCCGTGTACTTAAAGAATTTAGAGCGGTGCTCAATCCTGCTTAACAGATCAATAATACCGCCAAATATTTTTTTTCAGAATTTGCATAGGGTAAACTGCCATTAAGGGTAGATATAGATATGGAAGATATCGATGCCAGCCTACTGGAAAAATATGCCAAAGGCAAATGTAATTCTTCGGAGCAAAAGCTAGTTGAGCAATGGCTTGCTGATGAACAATTTCCGGATGGAGTTAAAATTCAAAACGAGGCTGTTCAAAAGGAAATTTATTCAGCTATTGAAGCCCGGTTAAAACCAGTTCAAAAAAAAATAGGCATAAAATGGCTGATGTATGGATCAATAGCTGCAAGTCTTATCCTCACATCTGGATTCTTTTTCTTCAACCCAAAAAACAATAATACTCAAAACATAGTCTTTAATGCTCCATTCGGACAACCAAGCACCATTACCTTGCCCGATAGCAGTAAAGTAGAACTTCAACCGGGTAGTAAAATCTCATATCCAAGCCAATTCGTTGGAAACACAAGGAATGTAAGTTTGCTTTCTGGCGAAGCATTTTTCATTATTCAACATCACCCGAATCAACCATTTATCTTAAATAGTGCCAACAGCAAAATTAAAGTTTTGGGTACACGGTTTAACGTGCGCAATTTAAAATCGGCACCTATGCTTCAAGTTACCCTTACCCAGGGCAAAATCAGTTTTCAAGCAAAAAAGGGTGTTTTAAGCATCCTAAAACCAGGTGAAAGCTTAACCTTCCACAAAATCAATCAACACCTTCTAAACATTGTGAAGGTAGATACCAATGTGGTAACAGCGTGGAAAACGGGAATCATCCGTTTTAATGACACCCCAATGCCTGAGGTATTGGAGACACTCGAAAATAGATATGGATTCAAGTTCAAAATTAACTGCAACCTTGATAAACCCATTAGCGGAAAGTTCGGAACACAACCGATAAGCAGGGTATTACAGCTTATGGAACAGGCATCTGGTTATCGATTCAAAAATTCAGGAAAATATATTGAAGTCTATAAATAAAAATTAAACAAAAAACTACCGGAAGTGCGCTAACACCCCGATAGTTAAAATTACCATCAATTCTCACAATCAATGATCAATTACAAATTTATGAATTTAAAGTCTGTTCTTTCAGGCTTTTCTATTTTGCTATGCCTCCTGCTGTCAAACAATGGCTTTGCCCAGCATGCAGCTGTAAACATTTCTCCACGAACACTAAAACTTCGTGCCGCACTCGAACAGCTGGAAAAAAAAGTGGGATTGAATTTTATCTATAGCGACCTTAACACTGAGCTAGACAAATCGATCACCCTTGCTCCTTCAGCTTCATCGGTTAACGAAATTCTTAGTGAACTGGCTAAAAAAACCGGTCTCACTTTTACCGCAAGCGGAAAAGACATTACCATTAAACAACAGGCAAAGGGTGAGATTCGTGGTAAGGTAATTACTGCAGAAGGAAAACCTGCACAATTTGTAAGCGTTGGCCTCGATCGCTTACGTAGTACTATTGTTGATGCAGATGGCAATTACCGGTTTCGTGATGTACCAGAGGGTACACATACACTTTATGTTAGTTATATTGGACTGGAAAGCCAGAGCAGAGAAATCGACATTAAACCTGGCAGTAGAATTAACGCAGATTTCACCTTACGCGAAAGCCATTCACAACTGGATGAAGTGGTTATCAATGGAGGTGAAACCAATCGTTTTTCTGTAAAAAAAACGACTACGGCTGCAAAAATGCCATTGGCAAATTTAGATAACCCTCAAATCTACACCACCATCCCTAAAACTTTGTTAAATGAACAAATGATTACGGATTTCAGCTATGCATTAAAAAATTCGCCTGGTGTTTACAAAATCCAGGGATCGAGAGGGATTAACAGCGATGGTGCATCGTACTATAGCATGAGGGGATTTAGAACTGAAGCCGCATTAGTTGATGGATTGCCATCACAAACTAATGGCGAAATCGACCCGTCCAATATCGAGCGGGTAGAACTGATTAAAGGGCCTTCGGGAACACTTTTTGGGGGCGCAGTGGTTTCATTTGGTGGTTTAATTAACATTGTGACCAAAAAACCTATTGACACCGCAGGTGGAGAGATATCTTATCTCACCGGAAGCTATGGTCTGAACAGACTAACAGCTGATGTTTATGGGCCGGCTAAAAAGAATTCAAAGTTATTATTTAGAATGAACGCAGCTTACCAATACCAGGGTAGCTTTCAGGATGCTGGTTTTAGGAGAACAACATTTTTTGCACCTTCTGCAGAATATCGTGCTTCCAACCGCTTAACGTTTAGCCTTAACGCAAGTTTCTATCAAACCGAGGCAACCAGCTCATCCGTAATCTTTTTGAATAGGGTAAGAAAATTTATCGCTACCACTCCAGCGGAATTGAATTATGACTGGAAAAGATCCTACAATTCGAACGATCTGACCATGAGAAACCCTACTGTAAACCTTAAAGCTCAGATAAACTTCCAAATCTCTGATCAATGGCGCTCACAAACTATCTACTCGAACAATTCGCGAAAATCAGATGGTTTTTATCAATACGAATTTATAAGAGGTGCCACCAGTGATGAAATGTTGGAACGCAATATCAGTCTTCAGAACTCAACCAATATAGCAAGTGATATCCAGCAAAATTTTATAGGAGATTTCAAGGTTTTAGGATTTAGAAATAGATTAATTGTTGGCCTGGATTACCTGAACCAAACAGCAAACAACAACAATTCGCCATACATTGTATTTGATAATGTAAGTGCTTTAAACCCGTCCGATCCGAATTACGTAAAACTTTCCAGAACAGCTGTTGAGGCAAAATTAGCAGCGAGTACTGCAGCACCGACCAAAAATATTGGAAAAAGCAATATTTATAGTGCTTACGCTTCGGATGTACTCAACATTACCGATCGTTTATTGGCCATGTTAAGCTTACGCGTTGATCGTTTCCAGAACAAAGGAACATTGAACCAAGCCACAAACACAATCGTTACCAACAGCAAATACATGCAAACTTCGGTATCGCCAAAGCTTGGCCTGGTTTATCATGTGATCAAGGATCAGGTATCTGTTTTTGCAAATTACATGAATGGTTTTGCAAATGTAGCCCCAGTTGCACAACCCGAGGGTTCTGGTGTATCCGGTACATTTAAACCGCAGCATGCCAACCAGTTTGAAGCAGGTATAAAAACGGATCTATTTAATGGACTGTTGAGCTTCACAGCGAGTGTGTACGATATTAAGGTGGACAACCTCACCCGCAACGAAGACCTGACCGTAGGAAGCACAACTTATAATATTACTATTCAAAATGGCACTCAGCGTAGTAAGGGTGTTGAGCTCGAACTGATCGCCAATCCGTTAAAGGGATTAAATATTATTGCAGGATATAGTTACAACGACAGTAAACTTACCAAAGCAACTGTTGCGCTCGAAGGTAGAAGACCAGCTTCGGCTGGTCCTGCTACATTAATTAATAGCTGGATAAGTTATGTTCTTCCTTCCGGAGCGCTGAAAGGATTGGGACTTGGATTCGGTACAAATTATGTTGGCGAACATCTGACTTCCAATTCTGCAGTAACCGGCATTTTTACCCTTCCATCCTATGTTATGATCAATACAACAGCATTTTACGATACTGGAAAATACCGCCTGGGATTTAAAGTGGACAATCTTACCAATCAATTGTATTTTACCGGACAGGGTGTACTGAGCGCCCAAATGCCAAGAGCTTTTGTTGCCAATGTTTCGTACAGGTTTTAAAAAAATCATCTACCTATTACACCTCTGGCTCGGACTTGCGTCTGGGCTAGTGGTGTTTGTAATCGGTTTAACAGGTGCTATCTATTCGTTTTCTGATGAACTAAAAGCGGTTGTATACCATGACCGACTATATGTAATCGTTCCACAAAGTTCAAAACAGCATTCTTTTGACCAACTTTTGCTTGTGGCGCAAAAAAAACTAGGCAAGGATAAAAAAATATCCAGAGTAGAAATCCAGCAGGCGCCAGATAGAGCTTATATGTTCAGGGCGTATAAAGCTGGACAGTATTTCGAAAAAGTATATTTAAATCCTTACACCGCACAAATCGTATTTCATGAGGATGCCAACAAGGAATTTTTCAACGTAGTGCTTTCTATTCACCGCACGCTGCTCCTGGGCGATATTGTTGGCCACTTCATCATCCGCTGGTCGGTAGTTTGTTTTGTAATATTACTCCTTTCGGGCATTGTGCTTTGGTGGCCAAAAAAATGGAAAATGAGCATATGGCAACAAAAACTTAAGGTAAAATGGAGCGCCAAGCCAAAGCGGCTGAATTACGACCTACACCAGGTTCTGGGCTTTTATGCTTTTTTAGTTATGCTGATCATTTCTATTACCGGCCTGATGTGGTCGTTCGATCTGGTTGCTGATAAAAAAGTGAAAGTAGTTTCAGACACCACATCTTTGATCAGGCCAACGCCAAATGAGCGCATACTGGCTAAAATCAAATCTTTTGAGATTAAACCATTTTATCTTTTATATAATCTTCCAAGCACTAAGAGCGGAACGGTAAATGTTTCAGCTTATCTTGATCCTCATCGCATCCATCAGAAAGTGCAATATAGATTTGACCAGTATAGTGGAAAGCTCTTATTAAAAGGAAAATCCTTTTCTTCTCTGACGATGTCAGATCAGGTAAAAGCACTCAATTATGATTTACATACCGGCAGCATTTTGGGGTTTTGGGGCAAACTTCTAGTATGCATTACTGGTTTGGTTACAGCATCACTTCCTATAACAGGATTTTTAATTTGGTTCTGGCAAAAAAAGAAAGTTCGAAACCATTAACTTATAATGTCTTGCCAAAAAACAAAACAAAGTTTATTTATGGAAGTTATTAAGTGCGGCTTCATTAGATTGAAAACTCTTTTTGCTTCGTTAATTCAGGAAATTATATTTTTCATTAATTTTTACTCTTTAAAATAATATCTTCGCAATCTGTTTTAGTTTAACTGATTATGTTTGAGCTAAACCTAAATTATGCTCAAGTCTTTATTGTTTTTTTGCACATTTGTATTTTTTCTCACGTTTGCTAAAAAGGTAAACGGACAAAACCAGACCGTTACCGGCGGTCAAAACACCACGCCCATAACTTTTCCGGCTGAATGTATATTTAACTGGACGAATAACAACCCATCCATAGGGCTTGCAGTAAGTGGCACGGGCAATATACCGTCATTTACAGCTGTTAATAATGGCAATGCACCGGTTATCGCAACGATTACCGCCACCCCACAAGCTGCAGCATCATTTGCTTATATCAGTGATGATATGGGACAACTATCGGTTATTAACCTGGCTACCAACACAGTTGTGGCAAGAGTACCCGTTGGTGTGTCATCAATGGCTGTTGTCGTAAATAACGCAAACAACCGGATATATGTAGCCAACCAGCAATCACACAGCGTTTCTGTAATAAACAGTATAACAAACACGATTGTTACCACTATTGATTTTGGTGTTGGCGAACCATCAGGTTTAACATTAAGCCCGGATGGCAGCAAACTATATGTTACAGACTATAATCAATATGTTAATCTTTTAAGGGTTATCAATACAACTGATAACAGTGTGATTACCTCTATACCCATTGGTAATAATTCATGGGGCGTAGTGGTGAGTCCTGATGGAAGGTTTGTGTATACAGTAAGTGCTGGAGATGGAACGATAACAGTTATAAATACACAGACCAATAGTGTAATGGCCACCATATCCTTAGGACAAGCACCATTTAATATTTGCATCAGTGCCGATGGCAAATTTTTGTACGTAACAAATTACGGATCCAATATGGTATCTGTTATTAACACGCAAACTAACGTGGTTAGTGCTACCATTAATACGGGTCAAGGCCCCTCCGATTTGGCGCTAAGTCTGGACGGAAGCAGGCTATACGTAAGCAACAGTGTAGCGAACACCGTTTCTGTGATAAACACCTCAAACAATAGCGAAATTACCACCATAAATACGGGCATAAACCCTCAGGGACTTTGCTTCTCAACCGATGGCAGCAAGCTTTATGTGGTTACCCAACATGTGGGGAATGATAATTTATCAGTTATAAATACCGCTACCAATGCCTTAACTGCCATTAACCTCCCAATACCCCCATCCCATACCTATGGCAAATTTATTTCTTCGTCTTCCACCTGTTCAACAACGTCTATTATTTATAACATTACCGTTAATGCGGCGCCATCACCAACTATTACGCCCGCAGGAAATTTAGCCGCACTTGAAACGGTTTACGGTACCCCTTCTGTAGCGGGCAGCTTCAGCATCTCAGGCGCTAATCTGGTAACTGGCGTATTGATCACTCCTCCATCAGCATTTGAGGTGAGTACGAATGGCATTAATTTTGGCCCTACAGTTACCGTAGGTACTACAGGTAGTCTTAATTATGTAACGGTATATCTGAGGTTGGCTAAAGCAAGCCATGCAGGCAACTATAGTGGCAACATTGTTTTATCTTCCGGCGCGGTAACAGCAAGCATTAACGTACCCGTGAGTACGGTTAAACCTGCTCCATTGATAATTACTGCCGATAATAAAATTAAACCGTTTAACACAGAAAACCCTGCACTTACCGTTAGCTATAATGGTTTCGTAAATGATGATGATGTATCAAGCTTAATAAACACTCCGATTATAACAACAACTGCAATGGTTACTTCCCCTTTAGGCCAGTATCTTATTGCTGTAGGTGATGCTGCATCATCAGATTATGTTATTCGCTATTCACCTGGCTTACTTACTATTGTGCCGGCCCATATCGTTATCCCCAATACTTTTAGTCCCAATGGAGACGGCATAAATGATACATGGGTGATAAAATACATTGAATATTATAAGGATTGTACGATTAATATATTTAATCGTTGGGGAGTAAAAGTATTATCTTCAGTTGGCTATAACAGGCAATGGGATGGGAGGTTTAAAGGCGTAGATACTCCTGTTGGCACCTATTATTATGTAATCGATCTTAAAAATAGTACTAAGCCCGAAACGGGTTGGATTACCATATTAAGGTAATTATTCTCAACTTTTGGAACTTGATTCTTCAAATATTAGACAAAATGATTTGGGATTTTTCCCTCCCTAGTACTGCTTCCGCATACTTTCTTTAACTTTTTCCCGATGCTGTTTGCCCCAGGCGCTGAGTCCGGCCAATACATCTTTCAACGTTTCACTATAGTTGGTTGCTTCGTAAATAATACTGACCGGCGTGGTGGGATATACCTGCCGTTTGATAAAATCATTTAATTCCAAATCTTTTAATTCTTTAGCCAATACTTTGGACGATATTCCCACCACTTCATGTTGAAGTTCATTAAACCGTTTAGATGATTGCACCAGGGAAAGGATCAAAGCCAGCTTCCATTTTCCGTTCAGCACATACAGTGCATCAATTACGTTTTTAAGCGATCCCTCGCAGGCCAGCTTATCTGGTAATGACTGATTTTTAATGACTTTCATAATTACAAAGATAATCACTTACCCCAATGTAAGCGCTTACCTTTAGGTAATGCGACACTTTTTATCAGCAGCTAAGCCTAGTTTTGCCCTGATCATTAATTAATAAATTATGAAACATATCCTTCATTTAAAATCAAGCATACAGGGCGCAATATCGTACAGCGTTAAACTGGGCGATGCTATTGTTGAAGAAATCCAGCACAAATATCCTGACAGTACGGTCGAAGAACTCAACCTGGTAGATGTTGACATCCCACACCTTAAACCTGAAGTATTGCGGACATTTTTTATTCCCGGCAATCAACTGACTGAAGAAGAAAAAACGTCAATCAGCCTTTCAGATGCATTGGTTAAACAACTATTATCTGCAGATATCATTGTAATCGGTGCACCGCTGATTAATTTCACCATTCATTCATCATTAAAGGCATGGATTGATCACATTACCAGAGCAGGAATAACATTTGGCTACGGTGAAAATGGTCCTATTGGAATGGTTACCGGTAAAAAAGTTTATGTTGCCATGTCGTCGGGTGGTGTCTATTCTGAAGGCCCAGGGAAAGCCAACGATTTTGTGGCTCCTTATTTAAAGGCATTTCTTGGATTTTTAGGAATGACAGATCTTACCGTATTCCGTGCCGAAGGGTTAAAAGTGCCAGGTATTAAAGATCATGCCTTCGCAAGGGCTGTTGAAAGCATCACGATTGATTAATTCTTTAATTGAAAGACAGGCTTATGCCTAAAGTAAAATACCCAAAGATCAGACGACCTTTGGGTATTTCAATACATATCTAGACAGTATTGCTGCCTCAATATATATTATTCTCCACCTTTGGTAATCACAACACTGGCTACATTTTGCCAGTTTTGAATCACCTGATCGTAAAAGGGTTCATCTGCAGAACCGCCTTTCCAAATGGAATAAAGCTTTTTATTGTCCTTTCCAACATAGCTACGGGCATAAAGCTCCAACGACTTGGTTTTGATCCCTGTTAATACGTTATTGAGGTTGAAGCTGAATGTGGCTTTATAATTATCGGCAACACCAATTACTAAATTGTTAACGGCAAGATTTGCTTCAAATGGGTAAGAACTACCAACTTGTAAACTATCAACACCGCCTGAGGTATTTGTGAAAGTACCTTTAAAATGGAAAGCAAACTCTGAGCGTGGAGATTTCCTGCAAAACAGCTTCACTTTCACATCCTGATATGAGCCTGCAGGCAATTGAATCACGCCAGCTAAAGCATCTGAGCTAAAAATATTTAGGTTTTTACCTACGATGATAGTGGTATCGAGCAGACCTTCGTTTTGAGCAGCAAGTGAAATCTTTTCTACCCAAACGGTGGCATAAGACCAATTGACAGCAACTGAGCTATCTGGTATTACACCTCTTTTCGTGACAGCACTGTTTCCGTTAGCTTTAGCAAAATAAGAGATCTTGCCAGAGCCAGAAGTGTTTTCTTCCGTAGTGCTATTTTTTTTGCAGGATATAATTGCTGATGCGATGAGCAATGCACCCAAACCATGTTTGGCACATAAAGAGATCCGTTTCATTAAATATTTGAGGGTTAAATGATTTGATTTAAAGATATAAAGAATTTTTAAATTCAAAATTGATCTTTCCATTTTGTTGAGTAGATTATCTCATAAGTTCGATATTTCTTAGGGATCATCTTCTTATCCATTTTTTGTTACAACAAAAGCAGATTTGGTTACGCCGGCCATTTTGTTCTTTCTCAAATTTGCATCATCAAACAATTGATTTAAATACAAATATCATGAGAAAGCTACTATTTATTTTAAGCATTGCATTTTCTACCCTTAGTTATGGCCAAACGCATCAGCCACGAACTTTTCTGTTTGTTCCTGGCGCATGGGATGGTGGCTGGGACTACGCAAAGGTAGATTCTATTTTAACGGCAAATGGAGATATCGTTTATCGTCCAACACTTACAGGATTAGGTGAGAGGGTACATTTATCCAATGCAAACATCAACCTTAGCACCTATGTCAACGACATCACAAATGTGATCAGATTTGAAAACCTGCACAATATTATCCTCGTAGGGCACAGTTATGGCGGCATGGTTATTTCGGGGGTAGCAGAACAAATGCCCGATCGTATAAAAGAGCTCGTGTATCTCGATGCTATGGTACCCAACAATGGCGAAAGCGCTAAAGATCTTTGTGGCGAAATATGGGCTCCTATGACAAAAGACAAAATAAAGGCTGGTTTGGTGTTATATCCTTTTGGCGCTACAAAACTTACCACACCTACCGATGTGCCCCAACCCTTAAAAACATTTACCGAACCCTTAAAAATAACAAACCCAGCAGTAAAAAAGATCCCTACAGTTTTTATTTCGATGACAAAAGATGGCAAAAGTAACATTGGCACCGATAAAATGGGGCTCGACAGGGCAAAGGAAAGAAACTGGAAAGTTTATACCTTTGAAGGCGGGCATTATTCGATGCGCGAACAACCTGCTAACCTCGCTAAAAAATTAGAAGAAATCTTACAAGATCAGCATAAATAATAATCAAAGCAGGTTACCCGTACAGCATTTATCGAAATCTATTCCCGAATAATGATTAACTTAAGTTATGGAAAGCAAAATACTTCATAAGATAAAGACGATTAGTGAATATCATAAAGCGATGGGACTTCCAAAACCAGAACATCCATTGATCAGCGTAATCAATTATGATTCTATAAACTTGCCTTGCAAAGCTCAAATGAGTTTAATGTTCGATTTTTATTCTATATCACTCGACCGGAATTTTAAAGGCAGGATGAAATATGGGCAACAGCAGGGAGACTTTGATGAAGGTGTTTTGTTTTTTATAGCCCCGGGACAGGTATTTGAAATTGATGTAGATAAAGGAAAAATGATCGATCGCTCAGGCTGGTTATTGCTTGTACATCCCGATTTCTTATGGGCTACATCCCTGGCAAAAACGATCAAACAATATGAGTACTTTAGCTATTCGGCTAATGAAGCTTTGTTTCTATCCGAGAAAGAGGAAACGGCCATTTTGGGCATAATGCAAAATATAGTACAGGAGTACCAGGCAAATACTGATAAATTCAGTCAACCGGTAATCCTTGCCCAGCTTGAATTGTTATTTACCTATGCCGATAGGTTTTACCAGCGGCAATTTATTAGCAGAAAGATTGCCAACCATAGCATTTTAAACCGACTCGAAGATTTATTGAATACCTATTTCAAAAGTGAGGCTTTGGCAACAGATGGAATCCCTACGGTACAGCAAATTGCTACCTCATTAAATGTATCTCCGGGTTACTTAAGCGGACTGCTCAAGGTGCTAACGGGACAAAGTACACAACATTACATCCATGACAAGGTGATTGAAAATGCCAAAGAGAAATTATCCACAACAAATTTATCCGTAAGCGAAATCGCATACGAATTAGGTTTCGACCATCCACAATCATTTAGCAGGCTGTTTAAAACGAAAACTAATTTTTCTCCTTTGGCATTCAGGGCAAGTTTTAATTAAAAGTCAAAACATCAATATCATCACAAAAGGCATCAATTTCAATCTATTGATGCCTTTTGCATGCATTTCGACAGCTTATACCTATAATTGCACATAGGAATTCAGAAACATTAGAAAATTCCTTTCTTATTATGTTTAAGTGATGCAAACAATCCATCCCAATCAACAGCTGCCCATTTATACCATAGAACCCGATGAGATAGCGGCTAATAAAAATTTTAGGGTTTATCAGTTCGTAGGTACTTTACCAAGCCAGTCGGAACTGCTCATCCCCCACCGGAAAGACCATTACCTGATTGTTCTGATCCGACAGGCAGATAGCCGCCAGTGGATTGATATGACGCCTTATAAACTAAAGAATAATACCATTTACTTTTCTGGTCCAAACCACATTATCGTAAAGGAAGGATTTACACAGTTGTGGAGCACCGGCATTGCTTTTACCAAGGAGTTTCTTTCTTTTCAGGAAAATGCTTCTTTGAGTAAACTGCCCATCATCGAGAACCTGTACGATGGGCACGAATTGCTCCTAAGCGAAGCTGATCTTAATTTTGTGGAAGACTTACTTACCAAAATCAATACCGAATATCTGCAACCTAGCGAATGGCAACAGCGCATGCTTACCGCCTATCTTACCGTACTGCTTACTTATTTAAGCAGGTTATATACTGAGCAGTTTAAAGAAGCTGAGCATTCAACAGACAGGCTTTTGCTGAAAAGTTTTCAGGCAAAAATTAACGAATGTTACCGCGAACTGCGCGAGGTAGGGGATTATGCTTCGCTATTAAATATTTCTGCCGGCCATTTAAGCGAGGTGGTGAAAATACAGAGTGGCAAACCAGCAATTAAACATATCCACGAACGATTGGTATTGGAAGCACAACGCCTGCTTTTTCACACTCCTCAATCCTTAAAAGAAATTGCTTTTGAGCTCGGTTTTTCCGATACCTCTTATTTTAACCGGTTTTTTAAACGCGAAACCGGGTTAACGCCCGCAGCGTATAGGGCCAGTATCCGCGAAATGTACCATTAATACCGTTGGATGTGTGCTATACAGACGATACACCCGCCATACATTTGTACTATGAAAAATATAAATATGAAAACAGTATTGATTACAGGAGCAAATAAAAGCATTGGCTTTGAAACAGCCAGACAATTATTACAGCAGGGATATTATGTATTTCTAGGCTGTAGGGATATCAAAAAAGGGGCGCAGGCCATAGAACAATTAAAATCTGAAGGACTGAATGAGGTCGAACCAATTGAAATTGATGTAGATAATTCCGAATCCATTAAAGCCGCAGGAACATGGCTTGCGCAAAAAACGCAAGTACTCGATGTATTGATCAATAATGCAGGCATCAGTGGCAATATGCCACAAACAGCTTTGGAAACAGACATCACTATATTCAGACAGGTATTGGAGACCAACTTTTTTGGCGTAATTGAAGTAACACAAACCTTTATCGATTTATTGAGGCAATCGCCCGAGCCAAGAATTGTTAATGTAACCTCGGGCTTGGGTTCGCTTACCTTGCATAACGATCCCACATGGAAATACTTCGGTGTGAAACCAGCAGCTTATGTTTCTTCAAAAGCCGCGCTCAATGCCTATACCATTGTGTTGGCCAATAACTTGCAAGGTACACCGTTTAAGGTAAACGCGGTTGATCCGGGTTATACAGCTACAGATTTTAATCACCATTCTGGCCCCGGAACTCTACCAGATGCCGCAGCAAGGGTGGTAAAAGCCGCAACGCTAGGCGCTGATGGGCCAACCGGACAATTCTTTAGCGACGACAATGCGCCAGAGACTGGAATTAGTGCATGGTAATTATTTAATTGGTTTAAGTGACAGTGATTTTAACAGTCGCTTAAACCCGTTTCGTTAAATTGCCCATCTGATACAATTGATCAAAACTGTTTTGGCTTGCGCTTTTGACCAGCCAATGCTGCAATTTCGTTTATTCTTTTTGCTCTGGTTTCTGATTTTTTAGCAAGCACCAACCATTGCAAAATACTTTTCCGAACCGATTTGCTCAAACTCAGGAAAAAAGGTTTCGCCCCACGTTGGGTTTTAAATGCAGCGATTAAATCTTTAGGGATTTTCAGCGCTTCTACCTCATCCAAAATGATCCACGAACCGTTATCTTTTGCTTTTTCTATACACTCAAAACCTGCCGGGGTCATTAATCCTTCGCTGATTAACCGCTCAACTTTTAACTTGTTTATCTTCGACCATACACTTTTCGGTTTCCGTTTGCAGAAAAACTGCATAAATGTGCGGTCATCTATTGGTTTTGCGATACTGTCTATCCAGCCAAAACAAAGGGCCTCATCTACCGCCTGGCTCCATGAAATGGACGGGACGTTGGATTTTATTTTGTGGTAAACAAGTCAAACGGATTGTTTTGAGGCATGGTTTTCGATTAACCACTGCCTCCAATCGGCTTGGCTTGCCGGACAAAAAGTTTCGGCCTTTTGCGTATTCATCTGCGAATTAGTTTCCGAACTGTCTTAAATGATGATCAAAATGTTTCCATTGCATCAATGCCCATTCTTCCGGTGTTAGAGGTCCAAAAAATGCCTGCGGATACCTGGTGCATTTGGCGGGCCACCTGCTGAAAATGCTTTGATCTGTTTGATTACCTTTGCCTTTTCGCTTTCAAAATCGGGGTAACCTTTTATGATATAACTTTTATCGGTTGCGCTGTTTTTAGGGAAGGGTGCTTCACTAAAAAATTTCGGCTTCAATAATTTACCAAACAGGCGGCCAACAAAACCAAGTCTTTCGGGATTATGCAACCCCATGGCCGTTTCGAGCGATGCATTACAATGGGCCAGCATCTGGTTTACATTCATTTTGCCCCATTGTTTCTCTGCGGTTGGAGTAAGTTTTTCGATCCGGGCTAAAATGGCTGTGGTATCAGATGGGCTGAATAGATTGTTCATGTTCATTAATTTTTTGTTTACCATACAAAACTAATGCAGCCTAACGACAGCCCTATGTCAGGGGTATAAATTACATTAATGATTTTTATCGAAATATTCCTGGAGGGTCATTTTATGTGGACTAAATTTTTCCGTAAGCATTTCCAGTTTTTTAATCCGGTCTAAACGGAAGAACCTAAATTCCTTTCTTAAACGGCACCAGGCCACGAGTAGCCAATTTTCCTGCGTGCTCAATAGTGCAAAAGGCTCAATCAAACGGTTGCTGGTTTGATTGGCTTCGTTGGTATATTCTATCCTGGTAACATAAAAATTAGTGAGGGCGAATTGTAAATCAGACAGGTTATTGCTGTTCCTTTCGTTATTGAAGTTTTGGGTAAAACGGGTACGTTCGGCCAAAAGATTCACATTATCTTTTACCTGATGCACCAATACGGCTTTGATTTTATCGATGGCCTCCAGGTAATCCTTAATAAAAGAAGCATCCTTATTTTTCAACACCAGTTGCTCGGCCAGTATCAAGGCATTGGCCTGGCTTTCGGTAAACATAACAGGGGGTATTTTATAACCTTCCATTAAGCGATAACCCTTTCCCTCTTCGGTAAAAACAGGAATGCCTGCCTGTTCTAAGGCTTTAATGTCGCGATAAATGGTTCTTACGCTAACTGAAAATCTTTTGGCCAGCTCCGGCGCAGTCAAAAGTCGCTTCGTTTGCAATTGGGTTAAAATTGCAGTAAGCCGCGAAAGCCTTTTGGTATCGTTATCGTTCATGTTCCTGATTTTTCATTAAGACTAACGAAGTGCTTACATAGCGCAATCCCATTTCTGACTTCGTGAATCAATGATACATAAAATCGGTGCTTTTTTGACTCAAGCATCATATGATAGATGCTGAAACAAGTTCAGCAAAACGGTAAAGGAAATAGAAATGACGAGAAAGACTACGATAACCGGATCATTTCGCCAGTTTTAACGGATTCGTCGCAAGCGAAAGCAATCCTTAAACTGTTCACCGCATCATCAGTTGCATGAGTTAAATCGATATCTTCGGCGATGGCTTTTAAAAAATAGCGCTGCTCGCGGTTACAAAGTTCCTGGTGATCGGGTTCATCGGTCAGGTCAATCCATTCATCAGCTTTACTGAATTCGTCCTGAGCATCTAAATCAGCATGATGCACCTTAATCGATTCGGTTTTGGTATGGGCATCAATGTTATCGGAGTTTCCGGCTGCGCCTGCTTTTTTGGCCGTGATGGATACCGATCCTTTCGGACCAAAAACATCTTTAATAAAAAAAGCATTGTCGCTTACCATTGGGCCCCATCCTGCTTCATACCAGCCTACGGAACCATCTTCGAAACGGATCTGCAACTGACCATAATTGTAATTCCATTCAGGGATATCATCATTAAGCCGCGCACCAATGGCACTTACCTGTACAGGTTTCGACCGCGTCATCTGGCACATGATATCGATATAATGAACGGCACAATCTACAATCGGGCTTAAACTTTTCATCAGGTTACGGTGAACCGTCCATTTAGGGCCGTGGCTCTGTTGGTTCAGGTTCATGCGCATCACCAAAGGTTTTCCCATTTCCTGGGCCAGTTCGGTAAATTTCTCCCACGAGGGGTGATAGCGAAGGATATAACCCACCAATAACTTTTTATTGGCTTTTTTTGCAGCCTCTGCTACTTTTATTGCCCCTTCAACGCTATCTGCCAGGGGCTTTTCGATAAACACATGGCATCCACTTTCGAAAGATTTAATCGCGTAAGCCTCGTGCGTATCGGGATAGGTAGAAATACAAACTGCATCGGGTTTGGTAAGGGCCAGTGCTTCGTAAAAATCGGTGTACAATTCATATTGTCCACCTAATTTCTCGTTGAGGATTTCCTTACTTTTCCCTGTAGAAACCAATCCACATATTTCAAAACCCGGCAAAGTATGGTAAGCCGTGGCATGGGATGCGCCCATATTACCACAACCTACCACTAACACTTTTAAATTCTTATTTTCCTTTAACATATTAAATCCTAAACGCCCAAAGTCCACCCTTTGCGGTATTCGCGTTTCACAAACTGGTTTACTTCATCAAAATTGGTCACCTTCATATTTACCTTATCCCAAAGCATTTTGATATCTCTGCCTGGAAAACTGATTTTGCCTGCCGTATCTCTGCGCTGCACATCTGTTCCTCTAATGGCTAAATTGGCAATCAACAACGTTTCGGTAAGCGGGCCGGCAATTTCAAATGGTGAGCTGAGTTGCATTTTGCCATATCCGGCAATTGCAGCTTCGGCAAACTGCGTATAATGACCTTCTTCCTGGCTCACAATACGCGGAATGGTGATTTTGGTTTTATCTGATTCGTTGCGCGATAAAGGCAACAACCTTGGGTTTTTGCCGTAAGTTTCACAGATCATTTTTCCTTTTGTACCGATAAAAAGCACGCCATTATCACCAAAACTTTCATTTGCGCCCAATTCTTCAGGGCGTTCGGGTTTAATCCCACCATCCATCCAGTGTACCTGTACTTCGTGTTTGGTTTTTGGTGTTTTGGCGAAAGTCATGATTACGTGGCTCGAAGGCGGACAGCTTTCTGGCAGATAGGCGCGTTTAAATTCATCTACATAAACACTGCCTACACTGCATTCTACACTGATCGGCGTATCCAATCCCAATACCCTAAATGGTGGTTCTACCAGGTGGCAACCCATATCGCCAATGGCTCCGGTTCCATAATCCCACCATCCTCTCCAATTGAAAGGAACCAGTTTATTGATGTAATCTTTATAAGGTGCACTACCCAACCACAGGTCCCAATCCAATTCTTTTGGCACTTCTTCTTTGGCGGTTGGCCAGGAGATTCCCTGTGGCCATACCGGGCGGTTGGTCCAGCAATAAACCGTATGCACTTTACCGATCCGGCCTGCATCATACCATTCCTGAAGTCTTCTTACCCCATCGCCTGATGCGCCCTGGTTTCCCATCTGCGTAACCACTTTATAACGGTTTGCGGCTTCGGTTAACATCCTGGCTTCATAAATATCATGCGTTAGCGGTTTTTGCACATATACGTGTTTGCCCAACTGCATGGCGGCCATCGCAATCTGCGCATGGGTATGATCGGGTGTGGATACGGTTACGGCGTCAATGTTTTTGCCTTCTTTATCCAGTAACTCACGGTAATCTTTATAATATTTTGCCTTCGGGAAGTTTTTTAGGGAATTTGCAGCTCTTCTATCGTCTACATCGCACAAAAAAGCAACATCGGTTTTACCGCCTCTAACAATACTGGCAATATCGCCCTCTCCTTTTCCGCCTGCACCGATACCAGCCAATTGCAAACGATCGCTCGGTGCCAGAAAACCTGGCCCGCCCAATACATGGCGGGGTACGATCATAAATCCGGCCGCAGCAAGTGCCGTTGTTTTAATAAAGTTTCTTCTCGAATTTTCGGTTTTCGAATTTGCCTTATCTTCTATCATTATTTGAGATATTATAATGCTAAATTTAATTATTTCTTTTTAGTTGTTGCTTTCGCTTCTGTTTCTTTTTTAGCTGGAGTTGCTTTGCTCAGGTCTTTAATCCTGATGTTGCGGAACTGAACTGGCGAACCATGACCAAGAAAGCCAATATGCCCACTTTCGCGCAACAACCCTGGATGTTCCTGATGATCGGGTGTACCGTTTTTCTTGAAAGGCTCGATATCTCCATCTAAAATTACGGTACCATTTAAGATCACTTTAATTTTAGCCCCCTTGGCAATTACTTCTTCGTAGTTCCATTCTCCGGTAGGTTTCAAAAATCCCCTTTTGGCTGGAATGGTTCCATACACCGAACCATGGTATTGGTATACTTTAAGATCTTTATAAATTGGCGCATCATTATCCAAAATCTGTAATTCCATACCCGCGTAAGCTGCATCACCTTCTAATGGGGCTCTTATGCCCAATCCATTGTTTGCGCCAGGCGTTAGCTGAAACTCGAAACGGTATACAAAATCGCTGAATTCTTCTTTGGTGAACAAGTTACCACCTGACCCTTTGCCTGGTTTTGGACGGATGGCGATGTTTCCATCTTCGATCACATAATCAGTTGTATTGCCTGTCCAGCTGTGCATATTGGTCCCATCGAACAATACTTTATAGCCTTCTTTTTTCTCTTGCGCACTCAGTTCAAAAGCTTTTGGGCGGGGAATTTCTTTGATATAGATATCCCGGTAAGCCACCGGCGATCCATGTGCCTGTAGTTCAATCTGTTCTTCTGCAAAAATCGGCAGGCTCCTGTCCCAGTAATTTTCCAAGATGACGTTATCGGTAACCAATTCCCCGTTTAGGTAAACGGTAACACGGTCACCCTTCATTAAAATCCTGAAAGTATTCCATTCGTCTAATTTGTTATCAGCTACTTTTAGCGGTTTGCTTTCGTTGGTCTGGTTGTTGTATAATCCACCAGAGCCTACCTGAGCGCCTACATTGGTACGGGCAAGATCCCAGATCTGCACCTGTGGTGTGCCACGTAAGTAAATACCGGCATCGCCCTCTCCTTTTTTATCGTCGATGATTTTCCAATCAACCAGCATCTCAAAATCACCGTATTTTTTAACGGTTGCCAGGTTATTGCCATGGCTTTGAAACTGCAGTTCGCCATTTACCACTTTCCAGCTTTCCTGCGCTTCGGCATCCGCTTTGACCTGTGCATCGGCTAAGGTTTTAGCATCCATTTTTGATCTTTTGATCGGATCAGCCACAAGTCCTTTCCAACCGGATAAATCTTTTCCGTTAAAAACCTGAACAAAACCTTCGCCAGCTTTCATTTCTGAAATATACTTGCGCATGCCTTCTTTCTGGTAGCCTGCATCACCACCGGTGATTACGGCAATGGTTTTATTCAATAAGTTTTTTACAATGTCGCCATTGTAGGTTCCGGCCATGGTAATGTTCATCACCGCATTTGCCGCAGCTTGTTGTAAAGCTGTGTTATCTAAATACTGACCTGCAAATACAATTGCATTAAAACATTTGGCCTGTTCGGTATCTTTAAGAATCTGCTGTTGCTGAGCTGGAGTTTTGTCTACCGCCATCGCATTGCGCAACAACAATAAACGTTGCTCGGCAGGGTAGTTTGTTTTTCTGATTAAATTTAGATAACCAACAATAGCCTGGTTTAAAAAATCGGCATTGGTAGTAGTTCGCGCAATATTGACCAGCGCATCTGTTGAGCCGGCATCCGACCATGAAGAAAATGCTTCGATAGCTGCTTTTTTGGTGGCATCATCGCCTGCGGCATAAGCTTCTGAAACCGCTTTTAAAGATTTCTGTCCGCCCAGACTGCCCAAAACTTTGTATAATAATAATTTCTTATCAGCAGCTGTACTGCCCATCTGTTGAAGAATGGCGTCAGTCTGTGCATCTTTATCTGTGCTTCCTTTTACGGAGGCAATAATGGCATCCTGCACAGCGGTAAGCTCAGCGGCATCGGTGGTCTTACTTAAAAGATCAAATAACTGTGCCTTGTTTTCGGCTACGGCAACATGTTGTAGCGAAAGAAATGCTGCTTTTCGCACTTCAGCATTTTTGCTGTTTAATGAAGTATAAATAACCGCAGTTTGCTTTGTGGCTGCACGGGCAGCTAAAATATTGATCAAAGCAACCTGTACTTCTGATTTGGCTTTAGGGATAAATGCAGCAACCTTAGTAGATACGCTTTCGCCTTTTATTCTTAAAATGCCGTTCGAAATGCCTGCAATATCAGCCGCGTTGCCTTTAGCCATCAATTTTAAAAGGTCATCCAAAACTTCTTCCTGACCCAGTTTTACAGCTGCGTTGATAGCGGCCAACTTTACCTGCTGATCATCACTTTTGATCAGTTTTAACACATCAGGCAGCACAGATTTTGCCTTGCTGTTAGCAAACATGTCCAGGATGGAAACCTGCGTAGGTCCATCAACTTTTTTAAGCTGACCTACCCAAGCTGCACTATTGGTATCATTTACACCAGCCGCTGCAAATTTAACCGCCGCCGCGCGGAACTCAAATTGTTTATCGGCCATAGCAGCCAATAATGCCTGCTGGTCGGTTTGGCTAGCTGAAAGCAATTTTAAGGCTGCTATGCGTTCGTTTACCTGATCATCGGCAGTTGCCTTTTCTAAAATGGTTTTGGCTATGTTTTCTACGCTGGCTTTATCTGTCCCAATGCTTTTCTGTGCATACACCAATAAAGCCGCTACAGCATTGGTTTGATCGTATTTGTAACCCGCCTGTTCTGCTGCTTTTACCAAAATTTCTTTGGATGATGCATCGCCGATATTGGCCAGGGCGTACAAGCTCACTTTGCTTAATGCCTTATCGGCACCTGTGGCCAATGGTGCAATAGCAGTAGCTGCCGCCTTTGAATTGCTATGACCCAAGGATTCTACAATAGCGATTTTGGCTTTACCATTTGTTTTCCCTAATCCGTTAATCAAGGCAGTAGTAGCCGAAGCAGTCCCAATTTTGGCCAGTGCCCGCGTTGCCTCGTCGGCTAATTGCTCATCTGCAAGGTAACTTTCCAAACAAGTTACCGCAGCATCGTTTCCTACCAGGTCGAACTGACTGATGATAAAAGCTTTATTCTGTTTATCGGTTAATTTGGCCAATGACTTACAATAGGCACTAACTGCCATATTCCGAGTAGCTTGCTGACCGGTCTTTGTAGCATAAGCGGTAAAACCGCCTACCGCATATTCGATTAAAGCATTGTTTCCTTTTTCTGAAGTCGTTAAACCACCGATTAAAGTTACGTATCCATCCTCGCCAAGTTCTGCAACCTCTTTCATGTTGCGTTCTAACTGTGCGGCGTTTCTGGCCGGCAATTGTGCCAATAAATCGGCAATACGTGTGGTGGTGGTTCTTTCGTCTTTTTTATCCTGGGCAAGTACTGTTAAGGTAAATAATGCATTCGAAAGCATTACAATGGCCAACAGCACCAATAATATTTTTTTATTCATGATGGTTTGTATTTTGGAATGATTTAAATGGAAAATGGTGCACGCATTACAGGATTAATCAATCTGTTTGCAGCTTCATCATCGATGAACTCTTGCTTAACCGGGTCGAATTTTAACGATCTTCCCAATCGCAAGGCAGCCAGGCCAATATTTACAATATTACATGAACGATGTCCGTTTTCTTCATTCAGCGCAAATTTCTTTCTGGTTCTAACCGACTCAGAAAATTCTACAATCTCCGGATCGGGATCAGGGAATTGTGCCAGTTTCCGTTCGAGGTCAGGGATATCCGATTTAAAACCAGGATACAATTTACCTTTTGGCCCTTCGATATAAGGCACATTGGTATCTTTACCTTCGCCATCCAAAATAATCTGACAACCATCGGCATAGGTATAAGTAATCCTGCGCCAAATGCCTACGGCATCGGTATGTTGCTGTGGTGCATCCACTTCTACAGAAATCGGATTGGTATCATCTTTTCCTAAAAAGTACTGTATTGGATCGATATAATGTTGCCCCATATCGCTCAAGCCGCCGCCATCATAATCCCAGTATCCCCTAAAAGTTTGATGCACACGGTGTGCATTATAAGGTTTATAAGGTGCAGGGCCTAACCATGCGTTATAATCCAATTCTGGCGGTATAGGCTGAGGCTCCAAATGATCTTTTCCTACCCAGTAAAATTTCCAGTCGTAACCGGTATGTTTACTTACCGTTACCTTTAAAGGCCAGCCCAGCATGCCACTGTCAACCAGTTTTTTGATCGGCTTAACAGTGGTACCCATTCCGTAAAAAGTATCTTTAAATCTAAACCAGGTGTTTAACCTAAACATCCTGCCGTTCTGTTTTACGGCTTCCACAACTCTTTTGCCCTCGCCGATGGTATGCGTCATTGGTTTTTCGCACCAAATATCTTTCCCAGCATTTGCGGCATCCACAGCCATTATCCCGTGCCAGTGCGGCGGGGTAGCAATGTGTACAATATCTACTTCGGGTAATTGTATCAGTTCTCTATAATCGCTAAATGTTTTCACCCCTTTATCCAGCATACCTGCAGCCTGTTTAAGATGGTTTTGATCAACATCACAAATGGCCACTACCTGAGTGCCCTCATATTCGAAATGACCCCTCCCCATACCCCCAACACCGATTACGGCTTTGGTTAACTTGTCGCTTGGAGCAAGGTAGCCTTGTCCGCCCATTACATAACGCGGAACAATGGTGAAAGTAGCCAGAGCGATTGCAGATTTTTTGATAAAATCCCGTCTGGAGTTTTGTTGTTTTTGTGGTTCTTCTTTAGTTTTCATTTGGTTATTGGTGTTGTAGAAAATAAAACTTACACGATGAATGATCCGTGCGGGTTAATGCTTATCTGTTGTGTTGAAACTAATCTAATAAAGTTTTGGTTAGGGAACATTATAGCACAATTAGTAACCTAATGTTAGCAAGAAATTATTGTAAAGACAAAACATCACCAATTTCTTTACGTATTAAAAAAACTTTAATAAAATTTTAACAGAAGTTATCTATATTTATCAAAATAGTATAATTAACCTCATGAATCTTAATCTATTAAATCACTTAATATCGGATTGCAACGACAAGCAGTTGGTTTATAAACACAAGCTTATCAAACATCTTTTTAATTTAGGCGCTTCCTCAGTTTCTACCTTATGTGAGATCATGGAAATGAGCACACCGAGTTTGTTAAAACTTTTAACAGGTTTGATTGATGGGGGCTGGATAGAAAAAAAAGGTTATGGGCAGTCGATCGGGGGGCGAAAACCTGACCTTTACTGCTTAAAGGATAAAAAAATCCTGATCCTTTGTATCGATATTGAGTTGTTCCATACTAAAATCACGATTATAGACAATAACTATAATTTCATTCTTGATGTTAAAACCATTCCATTACCCATTTCGAAAAGCAGGACAGATTTCTTCAGTCTATTAAATACTCAGCTTCAGGATATCTTAAAATCCGCAAACATAGATCACAAACAATTGATTGGATGTAGTGTGGGCATGCCAGGTTTAATTGATTCCGAAAAGGGAGAAAACTATAGTTATTTCTTAAATGATGGGAAAAATATCTCTTTAACAGGCGCATTTGAAAAAATATTAAATATCCCTGTTGTGATACAGAACGATGTAAATGGCTCGTCGATGGCCGAGTTTACACACGGCATGGCCAGGGGCAGAAAAAATGTGCTCGTACTATTAATGGACTGGGGCGTAGGCCTCGGCATTATTATGGATGGCAAGCTAAGACAGGGCACCTGTGGTTTTTCGGGAGAACTGGGGCACATGCCCTTTGTAGAAAACGGGGCTTTGTGTTACTGCGGGAAACATGGCTGCCTGGAAACTGTTGCTTCAGGAAATGCGCTATCGGAAATGGCCAGGGAGGGTATTTTATCCGGAAAAAACTCCATGCTCAATAACCTCTCGAACGAAGAACTGGAAAGAATTGAACCTGCATTGATTATTAAAGCGGCAAACAAAGGTGATCAATATGCCATTCAGCTGCTCTCTAATGTGGGCACCCATATGGGCAAAGGAATTGCAGTACTTATCCAGTTATTTAATCCTGAACTGATTATTTTAAGTGGTAAAATCGCGGGTGCGAAACAGTATATCACACTCCCGATGCAACAGGCCATCAATACTTACTGCATGACGCAGATCAGGGAAAAAACAACTATTGTATCTTCTGAACTTGGCGAAGACTCTCGATTATTGGGTTACGCAGCAAGTGGCATCGATCAGTTTATGGAAGCTTTTATCAAAAAAGTTAAAAAGCTGAAGAAATAAGGATTAAATGGCTCAAACTGCCCTAAACTTGTCTGTTATTGATACCTTATTTTTCCGATAGCTTATTTAGATTTGTATAGCAAATACTTAAAACCAATGGATACGTATCAAAAAGCAGGTCACGAAAAAGTGAATGGCATTAACATGTATTATGAAATTTATGGCGAGGGTGAAATCCCGCTGGTTTTGATACATGGCGGCGGTTCTACTATTCAATCTACTTTTGGCAGACTTATTTCTTTTCTGGCAAAATCGGGCAAGGTAATCGCTGTAGAGCTACAGGCACACGGTCGCACCAGCGATCGGGACCAGGCCGAATCTTTTGAACAGGATGCAAAGGATGTAAGCACATTATTAAATCAGCTCAAAATAACAAAGGCCAATTTTTTAGGCTTCAGCAACGGCGGAACAACAACTTTGCACATTGCAGCGCACCATTCGGCACTGGTGAATAAAATTATTGTGATTTCGGCCAATTATCAGCGAGAAGGTTTAATCGAAGGATTTTACAATGGTTTTGGCGATGCCACCATCGATCATATGCCTGCACCACTTAAAACAGCTTTTTTAGCGGTAAACCCAGATCAAAATGCATTACAAACTATGTTCGAAAAGGACAAACAGCGGATGCTTGATTTTGTTGATCTTAATGACGAAGACATTAGCAGCATAAAATGTGATACTTTGCTAATGGCTGCCGATAGCGATGTGATCAGACCCGAACATGTGGTTAAAATGTCGAGATTGATAACAAATGCAAGGCTGGTTATTTTACCTGGCTTACATGGTGCGATGATCGGTGAAAACCTTAATCCGAATGTAAGCGATAAAACGATCGGAATTACTGCGCATCTTGTGGAAACTTTCTTGAATCAATAGGGATTTAGGGTTCGTCCATCCAAATATTACCCTCGGCTGATTTAGCTTTTAATATCTTTGCCGTATGGAACACGTATTGGATAATCCGATTTATCATGCCTTAACATCTGGTCATCGCCATCTTGCAAAAGGTGTAGATGAGGTGAAATATTATACTGAAGACATTACGGCATTTGCGGGTTTAAAAGATAATTCGCAGGAGAACTTAAATACACTCTATCAGATTACTCCTGCAGAAAGCCTTTTTGTATTTTTCGCCAAAACACCAGTTGAAATACCTGCACAATGGAAATTACTGACTCACATTGAAATGTTCCAGTTTATTTTTCGCGGAAAAGACATTCCAGCGATTGATGCGCCTGCCATCACAGATCTGGATTTGGCACATGTGGCAGAAATGACCGATCTTGTAGAGTTAACCAAACCAGGCCCATTTCTGTCCAAAACCATCGAACTGAGCAATTATACAGGCATATTTAAAGAAGGAAAACTGGCGGCTATGGCTGGGCACCGTTTTTTCCCGAGTCCGTATCGCGAGGTGAGTGCCGTTTGCACACATCCCGATCATTTAGGTAAAGGTTATGCTTTCAAAATTCTACAGGAACAGATTAAACGGATATTGCTCCGCGACGAAATTCCCTTTCTTCATGTCAGAAATGATAATGAAGGTGCCATTAAACTTTATCAGAAACTGGGCTTTAAGATCAGAACAGAGATGATTGCCTACGTCATCAAAAAAGAGGCTTAAGCAAACAAGAGAATGTTTCTAAATAGAAAACTGATCAAAAATTACGATTAATATGCTTTAGTTTTGCGCTAAACTAACACATACATGTCTAAAACAAAACTTACCATTAACAATAACGGCTCTGTTAAAATTGAGGGCGATTTCGAAATTGTAGATAGAAACGGAAACATTTATGGCCTACAGGGCAGAGAGGTACTTTCGATCTGCCGTTGTGGTTTATCTAAAAACAAACCTTTTTGCGATGGTGCACATAACGGCCATTTCGAACATGAGGCGATTGCATTCGATCTTCCTCCTAAAAAGGTTTAATTAATACACTATTTCAGTTAAGTCTCGTTTTCCAAAAAGCAAATATAATTTAACCACAGATGGACGCAGATACATACGGATCTTTATATCCCCGCTTGAACGGCTTGGCAGGTGTATGTATCCTTTTTATCTGTGGTTAAAAACCCTAACTTAATGGACATCGGACTTAGGCTTGAGCAAGTTGTTTTGCATAACCTCTGCCAAATAAACCTGATTGCATGAAAGCTGGTGCAGTTTCTTTGATAAAGCAGTACCAAAAAGCTGTAAGGAAAGCAGGACTGAGCTAACCGATGGGCAGTGCTTCTGCTTTCCAAAACATCATCTTATCCTTTTGAAAGTGAAAGGTTCCGTTTTTCATGGCCGCCTACAGCCCCGCTTTCCCTCCTGCCATTTTAAAAACCCAGGAAAAGAAAATAATAGATAAAAACGGCATCCGTACAATCGGGCTTAGGCTTGAGCGGGGTGCTTTGCATTGCCTCTGCCAAATAAACCTGATTGGGTGAAAGCTGGTACAGTTTCTTTGATAAAGCAGTACCAAAAAGCTGTAAGGAAAGCAGGACTGAGCTAACCGATGGGCAGTGCTTCTGCTTTCCAAAACATCATCTTATCTTTTTGAAAGTGAAAGGTTCCGTTCTTCATGGCGGCCTATAGCCCCGCTTTCCCTCCTGCCGTTTTTAAAACTTGGGAAAAGAAAATAATCGATAAAAACGGCATCCGTACAATCGGGCTTAGGGTTGAAAGACCTGATTTTCATCGTATGCTCTTAAATAAATTTAAAAGATGTAAGCTGAAATATAGATTTCCCATAAGCATCAATCCCAACTTTTGTTTTATGGTGAGGCGAATAAATCAAGAACCGATTCTGGATGGTGCCATGCCATAAGCCTTCTTAAACGCAAATGAAAAATGCGAAAGATCTTTAAAGCCCACTTCCAGATAAACATCGGATGATTTCCAACCTTTTTCCGTTAGCAGATAGTAGGCATCGTTCAAACGTTTTTTCTGCAACCAGCGATTGGGCGAAAGATTAAATATTTTTTCAAAATCCCTTTTAAAGGTGGCCAAACTCCTGCCCGTTAAATAAGCAAAACGGTTAATGTCTACATTGAATTTGTAATTGGTATTCATATAAGCTTCCAGATCAATTTTTCCAGGTTCCGAAAAATCAAAAAGCACATCTTTTAATATGGGGTTGGTCTGCAATAAAATCATGACCGCCTCTTTAACCTTTAAATCGATCAAAGCCTGGTTCGATCCATTATTGCCATCCAGGTATGGCCAAATCGAATCGATATAGTTTTTTAGCAGACTATTGGCTTCGAGCGCCAAACCTTTCAGATCGTGATTGGGCTTTTGTATGTGCAGATCGTATTCATTGCTGATGCTGTGCAAAATTTCCTGATCGATATTGATGCTGATCGATTTAAACTCCCCTCCAGCTGGTGGATATTTGGTATACCGAGCCAATTGGTTCCGCCTGAAAAAACGGAAGTCACCATCCGAAAATACAAATTTCTCGCCTCCGATAAAAATCTCAGAAGTACCTGCGATAACCAATCCTACCGAATGGTTGGGGATAAACTGTTCCCCTTCGCTGCTTTTTTGCGCATAACAGGAATACAGGATGTTGGGGCGTTTCTCTTGCTTTTGCATGTTAATCAAATTTACAAATTTAACCACAGATGGACACGGATCAACACAGATTTTAATACTAATGTACCTATCTGTGTGCATCCTTTTTATCTGTGGCTAATATGTTATTTAGGTAAAATTTATAAAACTATCCCTTAGTAAAAGATTTACCCAGATCGGTTGCCAGGAAATTCTCCGCCTCGTAATGATCTGTAGATAAACTCACCTCCATCCATTTTTCCATTTCAGCATTTCTTGCGGCATCAGCTTGTTTTAGTAATCCATAAGCTTCGCTTCCCAATACCAAATGCATAGGCGGTTCAGGGTTTTCTACCAAATCGATCATCACCTTGGCCGCCTTTTTCGGATCGCCCATTGGCACAAAATTACCGCTTTTGAAAAAATCGGTACGCTGTCCAACAGTATTTTCATAACCTTCAACATGCGGCGCGTAACTCATCGACTCACCTGCCCAATCGGTACGGAAACCACCAGGTTCTACACTGGTTACATAAACACCCAAATCCAACACTTCCTTTGCCAGGGCTTCAGTAAAACCACCAAGGCCAAATTTTGCCGCCTGGTACATACTCAATCCGGCATTACCCACACGGCCACCAACTGAACTGATCTGAAGAATCCTGCCCGAACGCTGTTTGCGCATAAATGGCAATACCGCTCGGGTAATTTCTATCGGTGCATATAAATTAGTTTCCAATTGACTTCTCACTTGCTCATCAGTAAAGGCTTCGGCAGCACCAATAATACCAAAACCAGCATTATTCACCAGGACATCTATTTTACCAAAATGTTCTACTGCCGCCTCAACCGCTAAATGAACCTGATCGTAATCAGTCACATCCAAAGTAAGTGGAAAAATCTGATCAGGATATTTTTCTACAAAGTCCTTTAAAGCATCCGTATTTCTTGCAGTCGCAGCTACTAAATCGCCTTTTGCCAATACCATTGCTGTGAGGTCACGTCCCAATCCACGGGAGCTACCGGTTATAAACCAAACTTTTTTCATTTTTTCTATCTTTTTGTTAAATCAAAGGTAGGTTGATTATCAGGGGCAACGCTTTGCTTAAAGGCTCAATTTACTTTGTTAAAAAGCTCATTACAACTTGCCAGAACTTTTCCATTCTATTTCATGTTGATTAATAGATAATCATATACTTTATGGCGAAAGAGAAGAAAAAAAGCAAAAAGAAAAAGGATAAAAAGAAAGCCAGTAAAAACAAGCTAGGTGTTAAAAATTCATTGGTTAACAATATCAATGCGCGTAAGAAAAAAGGGAAATCGAGATCGAAGAAAAAATCCAAAATCAGTAAAAAGGCCTATAAGAAAATGCAGAAAGGCTGGAAGAAGTAAACATTTGTAAACCCATTGTCTGTTTTTCAAAAATAGTACACAACTTCATTTATAAATTCAATTTAGCACTATATTTGTAAGGTAAACTTATAAGTTTTACTTACAATAATGAACACAGAAAAAAGTCACGATATTGCTGCACAGCTTCGCCCCGTTTTAACCAGGTTGGTTAGAAAAATGCGGAAGCTTTCGCCAATAAACACCCCCCTATCACAAACTGAGCGTGCCGTATTGGTTTCATTAGAAAACCAAAAGCTGCTGGCTGCAGAACTCGCCGTGATCGAAAAAATAACACCGCAATCCATGGGTCAGGTGATTACCCATTTAAGTTCGCTCGGTCTGATCGACAAAACGCCATCCGAAACCGATAAGCGCAAGATTTATATCTCCATTTCTGCAACCGGACAGGATATGATCCAACAGGTTAGAAACGAGCGCGACGAATGGCTAAGCCATGCTATTGCTAAAGTTTGCAATACACAGGAGCAGGAAATTTTAAAGGCAGCAATCGGTCCATTGGCCAAACTGGTAGAATTTTAAGAAAAAATGAAAATCAGCACCTTCAATGCCTTTAAAAGCCGAAACTATAGGTTGTATTTCGGTGGCCAGTCTGTTTCGCTAATCGGAACCTGGATGCAAAAAACTGCGGTAAGCTGGGTTATTTATTCCGAAACACATTCGAAATTCATGCTTGGTTTAACGCTTTTCGCCAGCCTCTTCCCATCATTCGTTTTTTCTTTTCTTGGAGGGGTAGCTTCCGATCGGTATAACCGTTACAAATTATTATTGATCACGCAGATTGCCTCGATGATACAGGCCGTATTGTTAACATTGCTGATCTTTTTCAGACACTACTCGGTTTGGGAAATTATAGCCTTGAGCGCCCTGCTTGGTCTCATCAATGCCTTCGATGTTCCCGCAAGGCAATCGCTGGTATATGAAATGGTTGATGATAAGGCCGATATGCCCAACGCTTTAGCATTAAATTCTTCGATGGTAAACTTATCAAGGTTGATCGGCCCTGGATTAGCAGGTTTGGCCTTAGAAAAATTTGGCGATGACATCTGTTTTGGATTAAATGCGGTAAGTTTTATTGCTGTAATTGGTTCTCTACTCATGATGAAACTCCCGAAATACATAGCCAAACCCGTTACCAAAAATGTAATCGAAGAGCTCAAGGAAGGTTTTGCCTATATCAGGAAAACCCCGTCAATCAGCATTATCCTTTTGATGCTGGCCTTGATTAGTTTAACGGTTTTGCCTTTCAGTACGCTCATACCGGTGTATGCAAAAGACATATTTAAAGGTACCGCATCAACTTTTGGAGTAATTGATAGCGTGATTGGCCTGGGTGCCTTTTCTGGCGCCATCTTTCTCGCTTCGCTTAAACCCGGAAGAAACCTCCGAAAAATATTGGCCATCAACACACTTGTATTTGGGATTGGTTTGATTTTATTTTCGCACAGCACTTATTATCCAATTGCGCTGGTTTTTGCTACCGTTTCGGGTTTTGGCATGATGTCGCAGATTACCATTAGCAACACTTTAATTCAAACCACCGTCGATCCTGCCATGCGTGGCCGTGTAATCAGTTTTTATGCCATGGCATTTTTTGGGATGCAGCCTTTAGGCGGATTGTTGGTTGGTGGTATTTCACAATGGATTGGAACACCCGATACAGTGTTACTGGAAGGCGCAATTGCGCTGATCATCGGTACATTTCTTTATCGAAAACTTCGTAAGGATGAAATAAAAAACACTGCTATCAAGCCAGAAATTAACCCACTCGTAGAAAAAATATAATTTAAATCAATATAAAAATGATTACTTCTTTAGATAAAAAAACGGCCCTGGTTTTAATCGATCTTCAAAAAGGTATTGTACAATTCCCAGTTATAAAACCAGCAAACGAAATTTTAGCAAAAGCTGCAACACTGGTTTCAGCTTTCCGCAAGGCAAATTTGCCTGTTGTGATTGTACATGTAGATCCAACCAAATCACTACTCAACAATATGCGCACTGATGCAAATGCAAAATTTACAAGCTTCCCTGACGAATGGTTCGAAACTGCACCTGAAATTGAAACCACAGAAGATGATATCTTCATCACCAAAAATGCGTGGAATGCTTTTACAAATCCTAACCTCGATATTGAGCTTAAAAAAAGAGGCATTACTGGTATTGTATTGGCAGGTATTTCGACTAGTGTAGGTGTTGAGGGAACAGCAAGAGCAGCAAGCGAATTGGGCTATAACATCACTTTTGCAAAAGATGCCACAACGGATACCAATGCTGATGCCTATGAACATAGCGTGAAACGTATTTTCCCACGATTGGGCGAGGTTGATGATACGGATCGGATTATCGAATTATTGGAAGCCATATAACTTCAATATACATATTGTCACCCCGAGCGTAGTCGAAGGGCTTTCATTGTTTTTGCTATTAATCTATCGGTCGGTGTCTCACCGACCGATACTTTAGATTTCCTCCAGTAGAAAGAAATGACCTATTTCTTCGGTAACACATGATTTTGCTTTGCCCAGGCATGCCATTTTGCATCCAACTCTTTTACCTTATCCGGATGTTGCTGCGCAACATCATTCAGTTCCGTCTGATCATTTTTAATGTTATACAGATGCCAGGTAGAATCATTAGAGAGATTCACCATTTTCCAATCGCCAGAACGTACAAAACTGGCGTTAAAATGTTCGTTAAATAAAATTTCGTGTCCAGTTGATACCTTCCCTTTTAAGGCTGGCACCAAACTCATTCCCTGCATGGGTTTAATGGTATTGCCATGATAGCTACCTGGATACCTTGCATTGGCCAATTCCACAAATGTGGTCATAAAATCCATCACATGCCCTACCTGATTGGTATAACTGCCTTTTTTTGCCGTTAATCCTTTCGGCCAAAAAGCAATCATCGGTGTATGCACACCACCTTCGTACGATTGTGCTTTTGCTAATTGATATGGTGTGTTCGCCACATTTGCCCAGATCGGCCCAATTGAAGTATAACTGGTTTGTGGACCTGGCATTACTTTCTTATAAATTGGATAGGCAATTTTTTCACCAGCCCTTGTTTCGCTCGGTCTGTCGAAGCCCGGCCCATAACGCATGGCATCTTCAGGACTAGCGCCGTTATCACTCAAAAAGATAATCAAAGTATTATCCAGTTGATTGGTTTCTTTCAAGGTTTTAATAATGCGGCCAATCCCCTGGTCCATCCGATCGATCATTGCAGCATGTACGGCCATGGCCATTTCATCGAATGCTTTTGTGGGGTTATCTTCCCATTTCATGGTCGATTTACGTGGAGACATCGGAGCTGTTTTAGGGTCAATCAAACCCATGGCAACCATACGTTTATATCTTGCTTCCCGGATGGCATCCCAGCCCACTTTGTAGGTATCCTTATATTTTTCAATATCTTCAGGTTTCGCCTGTAATGGCCAATGCGGCGCATTTTCGGCCACATATAAGAAAAAAGGCTTGTCTCCTTTGCTAAACTCGCGGATATAAGTGGAAGCGGTGTCGTTTATGGCATCAGTATGGTAATAATCTTCAGGCACATCTTTAATTGGCGTAGTGCCACTTACCAGGCTAAAAGGATCAAAAAAATCGACTACTCCCCAAAGTGTGCCGAAGAACTTTTCGAAACCTCTGCTCGTTGGGTATTGATCAATCGGCGAAAACAATGGAAAAGAGGTTTTATGGTTCAGCCAATCCAACTGCGCCTGTGGACTGGGCTGCTCAATCGTATTAGAAACATGCCATTTGCCCGACATTGCCGTTCTATAACCTGCGTCTTTTAAAACCTCGGCCAATGTTACGGTATTTTTGGTAATGGCACCGCGATAACCCTCTACATACCGATCTGTAGTCATTTCACCGATTCCTGCATTGTGGTTATACAGTCCGGTTAATAATGCCGCCCGTGTGGGGCAACAGCGCGAAGTATTGTAAAAATTTTTAAAGCGTACACCCTTACTGGCCAGATAATCGATATTGGGCGTTTTAATTTCTCCGCCATAACAGCCTATATCAGAAAAACCCAGATCATCGGCCAGGATGACAATAATATTAGGGCGTTTATCTACAGCTTTTTTAGGTTTGGGCTTATAGGTAAAAGCAGTTAAAATAGTTAAGGGAACAATTAAAAACAGTGCTGAATATTTGGTCGATGTACGCATAATAATCCAAATTAAAATAAAAAAACGACTTTCTCATTTTATCAATTAATTTGTTGCAAACACAACTAAATCGTTTTATAAGCGCCAGGATTTCTCCTGGCACTTATCGTTAAAGCGATACCGTTTTCGACTTGTGGTATGTAAAGTAAGATAGCAGTAACACGATCAGAAATACCACCGGCCCGATGCGGTTATTGATTGGATCGCCAGAAGCACTATGGGCAATAAATGCCGAAATAAAGGTAAATGCAAAACCAGCGTATGCCCATTCTTTCCATTGGCCTTTTAGCGGAACCAATAACACAATGGCTCCCAAAATTTTAGCAATGGCGAGTTCTACCCTAAAGTAATCCGGAAAGCCAAGGTGATGAAAGCCTTGTTTGATGGTTTCGTTTGTGAGGTACGAATAGGCCGAGAAAGTCATCATTAACGCCACTAAAGTGGTAGATATCCAATAAATAATTTTCGTTGTTTTAGTTTTCATGCTATTTTTTTGACGAAAATATGCAATTTTACTATCCAAAAGATACTAGTATCCCAAAGGATAGTACTATCCTTTAAGAAAGCTTATACCTTTGTATTATGGGACCAAGAAAAGAACACCGCAATAAAGAAACCTGCACTGCGAGTTTAAACGCAGTAAAAGATGCACTTTATGTATTAAACGGCAAATGGAAACTTCCTCTGATTATTTCTTTACAGGAAGGACCGCTACGTTTCAATGAAATCCAGAAATCGGTTGGCGAAATCACACCCAAAATCTTATCGAAAGAATTGAAGGACCTCGAATTAAACGAATTTGTGGTACGCAAAGTATTTTCTACTACTCCGGTAACCGTAACCTACGAATTGACGCCTTATAGCGAATCGTTGGACAAAGTGATTAACGAGTTAAGAGAATGGGGATTAAAACACCGCGAGCGGTTGGTGACAAACAGAAGAACTGAACCTGTTGCAGCAGCCATGAGCGCTTAACTATTCCTTTAAATCAGGCCAAAAAGCTGAGATATTGCGTTAAAAAAGCAAAAACCTGATAATGATAAAATTCGGCTATCTTTGTACAAAATAAAATCGATGGCGGTATTACATAAAAAAGAAGAAAAAATTCAGGCAGTGCTGGGTAGGTTGCCTAAAAAATATACAGACGAACAATTTGTAGAGATGTTTATCAAACTTTACTCTAAAGATTGGGGCAAAATAAAATCAGCTTACATTAAACAATCTCAGGATAAAGAACCTGGAACAATCATCAATATGCCTAAACCAGAGGTGTATTTGAGACAGATTTTAGCCAACTACCTGCAACAAGACCATGCTCCGAAAGCAGCAGAAGTTAAAGAAGAGGTAATTGTGGCGGCTCCGGCTGTTGAAACTCCGGCAGCAGAAGTTAAAAAAGCAAAAGCACCAGCGAAGAAAAAAGAAACTATAACTGAAGAAGCTCCTGCTGTTGAGAAAAAGGCAAAAGCACCTGCAAAAAAGAAAGTTGAAATAGCTGAAGAAGCCGTTGTGGAAGTGAAGAAAACCAAAGCACCAGCCAAGAAAAAAGCAGAAGTTGCGGAAGAAATTCCAGCTGTAGAAAAGAAAGCAAAAGCGGCACCTAAAAAGGCTGCTGCAAAAAAATAAAAAATATTTTATATCGAATATAATAAATCGCCTTTTTGGTTGTTTATATATATGAGAGCGTTAATTTAGATGACGGGGATAGGTCGGTATGATTTATCCCCGTTCTTTTTGGCAAAATTTGCTCAATAATTTAATGCCCCCACATCATCTCTTCTTTCATCTGTAGAGATCAATTTTGAATAAAATCATAAAATTTTACATCGGATATAATAAATCGGCTTTTTTGCTGTTTATATATACGAGAGCGTTAATTTAGATGACGGGGATAGGTCGGTATGATTTATCCCCGTTCTTTTTGGGCCGATTTTCCTTTACATATTTTGTCATTCTGAGCAAGCGAAGAATCTTTCGGCTCATGCTATCATTCATTTTTCACATCCATACGTTTTACACGCAATTGTAAACTTTATGCTTTTAATTGGCATATCGGGAAAAGTCGATATACCTTTGTGACATGGATCACGTAGAAATATTCAAAGCCCTTTCGAACAAAACACGTTTGCAGATTTTAGGCTGGTTAAAAGAACCAGATTTAAATTTTCCGGAACAGCCAAATGCTGATTTTGATACCGTGGGTGTTTGTGTGGGGCAGATCCAGATCAAAAGTGGTTTATCTCAAAGTACCATTTCCGAATACCTTTCTATCCTGCAACGTGCAGATTTGATCAGTTCTACCCGGGTAGGGCAATGGACTTATTACAAACGTAACAAAGAAGGTTTAGAAAAATTAAGCGAAATCATCAATACAGCATTATAATTTTTAAAAAATATGAACACAGATAGTTTATTCAGGCCTTTTAGCCTTAAAACATTAAATACCAAAAATAGAATAGTAATGGCCCCAATGACGCGGTCATTTTCTCCTGGTGGCGTACCAACACCTGATGTTGCAGCGTATTATGCAAAAAGAGCAGCTGGCGAAGTAGGTTTAATCCTTTCAGAAGGGACCGTAATTAACCGCCCATCTTCATCCGCAGACCCTAACATTCCTCATTTTTATGGTACAGAAGCATTAGCAGGCTGGGAAAATGTAATTAAAGGTGTTCACCAGGCTGGCGGACAAATGGGCCCACAGATCTGGCACCAGGGTATTATGGATAACCATGCTTCAGGATGGCTGCCAAGCACACCTTTTGAAGGCCCATCAAGTCTAAACAAACCAGGTTTCGAAAATGGAGTACCGATGACAGATGCTGCCATTGCTGATACGATTGCTGCTTTTGGTCAGGCTGCTGCAGATGCCAAAGCTTTAGGTTTTGATACGGTAGAAATACATGGTGCACACCAGTATTTAATCGACCAGTTTTTCTGGGATGGCACAAACAACCGCACCGACATTTATGGTGGTAAAACTTTGGCCGAACGTACCCGTTTTGGTGTTGAAGTAATTAAAGAAGTACGCAAAAGAGTGGGCGAAGATTTCGCTTTAATTATCCGCTTATCGCAATTTAAACCCGCTGCTTACGATTTTAAACTGGCTAAAAATGAAGAGGAAATGGAGCAGTGGTTAACTCCATTAGCAGAAGCCGGAATTGATATCTTCCACTGTTCGCAACGCCGTTTCTGGGAGCCTGAATTTGAAGGTTCTGATTTGAACTTTGCAGGCTGGGCTAAAAAGGTAACCGGTAAAGCAACCATCTCAGTAGGTTCGGTTGGTTTAGATGGCGATTTCTTTGGCGCCTTTGCAGGTCAAAGTTCACAACCAAGCTCTTTAGACGAATTGGTACGCAGAATGGACCGTGGTGATTTTGACCTGGTAGCCGTTGGCCGTCCGCTTTTAGCAGACCCAAACTGGGTAGAAAAAATTAAATATAACCGCACTGAAGAATTAAAAGGCTTTAGCAAAGAAGCTTTAATGGAATTGGTATAAAAACCATATTTTTTCTTTTTAAGTTAGAAAGCATCTCGAAAGGGATGCTTTTTTGTTGGTTGTGATGTCAGATGTTACCATCTGACATTATATTTATTTTGCCACGGAAACACAGAAATCACGGAGTCCTCGCGGTTTCAGATTTTACCCTCTGAGAATTATCTCAATTAGTCTTTAATTTCAATTTGAACTATTTTATCCAGTCAGATGGTAACATCCGACTGCACGTCGATAACGTTGTCGGTCGCCTATCTGTAAAAGACCGGGCATTATTTCACCATTGATAGTAGCATTATTGTAGCCACCTAAACCCCTGCCTGCAGCAGGCAGGCGATCAAAGTGAGATGCCAATTTCCTTCAAATTGGCAGAAGCGGGAGCGGGAACACTATAACCCAAAAGCTTCAGCAACTGCTTTCCAAAAACAAAAAAGCTTTTTTCATGTCCCCAGATATTACTAAACAATCTACCATTGACGATATTTTTCCTTAAATTCACATCATTAAAAATTTGATCATCCCATGTCGAACATTAAACTCATTATCGAAGAAAGACCCGCAAACATTGGCAATTTTATGGTTGGCAGACTGTTGCCTTTTAGAGAGAAACGTATGGTTGGCCCCTTTTCATTCATCGATCATATGGGACCCGCAGCGATGAGTGACCATGAAAACCTGGATGTTCCGCCGCACCCACACATTGGTCTGTCTACTTTAACTTTTCTTTTCGAAGGTGAAATTACCCACAAAGACAGTTTAGGCTCAAACATCGTAATTAAACCTGGCCAGGTAAACTGGATGACCTCCGGCAGTGGCATTGTACATTCAGAAAGAACACCAGAATATCTTCGCCATACCGATAAAATGTTGCATGGTTTACAGATCTGGGTGGCACTGCCTAAAGACTTAGAGCAGATGGATCCTGAATTCTGCCATGTTGAAGGTGCCGATATTCCAACCTGGACGCAAGATGGTGTTGAGATCAAATTGATCGCGGGCGAAGCTTTTGGCCATAAATCACCTGTTCCCGTTTATAGCCCACTATATTTTTTGGAACTAAAAAGCACCGAACGAAAAAAAGTAAGCATTGGCGACTATCTCTTTGGTGAAAGTGCCTTATACATTTTAGAAGGTGCGATTGAAAGTGATGGCCATATTTTCGAACCCCGCTTGATTTTAATTGCCAACGATGCCAAACTTTGTGAGTTCACCATGCACGAAAATACCACTGTTTATATTTTCGGAGGCGAAGCTTTTCCTGAAGAACGTTTTATCTATTGGAATTTTGTAGCATCAGATAAAGAATTAATTGAGAAAGCCAAGCAAAAATGGCTTGAACAAAGTTTTAAACCTGTACCGGGCGAAACTGATTTTGTGCCGCTACCTGATCCAATCAGGAATATTAAACATTAATTCCGTTTAAATAGATTCACATTTACCGAAACCGCCACACCTGTTGAGGATAATTTCGAATTTCCATAACCAATATCCGTTAATGGGATTTTCATAAAAGGTTTGGCACTGATGCTTAAGTTATTGTTTATTTTGTGCTGAAACTCAACACCTACGTTAGCTATGCCTAAATAATGCTGGTTTTGACCTTTTACTTCGAAATCTTGAGGCCCCTTGTAGTCGCCAGCATAAGAATAACTATATTTTTCCTTCAGCATTAAATAACTCGAAAGTCCGGTACTCACCGAAATCGAATTTCTATTATTACCAAAAACCTTGTAATTTACATTTATCGGAATATCAATTACGTCGCAATTGGCATGGATATTTGATGGTGCTACACTAAAAACATAACTGGTATTGGGATTGTATAAACTAAAATCCGAATCATAAATTTTCTTGGCATAAGATGCCCCTGTAGTTATACTCAGTTTTTGGGTGATGAGATAGGTTGCTTCTACCCCAAAACCACCACTTAAACTACTTTGTCCCGATTTTTGCACACTGGTTAAATCTGGTGCAGCCAAAATACTCAGCACAAACCGCGATTTCTGTTTCACCACCGGAGCTTTAATCCGCTGAGGTTTACCTGCTGCCACACTTGTGGTTAAATTCTGATCTTTAAATTCTACAGGATCAATTGCTGAGGTCAAGCTTAGTTTATATACCATATTGGCCAATAAATTGGCATTGCCTGCTTCAGTTGCGGTCACCTTTTGATCAGTTTCTAGATTAGAAAGACCTTTTTTCTCCCCTTTGTCAATTGCTTCATTGCCACTTTGCTTTATGGCTACTAAAGTTGAATCTACAATCCCTGTTCCATCAGCCCTGCTTTTTGGCACTTCGGTTAAACTTCCTGTATTATTTTTTGGTTGATTATTATTCTTATCGCTTTTTACCCCCGCTTTCACATCAGTTTTATTAACCGTTGGTTTAACCAATAAAAATACCACCAGTAACATTGCGGCTATCCCAGCCACAGCAGTAAGCCACACCAAAGGTACAATACGCTTTTTTGGTGCTGGATGCAATCTTTCCTCCAGATTATCCCAATCTAAATCATTAAAAGGCAGATCGGGGTTTTCCAATCCATCTTTAAATAATTTATCTATATCTTTTCCCTCTTTCATTGCATGTTTGTGTTTAACCTCACCTGTAAAAGGTTTCTATCTACCCCCGAACTCCTCACCTGGTAAGTTTTCGCATCGGTAGCTTTCAGCATTTCCTGTAATTTTTGCCTGGCCTTAAACAGGTTCGACTTTGATGTTCCTACCGATATCCCCAGCATTTCGGCAATTTCTTCGTGTGCATATCCATCTATAGCAAAAAGGTTAAAAACCGTTCGATAGGCTGGACTTAAATTTTGAACTAAGGCCAAAAGATCATGGTAGGCCAGTTTATCGTACACCGAATTTGTTTGGGCAATATTTTCGTAATCCTGAATATCTACATGATCGGCAAATTTTAAATTGGCGCGGTAATAATCAATAGCTGTATTGGTAATGATCCGCCCAAGCCAGGGTAAAAAGGCCTTAGAAGTTTCATATTTGGTTATATTCTTAAAAGCTTTAAAAAAGCCATCGTTCAGTATCCCTGCAGCATCTAACCGATCATTTGCATAACGCAAACAGATCCCCATAGCAAAGCTATAGAAATGTTTGTATAGTGCCTTTTGACTATCTCTTTCATTCCTAATGCATCCCTGAATATACTTTTGTATAATATCTTCACTATCGCGGTTAGCGGTCACAAGTTCTCCTTTCAAAACACATTACGGTAAGAAATTACAAAAGGTTGCCTCAAAAAATACTTTTTTAATAATTATTTTATTTTGTTCGTTTTGGTTAAAAATCTTCTTTCTGCAAGCAACCATTTACAACCTGGCGGCGTAATAGCGGCATCATTTTATTAAAGTTAAAACTTAAAACAAAAAATCTTATGCTAATCTACTTAAAAAAAAACCTATTGGTTGTACTGTGTATAGCCATGGTATTTACAGCCTGCAAGAAAAACAGTTCCGACGAACCTACAACTCCACCTGTTACCAATAACAATAAGGGAATCCAATTGGCCACTGATGCTAAATTTGGATCGGTATTAACGGATAAAGATGGTAAAACCTTATATTTCTTTTCATCTGATGCCGCTGGTGCGCCAACTTGTACAGGAGGTTGCGAAACAACCTGGCCACTTTATTATTCTGCTGATGCGAGTACAGATTTAAACCTGAACAAAGCCGAAGTTGGCGAAGTAACCAGAGCTGATGGACGTAAGCAAAGCACCTACCGCGGTTATCCGCTTTATTACTTTGCAGGCGATGTGGCAAAAGGTGATACCAAGGGAGATGGTGTTGGTGGAATCTGGTTTGTAGCCAAACCCGATTATTCATTAATGTTGGCCAATGCGCAATTGGTGGGCTCTAACGGTAAAAGTTATACCAGCGCATACATAGAAGGAACAGGAAATACTAAATATTTTACGGACGCCTTTGGTAGAACACTTTATGCTTTTGCGCCAGATAAAAATGGGGTAAATAACTATACAAAAGGTACAGCACAAGAGGGAATCTGGCCAGTTTATCAATCTGAAGTACTTAATTTACCTTCAGCTATTACAAAAACTGATGTTGGTGTAATTACTGTAGCTACTATTAACAAAAAGCAACTTACTTATAAAGGCTGGCCATTATATTATTTTGCACCTGATGCAAAAAGGGGGGATAATAAAGGAATTACCGTTGGCGGTATCGGCACACTTTGGCCTTATGTTGCTACCACAACTGCTGTTGCTCCGGCACCATAAAAACACTTGGGTTAGGCCAAAATTTATTCATTTAGGCTGAAAGCAAAAGAAAACTAACCACAGACTTTTCGGGAGATAAAATGCCCGACAGCAGAGGTGGGCATAAGTACAGATGTAAGATTTAAATCTGTGTTTATCGGTGAACATCTGTGGCAAAAAGCTTATTGGGGCTTAGGCGGGTAGAATGGTCGGTTGTTGTTTTTACAGCCGGCCTTTTTTATACTTCTAGTAAGGCATGTTTAATTTTTTCTGCAGCCTCAGCCAATTCTTCATTGCTTGGCTTTAGTTTTTCTTTGCTAAAGTTCATATCGCTCACATTATTCATCGGTATTAAATGAATATGTGCATGCGGCACTTCCAGTCCGATTACCGAAACGCCTACTTTTTTACAAGGGAAAGCGATCTTTACCCCTTTAGCTACAATTTTGGCAAACATCCAAAGCCCAACATATAAATCTTCGTCCATATCAAAAATATAGTCGGTTTCAATTTTCGGGATCACCAGAACATGGCCTGCCGTTAAAGGCTGAACATCTAAAAAAGCTAAATACTCTACTGTTTCGGCAACAACGTGTGCAGGGATTTCTCCAGCAACAATTTTTGAAAAGATAGTCATTAAGGTATATGGTTTAGGGTGTGAGGTTTAGGGTTTTTATAGCGGAGGATAGGCCTTAAGCCCTATACCCTCCACCTTTAACCTTATCTCGAAATCTCTAAAACTTCGAACTGCATTTTACCTGCAGGCACTTCAATTTCGGCAAATTCGCCTACCGATTTACCCAACAAACCTTGTGCAATGGGAGATTTAACAGAAATTTTTCCTGTTTTTAAATCTGCTTCTGTTTCGGCTACCAACTGGTAGGTCATGGTAGCACCGTTTTTAACATTTTTTATCTTCACGATAGATAATGCAAGCACTTTAGACAGGTCCATTTTCGACTCATCAATTAAACGTGCATTCGCCAACGTATTCTTTAATTTTGAGATTTTTGCTTCATGCAATCCCTGCGCCTCTTTGGCCGCATCATATTCTGCATTCTCCGATAAATCACCTTTATCCCTTGCTTCTGCAATTGCTTTAGATATTAGCTGACGACCGGTGGTAGTTAAATAATGAACTTCCTCTTTTAATTTATCTAACCCCTCTTGGGTGTAGTACGTTACCTCTGTCATTGCTCTATTAATTTTTATTCAAACGCTATAAAAAACAAACAAGACTATATAGTTGGTTTGCTACATAGTCTTGCTTCAATTATAACGAAGATAAATTGTGGAAATTACAAAAGCAAATAAATACTCATGATTTTTATGATTTAAGGATGAACAGGATTTAATATTCCCTAAAATAGAATGAATGAGAACAGATACCATCTACATATACTCAGACTTAACCATTAAAAATATAACATTTCAACCCTAACACATTCAAAAATCCACCATTCTCTCATTCAATCATTCCTTCATTCAATTATTCTCTAGTTCAATCATTTTCTAATTCAATCATTAATTCTATTTTAGCTTAAATTATTCTTAAAAAATGAAAAAAATATTCCCTATTGCCCTACTCTTCTGTTTGGGTACTTATACTGTTTCTGCCCAGGAGCTTTATATGCCACGAAATATTAAGGCGGCATATGCAAAAGGTACCCGTTCAATGAGCGGAAAACCTGGAGCCAATTATTGGCAAAACCATGGCAAATACAACATGGATATTAAGGTAGATGCCGAAACGAAAGTGGTTAGCGGTACGGAAGAAATTTTATACAGCAACAATAGCACCGATACCTTGAAAAACCTGGCCATCCGTTTTGTAAATAACCTGCATAAACCAACCTCCCCAAGAGGCGGCGCGGTAAGTGAAGATTTTTTGAGCACAGGTTTGAATATCACCGCCTTTTCTGTTGATGGTGAAACGTATAAGGTAGATAGCAAAAGCTGGGGAACGGTAGGTAATGTAATGTTGAAAAAACCACTATTGCCAAAATCGAAAATCGCCGTTAAAATAGAATGGGATTACCCATTATCAAAAGAAAGCGGTCGCGAAGGACAGATTGATCCAAATTCGTTCTTTGTGGCGTATAGCTATCCACGTATTTCTGTATTTGACGATTATAATGGCTGGGACCGCATTCCACACACCGATAGGGCCGAGTTTTACAACGACTTTAACGACTACGAATTCTCGATCAAAGCACCCAAAAACTATGTGGTTTATGCCACAGGCGATTTCTTAAATCCAGATGAGGTGTTACAACCTGAAATTGCTACACGTTTAAAGAAATCATACAATGGCGATGAAGTGATCCACATTGCTACCGAGCAGGAAATGAAAGATGGCAAGGTAACACTGCAAAAAGATTGGAACACCTGGAAATTCGCCGTAAATCACATTACCGATGTTACTTTTGCGCTAAGCAACCATTATGTATGGGATGGCGCCAGTGTAATTGTTGATAAAAAGACCAACCGCAGGGCCAGTGCACAGGCCGCTTATAACCCAACTACCGGAAAAGATTTTGTAAACTCGGTCAAATATAACCTCAATGCTTTAGACTGGTTTTCGAACAATTGGCCAGGTATTCCTTACCCTTATGTAAAAACCATTGCTTTTCAAGGTTTTGCAGATATGGAATACCCAATGATGGTAAACGATTCTCAATTTGGCGATCCTGTTTTTGCTCAATTGGTTCAGGACCATGAGGTGGCACATACTTATTTCCCTTTTTATATGGGTATTAATGAAACCCGTTACGCCTATATGGACGAGGGCTGGGCCACTACATTCGAATATTTAATTGGTATTGCCGAACATGGTAAGGAAGCTGCCGATAAGTTTTATAAAACCTTTAGGGTAAACAAATACATCAACGATAAATCGGCAGAAGAAGACCAGCCGGTAATTTCGATGTCTGATCAGGTTTCGGGTGCAGGTTACGGTAACAACTCCTACGGAAAAGCTTCATTATCTTATTTAGCCTTAAAAGATATGCTTGGTGATGATTTATTTAAAAAAGCGTTGCATAACTATATGAGCAACTGGAATGGTAAACACCCAATTCCATGGGATTATTTTAACTCGATGAACGCAGGTGCCGGACAAAACTTAAACTGGTTTTTCCAAAACTGGTTTTTCACCAATAATTATCTCGATTTGGCCATTACCAAAGTAATTCCGGCAAAAGGAAAATCGACGGTAACCGTTAAAAATGTTGGCGGCTTTGCCATTCCATTTGATGTGGTGGTTACTTATACCGATGGAAAAGCAGATACCCTCCACAAAAGCCCTGCGGTTTGGAAAGCAAACCAGAAAGAAGTGAGCATAACCGTTAATTCCACTAAAAAAGTCAAATCGATCAGTTTGGATAACGGCATTTATATGGATGCCACACCAGCAGATAATGTTTGGTTAGCTAAATAGTTAACCCTTTGCCATTTTCAGTTGGTGGTTAGGTATGGCTACCAACTGAAAATTTTATAGTTCTTATTTGTAAAGAGGATTATCGAGGTGTTGTCCTATACAACAAAGTACCCGCATTTTACAACAGAGCACCCTCCTTTTACAACAGAGCACCCTCCTTTTACAACAAAGCACCCGCCTTTTACAACAAGGCACCCGCTTTTTACAACAAAGCACCTTCAATTAGCAACAAAGCTACTGCAATTTACAACAAAGCTCCTTCAATTAGCAACAAAGCTACTGCAATTTACAACAAGGCTCCTTCAATTAGCAACAAAGCTCCTGCAATTATCAATAACGCTCCCGCAACTTACAAAAAAACGGAAAAACCTTAAATATGGCGTGTACTAAGCCAAAGTCGACCGCTAAATGAAAACGTTAATGGAGAACTGCAAACTAATAACTGAGCACGGGCTCATGTTTAACCGGAAAATTTAATGAATTGGCAATAAAACACATTTTATTGGCCTCGTGATGCAGTGATGCGGCAAGCTCGTAATGTGCCTTATCGGCGATTAAAACCTGCGGATGCAACGTAACTTCTTTAAACCTGCCACTACCATCAGCCAATTCTTCCATCGTACCAATAGCCTCATCTTTATAATCGATTACTACGATCTCGTTTTTAGAGCATAAGTGTAAATACCACAACATATGGCAGCTCGAAATCGAGGCCAGTAGAAGATCTTCGGGATTGTATTTAGATTTATCACCCAGAAAGGCAGAATCTGATGAACCTGAAATATCGGCTTTCCCCTTTACTGAAATTACATAATCGCGATCGTAAGAACGGTAATCCATTGTGCCCGAGCCTTTATTGCCCGTCCAGGTAACTGTAGTTGAATATAAATGATCTTTCGGCATGGTAAAATTGGTTAGATTGTATAGCCAATTTAAGAAAATAAAATTGAGATTTATTTTCTTTTTAGACCTATGAGGTTTTAAAAAGCTAAGACAGGATCCTGTAGGAAAAAATTAAACATATCGCTAGATGGCCTAAGGTGACTAAGGAGGTCAATATTATGTAAAGCAGGGTTCGGTGTGCTTCGCTTCCGAAAGTCCTGCTATCGCTTCAAGTCCTCTCCCGATGAAAAAATCGGGATGCGGGCTTTCCGCTATATCAGGTTTAGTTTGCAAAGACCTGCGGCGTATCAGAGGAAAAGAACCCCGGGAAGTCTATAGATCATCAGACCTCGCGGGTTTTTAAACGGCGTAGCGCTCAATGAGGCTATGAAAATATCAATCAACCCGAATTAAACCTGCGAGGTCTTTCTATTTCTGCAAGTTACATCCTAATGTTATGCCCTTTTGAAATTAAAAACGTTTTAAGCAGATCATATGTACGCTCGTCTGCATCAATATTAATACCCGTATTATTCTCCATATATAAACACTCAAAACAGATATTAAGTGCTGAAATAATTTCGTGATCTTTATTATAAAAAATAATTGCATCTCTATAAACAGGCGCACACATCCACGACGGCAAATTCACAATATCGATTTCCAAAATGCGAATCAATGTCAGTAACTCAGCATCAGCACGTTGAAATAAACTGATTTTTCTGGAAGAAGAATTTAGTTTTTTATCCTGATCAGTTATACGTTGATCATGCCAGGATATTTTATCCGTATTTCTATTCGTTTCAGAGTAATAAGTATCTTGCTGAAAGGAATAGGTTTCAATGTATTCAAAATCGATACTTTTAATATATTCTCTTGAATGAATAGTGTGATTTGCCATACAAAGACTAAATATTCCGTAGCTTCTCCGCCAAAACCTCCGAAATCTTGCGGTACGAATCAAATGTCCAGCCGCCAACATGTGGGGTTAAAATCACCTGATCGTTCTGCCTTAATTCATCATACCAAACTTGTTCACTTAAGGCCGGGAATTTTTCTGTCTGTAAAACATCTAAACCAGCGCCTAAAATTTTCCCGTTTTTAATGGCATTCAAAACCGCTTCCGTATTTACAATTTCTCCCCTGGCCGTATTGATAAAAAAAATAGGCTTTTTGAAATGAAAGAAATATTCATCATCAACCATTTGTTTGGTTTCGGCAGTTAGTGGAATGTGCAAACTCAATACATCACTATGTTTCACAATTTCTTCCATGCTTACCTCACGTGCAAAAGCATCAGAAAAACCGGTTTTATATTTATCATAAGCCATTACATCTACTTCGAAACCAGCAAGTTTCTTTGCAAAACTTTGCCCCATAAAACCATAACCAATAATCCCAACTTTTTTGCCTTTCAGTTCATAACCACGGTTTCCTTCCCGGTCCCAAATGCCATTCCTGATTTCGATATCGGCCCTGCGGAAGTTGTTCATCAACGACAAAAGTAAACCTGTGGCATGTTCGCCAACCGCATCGCAATTGCCTTCGGGTGCATTAATCAATTCAATATTCCGCTCAAAAGCAATTTTATCATCAATATTATCCAGACCTGCCCCTGCCCTGGCCACAAACTTTAAATTTGGTGCTGCAGCAAAAATTTCGGCATCAATCCTAAATTTCGTCCGAACGGCAATGCCAGTATACTCTTTTATTTTAGCTAATGTTTGTTGACGCGTAATCTGTGGCTCGTCATCAACCTCATAACCCATGGCAATGGCCTGCTCTTTAAATGCAGGGTGCAGATCATCAACAATTAATATCTTATTCATAATAAACAAAAGTAACATTTTGCAAATTGTTCAATTGTAATATTCCTTATTGTTTTACCAAAACTGAAACGTTTGATGGTTATCTATCCACTCTAGATTATCACACAAAAATATTACTATAAAATGGCTGTAATAAAATAGTTACGGCTCCTTTATTAAACTTAGTTGCCGTTACTTTGTCTCCCTTTACAAAAACACACGAAACTTTATTTTTTAATGAGACTTTTACAATCGAGAACAATACAGATTACCCTCTTACTTTTAAGCTTATCATGTAGTCTTTTCGCCCAAACAGGTGGGAAAGCAAAAATTACCGGAGTACTTAAAGACGCAAAAACACAAGAAACCATTCCCTTTGCTACAGCTGTTTTAATCAACAAAGCGACTGCAAAAAATGCCAAAATTGTACAAACAGATGTAAATGGTGCATTTGTGATGACCGATCTCCCTACAGGAACTTTTACTTTTAAAATAAGTTTTGTAGGTTACCAAACCATGGTTAGGGATAACGTGGCCATTACCGCCACAACGGGAACATTAAACTTTGGCGAGATCAAGATGAACCCAGCTAAAGGAAATGTATTAAGCGAAATTACCGTTACAGGCCAGAAACAGGGCATGCAAATGGGCATCGATAAAAAGATTTTCGCTGTAGATCAAAGTGTAATCAGCGAAGGCGGTTCAGCAGGAGATTTATTGCAGAATGTACCATCAGTTTCTACTGATATGGATGGAAACGTAAGTTTACGCGGCTCTACCGGTGTAAAAGTGTTAATTGACGGTAAGCCATCATTAATTGCAGGCGGTAACGTTGCACAGATCCTGCAATCTATCCCGGCAAGTTCTATCGAAAGTGTTGAGGTAATTACCAACCCATCGGCAAAATATGATGCCGAAGGCCAATCAGGTATCATCAACATTGTGCTTAAGAAAAACACAAAATTGGGCTTTAACGGTTCAGTTGCTTTAACTGCTGGTAACCGTGATAACTATAATGCCAATACCAATTTAAGTTTTCAGAACAGAAAGGTAAACATTTATGGAAATTATGGCTACCGTTATGGCAACCGTGTTGGTGGCGGTTTTCAGGATATTACTTATAAATCAGATTCATTAAGAACAAGGTTTGCCAACCAGAACACGGTTTCCAAATCGTTGGATAAAGGGCACAATGCCAAAGCTGGTATCGATTATTATCTGGCCCCTAAAAGCGTGATCAGCTTATCAGGTGGGTTTAACTCAAGAGAAAATGAGCGTAACGAACAGCTCGATATCAAACAATTGGATAAAAACCACTCACCGGTGTTATTAAGCAACAGAACCAATAGCACTGATGGCTTTGGAGATAGTTATGATGCAAACCTGGATTACGTACAGAAGTTTAAAAAACCGAAAGAAGAACTAACCTTTAACTTCGGTTACTCTTACGGCACAAACAATAGCGATCAGTATTATAGCACCAATACTACTAACCGTAACGGTACGCCAATTGATGAAACATTAAGTTTACAACGCGTATTTAATACTGGTAACAATACCAATTACAACATCCAAACGGATTATGCATTGCCTGTGGGTAAAGCTGGTAAAATTGAAGTGGGTTACCGCAGTCAGATCCGTTTAGGAGAAAATGATCAATATGCCGATTCGATCCCTACAAATAGCAATGTTTATATCAGTAATAATAAGTTAATTAATGGATTTGATAGTAAAGATCAGGTGCATGCACTGTATTTCAATTATCAAAACCAGATTAAAGATTTCGGTTACCAAATTGGTTTAAGGGGCGAAGATGCACGTTTAGATACCCATTTGGAAGGTTACACAGGTAATGTATTAACTACTGCGGAAGGAAATATCCACTATAAAAGGATATACCCAAGTGTTTTCTTAACACAGAAACTGAAAGGCGATAATCAACTTCAATTGAGTTATACCCGCCGCGTAAACCGTCCACGTCCTTGGGATACCAACCCATTTTTGGATGTTTCAGATCCTTTAAACTATAGAGGCGGTAACCCGAATTTATTGCCTGAGGACGTGCACTCTTTCGAACTGGCTTATAGTAAATACTGGAAAAAAGTAACCTTAACTTCGAGTTTGTATTTCCGTCAAACCAATGATGTGATTCAGCGCGTAAGAAGCACACCTGTTAACGGCATTATTACTTCAACCCCTCAAAATTTAACCAACCAGATCAATAGTGGTTTAGAATTAATCGGCCGTTTTGACCTGATTAAAGCTTTAAATTTCACCACAAATGTGAATTTATACCAGGCCAAGTTTGCCGGTGATGCAAGATTTGATATCCCATCTAGCAGTGGCTTTAGCTGGAATGCCAACCTGACCGGAAATTTAACCGTAGTTAAAAACTTATCATTACAGGTACGTGGCGATTACAGGGCGCCAGAGGTAATGGCACAGGGAAAACGTAACGCCATGTACGGAATTGATGGTGGAGCGAAATATGATTTCCCAAACAAAAAAGCCTCTTTAAGTTTCAATGTCCGCGATGTATTTAACACCAGAAGATGGAGCATGACCACCGAAGACAGAGCCACAATTGTTGATTTTGAACGCCAGTTTCAGGGAACAATGGGTAACCTCACCTTCTCTTACCGGTTTGGAAAAACCACTTTTACCGGCACGAATAAAAAGAAAAAAGAAGATCAGGAAAACCGTCCTGACGAAGGATCATTTTAATAACCCTAAGGGGCTTAGAAGATATTTCTAAGCCCCTTTTTTAACTAACCGGGTATTGGATAAATTTTGCCCAAGCTTAGTTTTAGCTTGTTTATTTTACCCAACGCTATTGCTGCGCTTGCTGTAGTTTTCCTTTAGTTTAAATTATCATAATAAAATTCCAACACCACTATCGGTAAAACCACTGTAATAAATCATATTTGTTATCTTGCAACATGGAAGAGATCAGCCCATGGAAAACGCTGGAAAGCGATGTAAAATACGATAACAACTGGATCCGCATAACCGAACACCAGGTGATTAATCCCTCTGGTGGAAAAGGGATTTATGGTACTGTTCATTTTAAAAATCTGGCCATCGGAATACTTCCTTTAGATGAGCACTACAATACCTGGCTGGTTGGTCAATACCGATATGCTTTAAATGCTTACAGCTGGGAAATTCCGGAAGGCGGCGGACCGTTCCACGAAGCCCCTTTAGAAAGTGCCAGAAGGGAATTATTAGAAGAAACTGGCATGAGTGCCAGAAACTGGAAGGAGATCCAAAGGATGCACTTATCCAACTCGGTAAGCGACGAGCTAAGCATTATTTATGTGGCCACCGATTTAATACAAGGCATTGCCATGCCTGAAGAAACAGAAGAACTCGTGGTTAAAAAACTGCCCTTTGATGAAGCCTATCAAATGGTTCTCAATGGCAAAATTACCGATTCGATGAGCGTCGCCGCAATTTTAAAAGCTAAGCTCATGATGATCAATGGTGAATTGTAATCATAAACACCAAATGTTCCTAACGGAACATAAAAAATATTGCATATTTTTTTCTACCCATGACATGTCCCGATGGGACATTGAAAGAAATTTAATATAATCTAACCATTAAAATCAACTGATCGTCTTTAAATCCTAGCCTTCCATTAAAATATTTACCCTACGAACTGCTGATCTGTTCCGTAGGAACAACTCCTGGGTAGAAAATAATATATTTGGGAATTTTCGTTCCATAGGAACGTGTCGTGATCTAATCAAAAATCGGGCGTATTATGAAAATCAAAAAATAATTTCTAATTTAATTCACAATTGCAAGAAAACCCTTTTGCAATCCAAGAATAAACCTACTTGTGTCTTTTTTGAGGCAAAATCCCCGGTAGAACGTTTGATATTTAAATTTAAAAACGCCATGCCGAATACCTATACCCAATTGCATATTCAATTTGTGTTTGCCGTTAAATATCGGGCTTCATTAATACAATCGCATTGGAAAGAAAGACTATTGAAATACATCACGGGGATATTCCAGGCAAACAACCATAAAATGATACAAATCAATTGTATGCCCGACCATATCCATATCTTTATTGGTATGCGGCCTCACCAATCTATATCCAGTCTGATCCAGAATGTAAAGACAGAAAGTTCTAAATGGATTAATGATCAGCAGTTCTGTAAAGTCAAATTTGCATGGCAAGAAGGTTATGGTGCATTCTCCTACTCAAAAAAACATGTTCAACAAGTGATCCAATATATTCAAAACCAAGAGCAGCACCATAACAAAGAAACCTTTTTGCAGGAGTACACCAGTTTTTTAAAAACGTTTGAGATTGGATACGAAGAAAAATACATCTTCAAAGAACCAGAATAATTTATTATTATCTTTGCGGTCTATTAAATCAACCAGATGAGCAAGCTTTTTGGATATATTTTAAGCCCAATTTTTTATATTTTCTTCGGATTAACCCTTTGTATCTTCCATCCCATACAATGGCTTTGTTTTAAGCTTTTTGGCTATAAAGCCCATAAGGTTTCTGTTGATATCCTCAATTTCTTCCTCACCTACTGCCAGATTTTTCTTTTCAATTCGATCAGCTTTAAAAACGAATACGATCTGCCAACAGATAGACCTATTATTTTTGCGGCGAACCACCAGAGCATGTATGATATTCCATCGCTGATCTGGTTCTTAAGAAAACACAGTGCAAAATTTATCTCCAAAATTGAGCTCACCAAAGGCATTCCATCCATCTCCATTAACCTACGTTTAGGCGGTGGCGCAAACATCAACCGAAAAGACAACAAGCAAGCTATTTCCGAAATCATCAAATTGGGCCGCAGAATGAAAGAGAACAATTGGAGTACGGTTATTTTCCCGGAGGGAACACGGGCAAAAGATGGTAAGTTGAAAACATTTCAGTTTGGTGGAATTGCCACGATCTTAAAAGTTGTACCAAACGCTTTGATTGTTCCGGTAGCGATAGAAAATTCATGGAAAATTGTCCGTTTTGGAATGTTTCCATTAACCACAGGCAACGCCTTAAAATGGACGGTTCTAAAACCCATTGAACCAGGTGTAAAAACAGCAAACGATATTACCTTAGAAGTAGAAAATGAAATCAGGAAAGTATTAGGTCAGCCGATGGCACAGCCTGCTACTTTATAGTTTTCGCCTTTTCAACAATATTCACCTAAATCTCTCTGAAAAGATCCTTCGACTCCGCTCAGGATGACAAACTAAAATAATATTATGTGCATCTGTATTCCCTTGCAAAAATAGTTCACTAAAGATTTCGGCAAATGGGTTAATCGACGCCAAACGCTATACCCCTAGCGCCCATCATCCATTCCACATCTTCCATCTTACATCACTAAATATTCTTATTCCCAATCACCCTGAAAAATTCATCACGATAGGTATCGCCTACAGGGATAATTTTTTGATTAATGGTTATGCGGCTGCGCTCGATGCTTTCGATTTTATCGACCGCAACGATATAAGATTTATGCACCCTGATAAACTGACTTTGAGGTAGTGCTTCTTCCATCTTTTTCATACTCTGCAGCGTAATTACACGCTCATCTTTGGTAAAAATCGAAATGTAATCCTTTAAACCCTCAATGAATAAAATATCGTGCAGATAGATTTTTTGGATCTTATGCTCCGTTTTTACAAAAATATAATCCTGAACCGGGTTTGGTGAACCCGAAAATGGGGCTGGCGTAACGATTGGTTGTGTTACACTTACCGGGGTTTCAGCAGGTTTTACCTGGTTATGTACTTTTTCTACTGCTTTATAGAAACGGTCGAATGCAATGGGCTTTAACAAATAATCCGAAACATTCAGATCATAACTTTCTAAAGCGTATTGTGGGTAAGCGGTAGTTAAAATATAGTGGCATTTGTTACCAGCAATTTTCAAAAACTGGATCCCGGTCAGCTCCGGCATCTGGATATCCAAAAACACAAGATCAATCCCTCCGCCCTGAACAATCTGCAAAGCTTCAATCGGGTTTTCACACCTTTTAACCATGGTTAAAAAAGGCACTTTCGATATATAATCCTGTAAAATATCAAGCGCTAAAGGCTCATCATCAACAACAATACAGTTTAAGTTCATTTTTGGTTATTATTTTTAATTCATGATTGCAATCTATATCGGGCTTCCAGATTAGATATCAATCATCAGTTCACAGGTATAATGAGTAGCCGAATTTACAACATTTAATTTATATCTGTCGGGATAAACCAATTGTAATCTTCGCTCTACATTGGTTAAACCCACACCACCCTGTGCATCTTTATTCTGTTGGTTCTTTTTGTTGATGACACTAAAATGCAGAATCTTTTGATTGGCAATAATATTGATTTTAACAGGCTCTGTCGGATCGGTTACCACACCATGTTTAAATGCATTTTCTACAAACGATATCAACATTAAAGGCACAATCTTCTGATTATCAATTTCGCCGTTTAAAGTAAGCTCGATATAAGCCCCATCTTTAAACCTTATTTTTTGTAGCTCAATATAACTGGTTAAATAATCTACTTCTTTGCTTAATGCCACGGTTGGAGTATTGCTCTCGTAAATCATGTACCGCATAATCTCCGAAAGTTTCATAATGGCATCGGCTGTTTTATCCGATTTTTGATAAGCCAATGAATAGATATTGTTAAGTGAGTTAAAAAGGAAATGCGGGTTTAACTGCGATTTCAAAAACTGGAGTTCCATTTCGCGGCGCTCACTTTCTAAGTTACGCTGGATCCGCTCGCTTGCAAACCAATCGATTGTGAATTTGATAATACAGCTCGAAACCAGGAAAAAACCAATTATAAAAACCCTATTTATAGCAAAGTTATTTACAGACATCTCAGCCTTCTTACCTTCCATATTGGTATAATGGAGCAGTTCATTAGGATTTAAAACGGCTATAACAGTCTTTACCAATGATGCCACAGCAATTAAGAGCAGAAATGATATAATATACAACCAATATTTTTTCCTCTTCTTGATCAGTGATGGAATAAGAAAAATATAGTTGATATAGAATACAGAAACATTCAGGATCCCAAAAACAAAATACGACAGAAAATAATCTTTCATAGTATGCGTCTCTTTCTCTAGCATACTGACAACAATGATAAAAAGAAATATAAATCCCCAAAAAATAGAGTGAAGTATTAAAGGCCCCCTGCTTTGTTTCATTCGAAATGTATTAAATAATAGTGAAGCTGATATACGTTTAACTCACGCATATTATTCAAGCCACAAAATAAATAAACTTTTATCGATTTACTCACACAATCTACCAACGGGCATTTTTTTTCTACCAACGGCCCAATGGGCAAATTTTATCGACAAACGCCAAATATGGCTGTTGATCTAGAATCTTGAACACTTGGTATAATAGATTTTAGCAGGTTGATTTTCTTGAGTTTCTTTGAATCATCAAAACGAAAACAAAATGAAAACATCATCAGCAATCAACTTAAACAATCAAGCAGTAATGGCTGATGATCAATTCACAGCCGCTCAAATAAAACAAACCATCATGAAAAAGTTAGGAAACACATCGCCATTTTTACTTTTATTATTACCAGTATTTATGATGATCATTTTAACACTTACTATTAGCACCAATCAAAATGATGCAGAAATAGTGGTAAAGCCTGCTAAAACATCTGGCTCTATCGTGAAACAAGCAACAGCTATTTTCAAATAGAAACAATGGGCAATTACGCTATCGAAACAGTAGGTTTAAACTTTAACTTCGGCAACCAGGTTATTGTAAAAGATCTCTCATTACAAGTGCCAAAAGGCAGTATCTATGGCTTTTTAGGACCAAACGGAGCCGGAAAAACAACCACCATAAAAATTTTGCTTAACCTGCTGAAGTCGCCTTCAGATCAGGTTTTTATATTTGGCAAAGAAATAAACAGCAACCGGATAGCCACCCTTAAACGCGTAGGCGCCCTGGTAGAGCAACCAGCTATTTACGGCCACTTAACAGGCAAGGAAAACCTGATCAACCGTTGTATCCTGCTGGGAATCAAAAAAACCAAAGCCGACGAAATGTTGGCACTTGTGGGTTTAACAGAAGCTTCCAACAAAAAAGCCAGTAAATATTCATTAGGCATGAAACAGCGCCTGGGCATTGCACAGGCACTGATTTCAGATCCCGAATTATTACTTTTAGACGAACCAACCAATGGCCTGGACCCAAATGGCATTATCGAGGTGCGGAACCTCATGATCGATCTGGCCGTAAAACATCAAAAAACAATATTGGTATCGAGCCACTTATTGGCAGAAATAGAAAGAACAGCCACGCATGTCGGCATCATCAATAAAGGTGAACTCTTGTTTCAGGGCACCATTGAGGAACTTCATTTACTGAGCAAACCTGTGCTCGAAATTGAGGTAGACAATATCGGAAACGCTAGCGCACTGATTACAAAATCGGGTTACGAAATTATCACCCAAACCGATAAAAAAATTACCGTTCCATTTACTTCCGCTCAAAATAGTGGTGAATTAAATACACTGCTCATTCAAAACGGCTTTACGGTGAGTAGTCTTTACCAACAAAGAAAAGACCTCGAAAATTTATTCCTGGACATTACCAAAACCAACTAACATGCGCGCGCTTTATATATCTCTGTTATCCGAATTCTATAAATCAAGAAAAACCCTGGCTTTTTGGGCGGCGATATTATTGCCTGTTATTATATGTGGCTTAATCAGTTTTGGTTTTTATTCGGGATCCGAAAAAATTTTAGAAAGGCATTACCCGCCTATGCTGCTTTGGGTCAATTACATCGGTGCAGCGCTAGGTGTAATGGGTTTATTGATTATGCCATTTTATGTGATATTTATGGCTTTTTCAGTAAATAATATCGAACATAAAAACGATACCTGGAAAATGCTGTTTGCCCAGCCCTTGAATAAATTCTCCATCTATGCTGCAAAATATCTGTTTGCAGTATTTTTAATATTCATCTGCTTACTCTTATTTGCCACCCTCACCTATGCATTTGGCCATTTATTACAGGTTTTAGTTCCCGAGTATAATTTTAAACAGTACAATCCTTCAACTATCCTGACCAACTCCTATACGAAATTGTTCTTGTCGTCATTAGGTATTTTATCACTCCAATTTATCTTGAGTTTGCTCTGGGCCGATTTTCTTAAGCCAATGGGAATAGGTTTTGTTGGAACCATTATGGGCATTATTACCGCAAATGTAGGATGGAAATACGCCTATCTTAACCCTTATTCACTACCTACATTGGCATTAAGAATTACGAAGGTAAAAAAAGGAACTGATCCACTAGATTTCCCTGTTTTCACTCAGGAAATATGGACAAGTTTAATTTATGCCACAGCTCTTTTCATCATTGGCTATTTTATCGTAACCAAAAAGAGTATAAAATAGATTGAGGAGCAATTTCTTCAGCAGGAAATAGAATAATCATGTAAAAATTCCATTGGAAAATAATTTGAAATGGTTTAAAGCGTATTTTAGATCAGAACCAACAAATTATTCAAAAATGATCAAAAGATTTACCACCACAGCATTGGCCTTTGGCCTATGTTTTTCAGCATTTGCACAAGATACCCCTGATGCAGCTGTAGTTCAAAAAATAAGAAAGGAAGGTTTAGAAAATTCGAAGGCAATGGACATTGCTTTTAATTTAACCGATGTTAGCGGACCGCGTTTATCAAATTCACCCGGATTAAAAAAAGCACAAGAATGGGCCGTGAAACAACTGAGCGATTGGGGATTAAAAAACGCGCACCTCGAAGCATGGGGAACTTTTGGTAAAGGCTGGCAAATCGATAAGTATTATGCTGCCACTACAATTCCTTATTATCACGCCATTATTGCTTCACCAAAAGCATGGACACCAGGCACAAACGGACCTATAAAATCAGAAGTCATTTTAATCAAAGCCGATAGCGTTACCGATTTGGCAAAATATAAAGGCAAATTGGCCGGAAAAATCATTATGATGGATCAGGGTACACCCTTAACAAGTGGCATTAAAGCTGATTTTTCGCGCTATGCAGATAGCACATTGGCTCAAATGGCCGCTACAAAACCACAAGCTGCCGGTGCAAGGCAGCGCCCTACCGGTGGGCCAATGGCCGATAGAATGGCCCAAATGATGAAAATGCGCGAAATTCGCGCGGCAATAGGCGCAATGCTCGTAGAAGAAAAAGTTGGCTTAATTTTAACTTATGCGCGTGGCGGCAAGGAACATTTTTCACCAGCAACGGTGCTTCTTATGCTTTAGATGCCAAACCGGTTTCACCAGAACTCGAAGTAGCAGCGGAGGATTTCTTACATATATTACGTCTTTTACGTGCAGGTAAACCAGTAGAAGTGGAGGCTGATATTAAAACATCATTTTATGATCAGGATCCACAAGGTTATAACGTAATTGCAGAAATACCTGGTACCGATAAAAAATTAAAAGATGAAGTGGTGATGATTGGCGGTCACTTCGACTCGTGGCACGCGGCAACAGGCGCAACAGATAATGCAGCAGGCTCTACCGTAATGATGGAAGCCATGCGTATCTTAAAAGCGATAGATTTTAAATCAAAACGTACCATCCGTATCGCACTTTGGAGTTCAGAAGAACAGGGTTTATTTGGTTCAAGAGGTTATGTTGCAAAACACTTTGGCGATCCAAAAACAATGGTATTAACGCCGGATCAGAAAAAAATATCAGCTTATTACAATCTGGATAACGGAACAGGGAAAATCCGCGGTGTTTATTTACAAGGTAACGCAGCTGCTGGCCCAATTTTTCAAAGCTGGTTAACTCCTTTTAATGATTTAGGCGCAACAACCATCACTATTAATAACACAGGCGGTACCGATCACCAGGCATTTGATGCGGTAGGCATCCCAGGTTTCCAGTTTATTCAAGACCCCGCAGATTACAATACCAGAACCCACCACAGCAATATGGATACTTACGACAGACTTGTTGAAGATGACTTAAAGCAGGCAGCAACCATCATTGCTTCTTTTGTTTACAATACTTCGCAACGTGAGGCACAAATTCCACGAAAAGAATTACCAGCCCCGCAACCTGCAAGACCATAAATAAAAAGGAATACATCAAACAAAAGCCTGCTCATTTGACTTTAGTATCAAATAGCAGGCTTTGTTGTTTAGAAATGAGAGGTTATATGTGCTTTTAATCCTTAAAAGGATAATATTCTTTCTTTAAACGCCCAAACAATTAATTGATAAGAGTTTTTTAAATCGAGTTTTCTCACCATATTTCTTCGGTGCGTATTAACCGTATGCTCACTGATAAAAAGCATTTCGCCAATCTCTTTACTGTTGTACCCCATCGATAACAGGTGTACAATTTCAACTTCCCTTTCGCTGATCGAACTGTGGTTTTCCTTTAGTAGGATATTGTTTATCATTTTTGAGAGAATTAAGTGGGTTAATGTTTTAATAATCAACATTTTCCTTAAATAGACTCATATTCGAATAAGTTCAAAATACTTGTTTTTCTAAGGCAAACAGCGTAATACGTTCTAACCATAAATTATTGAGCTGTTATTGCATACCAAAAGTAGTGGTAGCCCGCAATTCAGTGTTAGCACAAAATGCCCTAAATTAAAGGGTATTTTTACGGTATCGCTAAACGGCTTTTTGAGTGGTTACAGAATTTATTTTTCATCTTTCATTAGCTCATCACTTATTATCTATATTTGGGTTAAAACCAAATAATTTTATGACACAAGCTTTTTTAACGAAGGATGGTAAAAACAACACCATCCCGGTAAACATTGCGCAACAGATGACGGAGGCTTTTCGCAAGAGCCAGGATACAGATAAAGGCACCTATACTGAAGCGGCCTGGTTTCCTGCGGCGCAGATGTCATCCTTAATAAAAAAAATGATTGACCTTGGTGGCGACGGGATTAGGATTTATTTCGGAAGGTATACCAGCGAGATCATAGATCAGATCAACAAATTGGAATACGGCGATAAAATTCCTTCAACTTATCTGGACATGAATACCCTACTTCTTGTGGTTACCAAATTAATTGATGGTAAACCCCGCACTGATTATTTTATTGATACCGATGAAGCCTACAACGTTGGGGGGCCACAACCAACCGATCCTGAAAACAGATCTGCATTGTGCCCGCAACAATGCGATGATACCAGTAAATTGATGTTATAACATCAAATAGATGACAGGAAAAATTGACGCCCCACTTGATATATTCAAGATCCTAAAATATATCCTGCCAACAAGTAGCTCGTATGCCGAGCTGCTTTGCCTTGGTTTTGCTATATATTTTTTATCAAAAGACAAGAACCCATTTTGGCGGATAACCATATGGTACCTGGTAATCGTAATTGTAACCGAAATTGCTGGAAGGTATTGCGCTATAACTTACCGTACAAATTTATTTGCGTATAACATTTATACCTTATTTGAGGTATCATATGTTACCTACGGATTTTATACTTTTACAAAACAGTATGCTGATATCAAAAAATGGATAATTGCAACTTATGGAGCAATTATATTAATTTACATCACATTTACCGCTATATACGGTATCCATGTATATAATGCTTTTACCATAAGTATAATGTCGGTGGTTTTTGTTATTTATGGCTTATTGTATTTTTATTTACTGCTTAAAGACGAAGATTATATCGATTTAAAATTTCATGCTGCATTTTGGTGGGTTGGCGGGGTCTTAATATTTTATTTTGGCAGCACACTCGCTAATTTCTTTGATGATATTATACAGCAAAAATTTTTAGGCAAATACAATACAAGGGCTATTATTTACACAACACTTAACTTTTTTTTATATGGCCTCTGGGCCTATTCATTTATATGCAGAGCTCGTCAACGGAAGTAATGTCACTCATATTATTGGCATCATTTGTTTTTCTTTTGATGCCAATATTCCTTTTACTTTATATCAGGTCGTATAACCAGCACAAAAAGAACCACGTTCTGGAAAAGCAGAATATGCAGCAAATATTCGAATCCGAAATGCTTCAAACACGGGTAGAGGTGCAAGACCAGACCATGCAGAGCATTGCCACAGAACTGCACGACAATGTTGGTCAGTTACTGAGCCTCACCACCTTAACCTTAAATTCTATCAATTTAAGTGATGGAGAAAAAGCAAAAAAAAAAATCGAGAACTCGCTTTCACTCGTTAATAAATCCATTAAAGAGTTGAGAGAACTGGCCAAATTGCTGCATGGCGAGCAATTGGTAGAAAATGGAATTGGGCATGCGATAGATCAGGAAATCAACTGGCTGAACAAGACTGGAGCATATGAGTTAGAAGTTAACAATCAGTTGGTAGCGCTACAAATCACTTCACCTGATAAGGACCTGATTATTCTTCGTTTATTGCAGGAAATCATCAATAATATCATCAAACATGCTCAGGCAAAACGGATACAAATCGATTCTTATCTTGAAAAAAATGTTTTACATTTAAAGGTAACAGAAAATGGGGTAGGTTTTAATCAGGATGAAATTAAAGCTAAAAAGGCGGGAATGGGCCTTAACTCTATTTATAAAAGAATTGAGATGATCAATGGAAAATTAGCGCTAAATTCGGCGCCTGGCGAAGGCACATCCATTTCAATTGAAATCCCCTACCCTTAATTTATGCAGAATCAAAGTATTTCTATCGCAATTGTTGATGATCACACCCTTTTCCGTTCGGGATTAGCCAGCTTATTAGAAGAGTTTGATGAAATAGAAGTGATTTTCGAAGCCATTAACGGGGTAGATCTTCAGACTAAAATCAATCAGCATCCAGAAGTCCAGCTTATTTTAATGGACATTAATATGCCTGTTATGGATGGTTTTGCTGCCACCAAATGGGTTAAAACCAATCACCCAAACGTTCATGTTCTTGCCTTAAGCATGCTTGAGGATGAAAAAGCAATTATAGGAATGCTCAAGGCTGGTGCTGGTGGCTATATGCTTAAGGAATCTACACCATCCGATTTATTTACCGCCATTAAAGTAGTAGTGGATAAAGGATTCTTTGTAAACGAACTGGTATCGGGCAGACTCCTGGTAGCCTTAAAAGACAGCGATGTTAAACCCATATTTTCATCAAGAGAACTTACATTTCTCCAACACTGCAGCACTGAACTTACCTATAAGGAAATTGCAGACCTTATGAATGTGAGTCCACGCACGGTCGACAACTACAGGGAATCTCTTTTTGCCAAACTAAACATCAAATCGCGCACCGGCTTAGTGGTATATGGCATCAAAAACAACCTCATCACCATCTAACTTTAAACAGCTGAAACAAATACAACCAACTCATTAACAGATATATAATTAAATTTCATATAGCTATCTCTATTACGGATAAGTGTTAATTCATCTATAAAAGTATTACCTCTTCGATTTCTAAAAAAATTATCAAATAAAATTTGGATAACTAACTAATTAGTTTTAACTTTAGTTAAGGCAAAGAGATTTGTCATCATCCTTATTATTATTAACTATTATGGAAATTAAAGATTTAACCAAAGCCGAAGAGCAGATCATGCAGGTTTTATGGCAATTGGAAAAAGCATTCGTTAAAGAAGTTATTGATGAACTTCCCCTCCCTAAACCTGCTTATAATACCGTATCAACAATCATTAGAATTTTAGAAACCAAGGGTTTTATTGGTCATGAAGCTTTCGGAAAAGCGCATCAGTATTATCCATTAATCAGCAGAGAAGAATATAAGCGCCATGCCACAGAAAAACTACTGGGCAATTATTTCGAAAATTCGGTTGAGAGTATGTTCTCTTTCTTTGTTAAAGAAGAAAAACTGGATTTAAGTGATGTTGATGAAATTTTAAAAATGATTAACAAAATTAAAAATCAACCAAAATGAGTTTTGCCCACTACCTATTACAGGTGAACTTATACTTAATTGTTTTTTTCGGTTTTTATAAATTACTGTTAGATAAGGAGACCTACTTTACGTTAAACCGCATTTACCTGGTATCTGCGGGAGTTTTATCGCTATGCATACCGTTTATCCGTTTAGAATGGCTAACAGAGCAAAAGGCAGCACAACAGGTTTATACTTCAGTTAATTGGGAAGCCGTATTGCAACAAGCAACAATAGTAACAGAGCGCAGTGCCGGCTTTAACTGGGCCAATGCATTCGTTTATATTTATTGTGCAGGTATACTGTTTTTCTTAGGTAAGTTGGTATTTAACTTATTAGCGGTTAAAAAACTGATCACATCAAGTAAAACCGGCGCAGCTTTTGCCTTTTTCGGAAAAAAGGTAATTGATCGGGATTTGCCACAGATGGATGTGATCGATATCCATGAAGAAGCCCATATTAAACAATGGCATACTGTTGATATTTTATTTTTCGAAATCATAGGCATTATTACCTGGTTAAATCCAGTGATTTACCTGTATAAAAAAGCGATAAAAAATATCCACGAGTTTTTAGCCGATGAACTGGCTGCCGAATTTCAGGGCGATAAGGCCGAATATGCCTTATTGTTACTGAGCAAATCTTTTGGTATTTCGCCAAATGCACTAACAAATGGCTTTTTGGAAAAATCACTGATCAAAAAAAGAATTTTCATGCTTCATAAAGAGCGGTCAAAAAAGATCGCGATTATGAAGTATGGAATTTTCATCCCCCTCTTTGCGGTTCTAATTGTATTTTCCTCTGCAACTGTACGAAAAAGTGAAAAATTAATCTCTATCACCGATCAGATCCCATTAGATAAACCGATCGAAATGGTGCAGGAAATGGTTACGGAAACCCCAAAAGAGGTGATTCTTGACCCCAAAGTTTCGGTGGATGGAAAAACAGAAGTTAGCTGGAAAGGATTTTACCAGTTCCTGGGAAGAAACATTAAATATCCTACTGCCGCCAATAGCGATGAAATTCAAGGAAATGCACAGGTAAAGTTTAATTTAAAAGGCGGTAGGGTAACCAATATGATTTCGAATGTTGCATTAGGCGCAGGCTGTGACGAGGAAGTAATGAAAACCATTTTATCTTATAAAGGATTTAAGGATGTAGCGGATGGTAGATATGCATTAACGGTTAGCTTTAGCATTCCCGAATCTACAGAAGAGTTTAAGAATAAATTGTTGCCGAACCCGACGGGATATGTAAACCTGAACAAAATTACCATTATATCTTATATTCCTAAAAACAGAGAAACCGGAGCGATTAAATCGGAAAATTTAGATAAAGTTTACGACTTCGTTTCGATCGAGAAACAGCCAGAATTTCCAGGTGGCATAGCTAAGTTTTACAAATATCTTGGTGGGAGCATTAAGTATCCCAAAATGGCTCAGGAGAATAATGTTCAGGGTAAAGTTTTCCTCAGCTTTATTGTCGAAAAAGGTGGTACCCTGTCGGATGTTCAGATTACACGTGGTTTAGGAAGCGGTACAGATGAAGAGGCGATAAGGGTTTTAAAAGAGTCACCAAAATGGAATCCAGGTATCTCGAATGGCCAGCCTGTTAGGGTTAAATACAATATCAATGTTAATTTCACGCTCAATGATGATCCACCGAAAGAAATTAAAACAGGTAGCATTCCATCCGACCGGATCAAACTCAAAGATGGTGCAAATCTTGATGCGTTAATTATTTTAGACGGCGTTAAATTATCAGAAAACAGTCAATTGAATACGATAAACCCAAACAGTATCGAATCAATAGAAGTGTTAAAAGATCAAACGGCAATGAATCTGTATGGCCCAAGAGCGAAAGCCGGAGTTATTTTAATTACAAGCAAAGGTACAAAGAGTAATACTTTCCGGCCACTTGAATCGAGAGAACTTTCAATAGATAAAACAAGCAATTTTTTTGAGCTCAGAAAAAAATTCTAACCAAAATTGAATATGAAAAATATAATCGTATTTACCATGCTGCTGGGCTTTAGTTTAGCTGGTTTTGCCCAAAAGGCAGATAGTATTAAGACACCTAAAATTAGGCTTAGGGGCACGCCAATAGCTGGCAATGAGCCTTTGATGGTAATCGATGGAAATAAACAATCTAGGGGTACAATATCACTAAACGAAATTAATCAGAACGATATCGAAGCGATTACTGTTTTAAAAGACAGTTTGGCTATTGCCAAGTATGGTGCAGACGGCTTTGCAGGAGTAATAGAGATAGAAACCAAAACAAAATCGGTGGGCACCAGTCTTTTAAAAGCTAAACCCATAAAACCTGTCGATCTGCATCTGAATGGAAAAGTATCAGGACTTACCATTCGTCCGTTACCCGATGGTCAAATGCCGGTTAAGATACGGGATCTGTTGAACAGGGATTTTGATCCTAAGGCAAAACCACTTTATGTTGTCGACGGAAAAGAAGTATCGGATATTAACAGTTTAAATCAAGCATCCATTCAATCGATAGAAGTGCTTAAAGATTCGTCGGCTACAACTTTACATGGCGACAAGGGCAAAAACGGGGTGGTCATTATCACGACTAAAAAAGCCATATCCAAGAAAAACTAAATAATTAAACCTTTTAATAAAAAACAATGAGAAAGCTAATCTTTTTAGCCCTATTGGGCATCGCCATGTGCTTAAATCAGGCAAAGGGACAAGAAAACCCAAACAAAGTGTATGATTTTGTATCCGTGCAAAAACAACCTGCCTATCCGGGTGGCATTACAAAATTTTATGAATACCTCGGTAAGGAAATGAAATATCCTGATGCAGCCAAGAAAAACAAAACCCAGGGTAAAGTATTTGCATCTTTTATTGTGGAGAAAGACGGATCACTAACAGATGTCCAAGTAATCAGAAGCCTTACTCCAGAAACCGATGCGGAAGCATTAAGGGTGTTAAAGAAATCTCCTAAATGGCAACCAGCTTTACAGAAAGGTGTAGCAGTTCGTGTGAAATATAACATTGCAGTTAATTTTACTATGGTATAAAAACGTATTCTAGTACACCCCATTAAAAACACAAAACCCCAGCAAAAATTGCCGGGGTTTTATGTTTTCTCTCCTGTCTCGGAAGACTAAATTTAGAAAAATTTTAATGTATATGCAAATATTACAGAATAAAATTTTTAATTAAGCAAAATTTTAATATGCCAACATAAGATTATTACAACTTTCGCAAACTTTTATTTCGCCACCTCTATGTTGTACAAGCTTTCGATTTCAAAGCATAAAGTTTCATATGTTTTCAAAACATAAAACAAATGTTAAATCTTGTATCAGTTTCAGCTGTAATCTGCCTAAGTAATCATCATCATTTAATTGATCATTATTTTAGCTCTAAAGCAATCTATAATGGGAGTGAAACCCATTAGCTATAAAAATAGAAAGCCCCCACAACGTGGAGGCTCAAGAATCCAGCGGTTAAACCGGATGCACAGTATATCTTTTAAACCGTTTCTTCAGATATGAATTTTGCAGATGCAAAATCACGGTTCATGCGCGCAATGTTTTCTAAAGAGATTCCTTTAGGGCATTCTGCTTCGCAAGCGCCTGTATTGGTACAGTTACCAAAACCTTCGGCATCCATTTGCGCAACCATGCTCTGTACCCTACGGTAACGCTCAGGTTGACCTTGCGGTAACAATGCCAATTGAGAGATCTTGGCCGATACGAATAACATCGCAGAAGCGTTTTTACAAGTGGCCACGCAAGCACCACATCCAATACATGCTGCAGCCTCAAAAGCCGCATCTGCCTGCATTTTAGGGATTGGCAAATTGTTTGCATCCTGGGCATTACCTGTGTTTACCGAAATAAAACCACCAGCAGCAATAACCCTGTCAAATGCGGAACGATCAACCGTCAAATCTTTTACTACCGGAAAAGCTGCAGCTCTCCATGGCTCTACCACAATGGTATCGCCATCTTTGAAAGAACGCATGTGTAACTGGCAGGTAGTAACCAAATCTTTTGGTCCGTGCGGACGGCCGTTGATGAACATCGAGCACATTCCGCAGATGCCTTCGCGGCAATCGTGATCAAATACAACTGGCTCTTCGCCCTTATTGATTAATTGCTCGTTCAATACATCGAACATCTCTAAGAAAGACATATCCGGTGAAATATCGGCCAATTTATAATCTACCAAAGCACCTTTGGTTTTGTTATTTTTTTGACGCCAAACTTTTAGCGTTAAGTTCATATTTCCTGTACTCATGATATTGAGATTAAGTATCAAGTATGGGTATCAAGTAGTGTGTATCAAGTATCAGGACCGTTTGCAGTCTTTATACTTGATACTTACATCTCGATACTTGCCATCTTGCTACTATTTATAACTTCTTTGTGCTACTTTAATATTTTCAAACTTCAGTTCTTCTTTATGAAGTTCGAAGTTTACACCTTCTTTAAATTCCCAGGCAGCTACGTATGCAAAATTTTCATCATCACGCAAGGCCTCACCTTCTTCTGTTTGATACTCTTCACGGAAGTGACCACCACAACTCTCATTACGGTTTAAAGCATCAATACACATCAGCTCACCCAGTTCGATAAAATCTGCAACACGACCAGCTTTTTCCAACTCGGTATTCAACTCATCAACGGTTCCAGGTACGCGAACATCACTCCAGAATTCGTGGCGTAATGCCCTTATCTCTGTGATTGCTTCGTTTAACCCCTTCTCGTTACGGGCCATACCACATTTCTCCCACATAATGTGACCTAAACGTTTGTGGAAATGATCTACTGATTTAGTTCCTTTAATGTTGATTAAGGTATTTAAAATACCAACCGCTCTTTCTTCAGCCTCTGCAAATGCAGGGTGATCAGTTGGAATTGCTTTTACTGAAATTTCTTTTGATAAATAAGCACCAATAGTATAAGGAAGAACGAAATAACCATCAGCTAAACCTTGCATCAAAGCAGATGCCCCTAAGCGGTTAGCACCGTGATCAGAAAAGTTAGCCTCTCCTGTACAATATAAACCAGGGACAGATGTCATTAAGTTATAATCAACCCATAAACCACCCATGGTATAGTGAACCGCAGGATAGATACGCATTGGCGTTTCGTAAGGATTTTCGCCTGTAATCTGTGCGTACATATCGAACAGGTTACCATATTTTTCCTTAATTACCGCAGTACCCAAACGCATACAGGTTTCTTTATCAGGATTGTGGTTACCCGCTTTTGAAGCTTCAATTTTACCGTAACGTTCGGTATTGGCTTTAAAATCTAAGTATACTGCTAATTTAGAAGCTCCTACACCATAACCTGCATCGCAACGCTCTTTTGCAGCACGAGAGGCCACATCACGGGGAACCAGGTTACCGAAAGCAGGGTAACGGCGCTCTAAGTAATAATCTCTTTCATCTTCAGGAATTTCTGAAGCTTTACGGTTATCATCTTTCTTTTTAGGTACCCAGATACGTCCATCGTTACGTAACGATTCCGACATCAGGGTTAATTTTGACTGGTGATCGCCTGAAACCGGGATACAGGTTGGGTGGATCTGTGTATAACATGGGTTTGCAAAATAAGCACCTTGTTTGTGCGCTTTCCAGGCTGCAGTTACGTTACTTCCCATTGCATTGGTAGAAAGATAGAATACGTTTCCGTAACCACCTGTTCCCAATACTACCGCATGACCGAAGTGACGTTCGATTTCTCCCGTAATTAAGTTACGGGCAATGATACCGCGTGCTTTACCATCGATTTTAACCACCTCAAGCATTTCGTGACGGGTATACATTTCTACTTTACCCATACCAATCTGGCGTTCTAAAGCAGAATAAGCACCTAACAATAACTGCTGACCAGTTTGACCTGCAGCATAAAACGTACGTTGAACCTGTGTACCGCCAAATGAACGGTTATCCAACAAACCACCATATTCGCGTGCTAAAGGAACACCCTGCGCTACGCATTGATCTATAATGTTGGCACTTACCTCCGCCAAACGATGCACATTTGCTTCGCGGGCACGGTAATCGCCACCTTTAATGGTATCGTAAAATAAACGATAAGTGCTATCGCCATCATTTTGATAGTTTTTTGCGGCATTGATACCACCCTGAGCAGCAATTGAGTGTGCTCTACGTGGTGAATCCTGAAAGCAAAAACATTTCACTTTGTAACCCATCTCAGCCAAAGTAGCGGCTGCCGAAGCACCTGCTAAACCCGAACCTACAATGATTACCTCAATAGTTCTTTTGTTCGATGGGTTAACCAAAGGCACAGAAGACTTATATTTTGTCCATTTGCTGGTTAATTCGCCTTCTGGAATATTTGAATTAATATCTGACATATCTTTTGTGCTAAAAATTATTGAATAAGACCGAAATAAACTGCAATCGGCATGGCTGCGAAAAGGATCGAAATGATAACCGAATACCATACGCCGGCGCCTTTAATGATCCCGTTATACTTTGAGTGGTTCCATCCTAATGTTTGGAAAGCCGAAGCAAAACCGTGTAATAAGTGATAACATAAAGAAAACATAGCCAAAATATACACCACAACCCTTATCGGATCCTGAAATTTCTCTTTCATTACTGCATATAGGTCTTCGTGCCCGTTGGCATCAACTGTTGGGATTCCAGTAAAACGGGAAACTACCCAAAAATCTTTCAGGTGAACTACTAAAAAGATCAGTAAAAGTGTACCTAATAAGCCCATAGAACGGCTATACCATTTACTATTTGCCTTACCATCATTTACCGCATATTTAACCGGTCTTGCTTTCTGATTTTGCAACGTTAAACGCAAGGCCTGAAAAATGTGCGCAAGTAAACCAATAAATAACACAATCTCGCCAGCCCGGATAATCCAGTTGGTGGCCATAAAATGTGCGCCTACGTTAAATGTTAAACCACCGTCGCTAATAAAAATTAAAGCGTTAATACCGCAGTGTACAATTAAAAAAAGTATCAGGAACAAACCTGTAATACCCATGATGAATTTCTTCCCTATTGATGAAGAAAATGCATTTCCGAAACCACTCATTTGATTAGGATTTATATCTAAATTTCTTGCAAAAGTATCTAATTATGAGTTTAATTTATAAACGAATATGACAAAACAACGATAAAACATTTATTTAGAAACATTCTAAAGCATATTCGTAAGAAAGTGAAAGAACATGTTCCATTTTACAAGTATAATGTTGCTTAGTATAGATTTTAATTAGGATTGAATACGGTCAACTATAACCGATACAAATATTAAATACAATAATTTAAAGTGCGTAAAAAATTAAGTGATTTAATCTTACCTTAACATCAATCTAATTGCGCAATGAAAAAAATATTCATTATTATATTCAGCTGTTTTTCCTTTCCGATAATGGCTCAACAAATAACCTATCAAGAATGGAAAGCTGCAACCAAAGAAGAAATTAGGTTATTGCCGAAATACGGAGGAATAAAAAAAACACCTGCTCAAATAGAATTAGATCAGAATTTTATAACAAGCACCTTAGCAAACGAACCTGATCGACGTAAGGCGTCGGATTATTTAATAAAAAGAGGCTTTGATTTTTATTATAAAGGGAATTTGAAAACTGCAATGTTTAGGTTTAACCAGGCTTGGCTAATAGACCCAACTAACGAAAATGTGAATTGGGCATTCGGTTCTGTATATTTCTTTTTCAATGATTATGAGAATACACTCAAGCAATATGAGGAAGGATTAAAACTTAACTCCAAAAGTTCAAATATATTAACGGATAAAGCCACCATTTTCGCTACAAAATATAGCGATGGCAAAAACAAAAAAGATCTGGGTACAGCACTTTCTTTATATAAAAAATCGTATCTCATCGATTCAAAGAACCAAAACACTTTGTTTAAAATGTCTGCACTTTACTTTTTTATTGATGATTGCACTAATGCAAAAAAATATTTCGACGAATGTAAAAAACTTGGTGGTAAACCAATTCCTGTAGGCTATGATGTTGCACTTAAAAGTAGATGTAAATAAATTTTATTTTAGTTTTTTGAAATATCTTTTTCAAAAAAAACAACTAAGTTTTTCGTTATATTGCAATATCAAATTATAACAATGAAAAAACAGTTCTATTTTATCGCGCTCCTGGCCGGTTTATTTTCTGGCTGCGATCCAGCTCCTGCTACATTTAATCTCGAAACGAAAAACTTTGGTCCAAATGCCGTGATGACCATTCAAAGTTCTGAGAATAGCGAGACACTGAAAGTTGAAAACATCACCAATAGTAACCAAACTTTCAAAATCAATATCCCTAAAAAGGGTTACGCGATTTTAAAAACCGAAGACGGTATCCATAAAGCAGAATATTTTTTCTATTTGGATGATGGTAATTACAAGGGCGTTCTTGATGGGAATAATAACATTTATCCGCTAAAAAGCGTTCCAGACGAGGAGGGTGAAGAATTTGTTGATTTCTACAAACTTTCAGACCACATGAGTAAAAGCATACTCGACAGTTTGAATGTAGCAGAACTGGAACTTGATCAGGCCAATCCAAACAACATTATGGAACGAGCAAAAAAAGCAGATCTGTGGCGGGAAAAACAACTCAAGCTTAAATTGGAAATTATCAGCGCCTTTGCCAAAAAGTATCCAAGCTCAACGCATACACTTTTTTTATTGGAACGTTTGGGAACCGTAGAAGCGGAAGCAAAAAACTACTTATCGATTTTTAATCGCTTAGATAAAGAAGTTCAGGAAAGTAAAAAGGGCAAAGCCCTTTTAGCCGAGATTAAACAGGCCAACCAAATGATGGCTGGAAGTAAAATGCCGGCAATTGAGGGAGAAAACCCTGCAGGAAACAAATTCGACTTAAAAATATTGAAAAAGATAAACCTGGTCAGTTTCTGGGCATCTTATAGCGGAAAGAGCCGCAGAGATAATCAAACGCTTGGCTCACTTTACGAAAAATACAAAAATAAGGATGTTGAATTTATCAGTGTATCCTTTGATAAGAAACGTGATTCGTGGTTAAGAACCATAAAAGAAGATAAACTAAGCTGGCCACAATATGCCGATTTTAAAGGCGCTGAATCTCCCAATGCCAAAAACCTGAGCAATTATAACGTTACGTACTTCTTTTTAATCGACAAAAACGGCACGGTATTAAGTAACAACGATCTTTCTTTAGATTTTGTTGATAGCGAAATCAGCAAAAACCTGGCAGGTAGGTAAGGATAAAAAGTCTAATCAGAAAGTTAATGCCACAAAAAAAGTCCCGATTTGCATCGGGACTTTTTACGATTTATGTGTTCGAGTTTTCTTAAGCTACTTTAACATTTACCGCGTTTAGGCCTTTTCTACCTTCTTCTACATCGTAGTTTACGGTATCATTCTCGCGAATGTTATCGATTAAGCCTGAAGCATGAACAAAAATTTCGGCATCGCCATTAGATGGAGTGATAAATCCGAAACCTTTAGTTTCATTAAAAAATTTTACTGTTCCTTGTTGCATTATATTGTATTTTAATTTGTTTCAAAGATAGAGTTAAATACCTATAAATCAATTTTTTATTTTTTATTATACAAATAAATGCTAAATATATTGACTATTTGCCCTTTAAGCCCTATTTAGCGGCCCGATTTACGTCATCAATACTCTAAATATCGCCCAGTTTTATCAATAAAGCGCACTCAAAACAGGCCTTGGCTACAGCTTTTCTGCCTGAAAAGAGCAATGCCCAGCCCAATATATAATTGCCATCGCATTCGAATGGATATAAGGCTGCTACCCTTGAAAAATATTTGGAAGCCGCAGCATATGTTTTCGATTGTAAATCTGCCACATGGATAATGAAAGTTGGTGTTTTAAATTGTTGCATGCTACAAATTAATGATATTTTTTCTACCCTTCAGGAAAGAAGCAATGGTTAAATTTAGCTATACACCAGGTTTTCGCTCTGCTGGTAATTCACCAATAGGTTCCCGGTAATTTTAACCATCAATGTTTGCTCACTTCCGCTGTAACTTAAAATCAATAGATCGCCTATGATTTCGTGTAATGTTAATTTCGGAGAGGTATAAGTAATGGAAACGACGTGGGCACCCTTGTTTAACAGATCTGAGGAATCAATATGCAGCTCTGCCCAATCAAATCGAATAGGTTGATCTTCGAGATCGCTTAAAACAGGTATTTTATAATCAAGGGCAGCTATGCTGTTCATTACCGAATACTGAAGTTTTTGATGTAATGAATTTGCCTTTTCATTGGCATTTTGCATTTGCGAAAAAGTATGAAGATGCTGATCTAAGCTATATATTTTTGACCTTTTTTGAAATTCTTTGTAGGTATCGTGAAATATCCGTCTTTCAAAATCGGTTTTGCACATGAAATTGAAATATTGTTTTACACTGAGGTTAATGTGAGCTAAAGCCATAATATTCGGTTTTTGTTGCTGATTCAAATATGGAACAATAAAAAAATTAAATTTATAGAGTATCGGTAAACACTGATTATCAATCGATAAATGGCGAAACTAAATCTTGATTATGAAAAACGGATGAATATTGTTTTGAGTACAGGAAATAAGACCGATTGATTGTGATTTAAGATATTTTAACATATTGAAATATTTAATAGGCCTTCGACTTCCCAATTAATGCCAGATGCTAGTTGAGACATCGTGATGGCGAGGAGGAATCCCGAATCTTAGGGAAAGTAATCTTATAAAGAGGAACCAATAACTGGAGTATTAAGATTCGCGCAGGCGCGGGAATGACGGATGCTCTGCAATGACAAATTCTTCGTGCAATTCGTGCATTCCACGGCAAAAAGGCTAAAAAAAAAGCTTCCTGAGTTAGACTCAGAAAGCTTTCTTAAACTATTTTATTCCAATTAATTATTGCGCAGGGAAACTGTAGTTATACGAACCTTGCTCGCCAACGCCAGCAATACTCACCATATTGTTTCTGCCTAAAGGCAATGCTTTTTGTACATCAGCCACAGAATTTACTGGCTGCCCATTCACTTTAGTGATGATTAAACCTTTCTCTACACCAATGTTATCGAAAGCTTTTCCAGTGGTAACCGAGGTTACGACCACGCCGCTATTAATACCATATTTTGACTTTTGTGCCTGAGTTGCAGGCGCAAAAGTTGCACCTAGTTTAGAAACCTCAGCACCTTTGCTTGTTGTATTTTTCGCTGTTAAACCAACACTTGCTTCGCCTTTTAACGTTACGCTATAATCTTTAAGCGCACCATCACGTAACACCGTCAATTTAACCTTATCACCTGGGTTTAAACGGCCAACTCTTTCCTGAAGATCGGGTGAATCGTTAATCACCACTCCATCCACTTTTTTGATTACATCGCCCGATTTGATACCTGCAGCAGCAGCACCGCCACCAGCAACCACATCATTCACATATAAACCGCTAATTTCGTTGGTTTTAATGCCTTCTGGTTTTTCCTCGCCACTTAGAGGCACAAAGTTAACACCAATATAACCACGTTTAACAGAACCATATTTCATAAAATCGTCAACAATTTTACGGGCTAAATTAACAGGGATTGCAAAACCATAACCTTGGTTATACCCACTTTGTGAAGCAATAGCAGAGTTGATACCCACCAATTCGCCATTTGCGTTTACTAATGCGCCACCGCTGTTACCTGGGTTAATGGCTGCATCTGTTTGGATAAACGACTCGATGCTGGTATTTGCCGGACGATCTGGTCTTTTACCAGTACGTTGGTATTCGCGGTATTCTTCTTCCGTAATTTCATTGCCTTGTTGCTCACGGCCAATGATACCGATACTGCGGTTTTTAGCACTTACAATACCAGCAGTTACTGTTGTATTTAAATCTAAAGGGAAACCAACAGCCAAAACCCACTCGCCCACCTGAACGTTATCCGAGTTGCCCATTTTCACTACAGGTAAACCAGTTGCATTTACTTTAATCAAAGCCAAATCAGTATTTGGATCACGGCCAATCACTTTTGCCTCTACTTTACGTCTATCGGTTAAAACAACCTCAACCTTCTCGGCATTTTCTACTACGTGATTGTTGGTTACGATATAACCATCCTGACTGATAATTACACCAGATCCTGATGCTGCCCTTGGCTGACGTTGCATCTGGCGACCGCCGCCACCACCGAAAAAGTCTTCCATCATATCAAATGGAGAGGAAGAACCCTGGCCTTTTGATGCCGCGTAAGTTGTTTTGATGTGAACCACACCTGGAGCAACTGCCGCTGCTGCCTGAGTAAAATCGGTTGCTCCTGCGGATGTAACTTTAAGTGGATTGTTCGCAAAGTATAAATTCTGTTTTTCAGAAATTGTACTGCCTGTTTGGTTACGCTCAAATAGTTTGTAACCCCCTATTGCAGCTGCCCCACCTATAAAAGCAGCCAACACGGTAATTCCTAATATTTTTTTCATGTGTTTATATATTGTTTTTTAATGGTCATGAAGCTATTAAAAGCTGAATGTTGCTTTTTTTTTTGATAGCTTTTAATGGTTTCATGTGTTTATATATTGTTTTTTAAAGCCATGATTTATTATAAGCTGGTTTGCTAGCGAATTGTTTGGTTAGCCTATAATATTTCATTTTGTTAAATGTAATTATTTGCAGGAGCGTATTCACTTTGATTTAAGCAGAATGCTCCGGCAGTTTTTATCTGCTCAAATTTTCTTTCGTAAGTTTATTCAAATTTAATACCATATAAACGATATTTGTATCCTCAAAGCACTTAGTTTTGTGTTAAAAAATGTTAAATTAAAAAACACAAACCCCTTATTGCCTTTTGCAACTCAAATATTGCATTAAAAAATGAAGCTTTCATGAAAATTAATTTTTATAAATACCAGGGCGCAGGAAATGATTTTATTTTGATAGATCATACCATGAATCCATTAAAAAATATTGATAATCAATTAGTTGAACAACTATGCCATAGACGTTTTGGCGTGGGTGCTGATGGATTAATGTTCATTACGAAGCACGATGATTACGATTTTGAGATGCATTACTTTAATGCCGATGGTAAACTGGGCAGCATGTGCGGAAACGGCGGCAGATGTATCGTAGCCTTTGCCAAACAGCTTGGCATTATTGATCGCGAAACCAACTTTTTGGCAGTTGATGGACCGCATTACGCCAGAATTTCAGAAAATGGCGAGTGGGTTGATTTACAAATGATTGATGTAGACACCATTACCAAAGATGATGACGCTTATATATTGAATACAGGTTCGCCACATTATGTTGCTTTACAAAGCGAATTAAAAGATTTTGATGTTTTTACTGCAGGAAAAAGCATCCGGTATAATGCAACTTATGCAGAAAAAGGCATCAACGTAAACTTTGTAGAAGATAAAGGCGATCATTTGTTTGTACGCACCTACGAACGTGGTGTTGAAGATGAAACATACGCTTGTGGTACAGGCGTAACTGCAGTGGCCATGGCTATGGCAAAACATAACAACCAAACCGGTCATATTAAAACTGATATTAAAGTTTTAGGCGGTGATATCAAGATCGAGTTCGATTACGATGGCAAAACATTTACCAACGTATTTTTATGCGGCCCTGCGAAACTGGTTTTTGAGGGAGAAGTGGGATAATTTATATATAAACCTCGCTGGTTTTCGAAACCTGCGAGGTTTAACTATCATGAAAATAGGATATCTGTTAACGGGATGTACGTTTAAATATATCGAGTAAAACATACAAAACCAATAAGGGCTGTTGGCTAAAACACACAACATTTGTTGTGTTAAAAATCGTATATTTCCTTTGAATTTAACAGCTTTTAACATCTGTCGCAAGATATTTACACTCTTATTTTTATGTCAAAAACCACATTAAAGTACTATAAAACAATATTTTAAAGCTGTCCAGACCTGTTTTCAATCAAAAAATAAATCAATCGATTGATTAAATGACAGAACTCGGACAGATTTATTTTTTTTTAGGCTCTATTTTTGGGCAATTATTGGCGAAAATCAAAGTCCCATATTTTGACAACGCCCTTAATCCCGGAAATTTAAATTTAAACACACAGAAATACCCCATGAGAAAAGTAACAACTCTCTTTTTTAGCGTAAGCATTGGTATGCTTTTAGCGTCCTGCGGAAATAACGACGAAGCTAAAAAAGCTGCCGCAGCTGCTGCCGCGGGCCCACAAGCCTATCCGGTTTTTACCGTAAGCACACAAAATACGACCTTAGATTCTGACTACCCAGCAACTATTGAAGGGATTCAAAACATTGATATCCGCCCAAAGGTTGATGGTTTTATCGAAAAGATATTGGTAGATGAAGGTGCAGTGGTTAAAAAGGGCCAGTTACTTTTCACGATTAACGCCCCTCAATACGAGCAACAGGTTAGAACAGCAAGAGCAGCCATTAGTAGCGCAGAAGCTGATGTTAATGCCGCTCAGTTAACGGTAAACAAAACCAAGCCATTGGTAGATAAAGATATTATCAGTAAATATGATCTGGATGCTGCGCAGTTAACACTTCAAAGCAGAAGAGCTGCATTGGCTCAGGCTAAAGCAGAACTGGCAAATGCGCAGGTTAACCTGGGTTATACCTCGATTACCAGTCCGGTGGATGGAGTAGTTGGCAGTATCCCATTCAGAAATGGAAGTTTGGTAAGCAGCTCGAGCACAGAACCGCTAACAACTGTTTCCAATACGTCTAAAGTTTATGCATATTTTTCTTTAAATGAGAAACAGCTTTTAGATTTTGCCAACATTTATAAAGGAAATACCCTTGCACAACAAATGAAAAATATTCCTGCCGTGAGCCTGGTTTTGGCAGATGGTACCATTTACGCACAGAACGGTAAAATCGAATCCATTAATGGTCAGATCAACACCAGCACTGGTTCGGCAAGTTTAAGGGCAACCTTCCCCAACCCGGTTTCATTGTTAAAAAATGGCGCAAGTGCTTCAGTTAGGATTCCTCAACATGTAGAAAATGCCATTTTAATTCCCCAAAAATCAACTATCGATTTACAGGGCAAGAAATTCGTTTACGTTTTAGGCGATTCGGCAAAAACAATCAGTACAGAAATTCAGATCATGGAATTGGCCAAAGGCAAATTCTACGTGGTAACCAAAGGGCTTAAAACTGGCGACAAAGTTGTTCTGGAGGGTTTTCAATCTTTAAAAGATGGAACAAAAATCAAACCTGAAGAAAAAAGTGCCGACTCAGTATATGCTGATATCAAAAAATAACAATATAATCAGTGACAATCACACTGTATCAGTGTAATCAATATTAATTATGTTTAAGAAATTTATAGAAAGACCGGTTTTATCAACGGTTATATCCATCATCATCGTAATTCTCGGTGTTTTAGGTTTAGCTACGTTGCCGGTTTCACAATATCCAGAAATTGCGCCTCCTACGGTTCAGGTTTCTACCTCCTACCAGGGTGCCAACGCAGATGTGGTAATGAATAGCGTTGTTGTTCCGCTCGAAGAACAAATAAATGGTGTGGAAGACATGACCTACATGACTTCGAGTGCCAGTAATGATGGTACTGCAACCATTACCGTAAACTTTAAGTTGGGAACCAATCCCGATCTTGCTGCTGTAAACGTACAGAACAGGGTGGCCCGTGCAACGAGTTTATTGCCTGCAGAGGTAACAAAATCGGGTGTAATTACCGCAAAAAGACAAGCGAGTAACGTATTGATTTTTGGTATTTATAGCGACGATCCTTCTTACGATCAAAAATTCTTACAGAATTATGCAAACATCAATATCATCCCGCAGATTAAACGTATCAACGGTGTGGGTGATGCAAGTGCTTTCGGACAAATGGATTATACCATGCGTGTTTGGCTTAAGCCAGATGTGATGGCTGTTTACGGTTTGATCCCTAGTGATGTTAATGCTGCTTTAGCGGAACAAAACGTAGAGGCTGCCCCAGGTCAGTTTGGAGAGCAGGGCAATCAGGCATTTCAATATACGTTAAAATATACCGGTCGTTTAAAAGATGAGTCTGAATTTAGCAACATCATTATTAAAGCTGACGCTAATGGACAGATTCTCCGCTTAAAAGATGTAGCAAGGATCGAATTGGGTGCGCAGAGTTATGCCAGTACGGTTAAATTTAACGGTAAACAAGCTTTAGGTATAGCGATTAACCAAACGGCAGGATCGAATGCGAAAGAGGTTATCGAAAACTCGATCAAAACTTTAGATGAAGCGCAAAAATCTTTTCCTAAAGGTGTTCACTATACCACTTTGGTAAACGTAAACGATTTCCTTGATGCTTCAATTGAAAAAGTAATCCACACTTTAATCGAGGCCTTTATCCTGGTGTTTTTGGTAGTGTTTATCTTCTTACAGGATTTCCGTTCAACATTAATTCCAGCCATCAGTGTTCCGGTAGCGATTATCGGTACCTTCTTTTTCCTGAGTTTATTTGGATTTACCATCAACTTATTAACTTTATTTGCGCTCGTGCTCGCCATTGGTATTGTGGTAGATGATGCGATTGTGGTGGTAGAAGCGGTGCACGCTAAACTGGATGAGGGGTATACCGATGCCAGAAAGGCAACTATAGACGCGATGGACGACATCAGCGGTGCGATTATTTCGATCACATTGGTTATGGCGGCGGTATTTATTCCCGTGAGTTTTATCTCAGGTTCATCTGGGGTATTTTACAAACAGTTTGGTTTAACACTGGCTATTTCCATTATTCTATCAGCGATTAACGCATTAACGTTAAGTCCGGCATTGTGTGCGATTTTCTTAAAACCACATAAAGAAGAACACGAAAAATCTAAAAACTTTTTAAACCGTTTTTACGATGCCTTTAACACTTCTTTTGATGCGGTAACCGGAAAATATAAAAAATCGGTCGGTTTCCTTTCGAGAACGAAGTGGATTGTTGGGGTAGGGATTCTGTTTTTTACTGGATTGTTAATCTGGACGATGAATACCACGCCTAAAGGTTTTGTACCAAATGAAGATTTAGGAACAGTATTCTCTGATATTTCATTACCAGCAGGAACATCGTTAGAAGAAACTGATCTTGTAATCAAAAGGATCGACAGTATTGCGCACACCGTTCCAGAAATTAAAAACTCGTTAAGAGTTGTTGGCCGGAGTTTAATCAGCGGTTCAGGAAGTTCATACGGGATGGTAATCGGTAGGTTAATCCCATGGGATGAGCGTAAACGCGATGTTAAAGCCATTATTGGTGAGCTTTTTGCCAAGGCAGCAAGTATAAAAGGTGCAAAAATTATTTTCTTTGCTCCGCCAACCATTCAGGGTTTTGGTACCAGTGGTGGTTTTGAGTTCCAGTTACAGGATAAAACCGGTGGCGATATTAAAAAATTCAACGATGTGGGTAACTCATTTTTGGCGGCCTTGAGTAAACGCCCAGAAATCCAGTATGCATCAACTTCATTTAACCCTAATTTCCCACAATACCAAATTGATGTGAACGTGGCAAAGGTTAAACAAGCGGGTTTGACCGTTAGTGATGTACTGGCTACACTTCAGGGTTATTATGGTGGTGTTTATGCTTCAAACTTTAACAAATTCGGAAAACAGTTCAGGGTAATTTACCAGGCAGATGCCCAATACCGTGCCAACCAACAAAGTTTAACGAGCATTTATGTCCGTAACGCAAGTGGAAAAATGGCACCTATTTCTGAGTTTATCAATTTGGAAAAAGTGTACGGACCGCAGGCTATTTCGCGTTTCAACTTGTTTACTTCAATAGCGGTAACCGGTAACCCAAATGCAGGATATAGCTCAGGTGATGCATTAAAAGCAGTACAGGAAGAAGCAGCAATCCATTTACCTACAGGTTATGGTTATGAATTTTCAGGTTTATCGCGTGAGGAGATGGCTGGAGGAAGTCAAACCGTTTTCATCTTTTTACTTTGCGTAATCTTTGTTTATTTCTTACTTGCAGCCCAATACGAAAGTTATATTTTACCGTTAGCGGTTTTATTCTCGCTACCAATCGGTTTGGCTGGTGTATTCGTTTTCGATAAAATCTTCGGTGTAGATAATAACATCTATACCCAGATTACCTTGATTATGCTTGTGGGACTGCTCGCGAAGAATGCGATTCTGATTGTAGAGTATGCAGTAGATAGAAGAAGAAAAGGCATGAGCATTGTTAATGCTGCTATTGATGGTGCAACCGCCCGTTTACGCCCGATCTTAATGACCTCTTTCGCTTTTATCTTAGGTTTATTGCCTTTGATGTTATCTTCAGGAGTAGGTGCATCAGGAAATAAATCAATCGGAACAGGTGCCGTTGGCGGGATGTTAATTGGAACCTTGTTTGGCGTTTTCGTAATTCCGGCTTTGTTTATCATATTCCAATCTTTGCAAGAACGTGTAAGCAATAAATCACCTTTTAACGAAGGAATTGAGCATGAGCAAACACCAGAAGAATACGAATTGGCTACTGCTAACAGCAAACATTAATATTAAGAAAATGAATTTTAGATATAAACATTCCATTTTAATCGGTTTAGCCATCTTAACCCTTAGTGCCTGCGTAACTAAAAAATACGAGCGCCCTCAGGTGAAGAACGAAGGTTTATACCGGGACGACAATACAACCGATACCACCACCATTGCGGATCTGCAATGGAAAACCTTGTTTTCGGATACTACTTTACAATCGCTCATCCAACAGGGTATAAATGAAAATTTAGACCTGAAACAGGCCATTGAGCGGATCAAAATCGCTGAAGCTACTTTAATCCAAAGTCGCGGCGCATTATTGCCAAGCCTACAGGCTGATGTAAACGTAACCGATAACAAGGCTTCGGCAGCAGCGCAAAACTTTCCGGCAGGGATTAACATCAATCTGGAAACCCAAACCTACAAGGCACAGCTGAGCACAAGTTGGGAAGCCGATATTTGGGGAAAGTTAAGCAGTGCAAAACGTGGCGCTTATGCCACTTTACTGCAAAGTGATGCCGCAAAAAGAGCCGTGCAGACCCAGTTGATCGCAACCATTGCCAACAACTATTATACGTTATTGGCGCTTGATAAGCAACTGACCATTACCGAGCAAACCATTAAGGTGAGAACGCAGGATGTAGAAACCATGAAAGCCTTAAAAGAAGGTGCAGTGGTAAATGGTGCTGCCGTTGTACAAAGTGAGGCCAATTTATATGCTGCACAGGTAACCTTGCCCGACTTAAAGAGAAGCATTAAAGAAGCTGAAAATGCATTAAGCGTATTGGTTGCAAAAGCACCAAATGCGATTAACCGCACCACTTTAGATCAACAAACGCCTTATGCCGATTTAAAAACTGGTGTTTCTGCGCAATTGTTAAAAAACCGTCCTGATGTAATTGCTGCTGAATTTGGGTTCAGATCCGCTTTCGAAAACACCAATGTAGCTAAGGCTTATTTTTACCCTGCCTTAACCATTACCGCAGCTGGTGGATTATCGAGTCTGCAATTGCAGGATTTCTTTAGCAAATCGATCTTCTATAATTTAGTTGGTGGATTAACGCAACCTATTTTTGCCAAAGGTGCAAATAAGGCCCGTTTAAAAACAGCTGAAGCCAATCAGCAGATCGCATTTTATGCTTTCCAGCAAACTCTTTTAACCGGTGGCCAGGAAGTATCAAATGCTTTATATGCCTATCAAACGGCTACTGAAAAAGAAGAAACAAGGACAAAACAGATTGCTTCACTTACCAAGGCAGTCGATTTTACCAAAGAATTATTACGTTACAGTTCGGCAACAAACTATACTGATGTATTAACTTCAGAGCAGAGTTTGTTAACCGCTCAATTAAGCGGCATAAACGATAGACTGCAGAAACTGCAATCGGTAGTGAACCTTTACCGCGCATTAGGTGGTGGCTGGAAATAGATTACAATTAACAAGCATAAAAAAGGCATTCTGATTTTCAGGATGCCTTTTTTATATAGTATCGGATTGTCATCCTGAGCGGAGTCGAAGGGCATTTCATATAAATTTTTAGGGTTATTTTGCCATATCGGCCTAACCATTTTGCCACGCCTGCCCGATCGACCAGGCAGGGAAACACAGAAATCACGGAAGATTTTGTGGTTTGTCATCCTGAGTGCAACGAAGGATCTTTAAAATTTGGATAAATCCGGAAATAAGTTCAGGGGAGGAAATCGTGCTGCATCACCATCTAGCGAAAATCTTAGCGATCGAGCGCCTGATGTATCTAAATCTGTTTAATCTGCGTCGCTGATCAATTTTAAATCTGCGGGAAAAACCTAAACCCATATTTATTCTTTCCCGCTGAGGTCGCAGATAAACAACGCAGATTTAGAAAGATTTTAATAGGGCAGTTGATTAACACGTTTCAATGGGCGTTCACTCCAAACAGATGTATAATCGCATTTTAATTTGAAACCTTCCCACCATGGGTGGCGACAAATCAAAGTTACTTTGAAACCTTCCCACCATGGGTGGCGGCAAATCATTAGTTACTTTGAAACCTTCCCACCTTGGGTGGCGACAAATCAAAGTAAAACAACTAATGTGTCTGTAATTAAATTCTTTTTATTAATCCATGCAAATCCCCACTCCATGTTCTTTGTGCCGCTACTTTGTGAGCTCAGTGGTTAAAAAACGAACAATTATTTCAAAAAAAATAATGTAGGTTTGTTCACTAAAACGTTAGCCACTACACAGTTTATTTGTATTTTGGCTGAACCAAACAAATTTATGCGTCTCTCAAAACTTCTGGCCCTGTTTATGGGCTTATTTTTCTTCAATAATATCTACGCTCAAACTTACCTGGTAACCAGTAATGCCGACAGTGGCCCTGGAACATTAAGAGAGGGATTAACACAGGCAGCTGCAGCCAACCGGACTGCTACTTTTACCATCAACTTTAACTTACCGGGAAATCCCAGCGATAATGCCAACCGAACCATCAGGTTACGCACAGCACTTCCGGTAGTATCTTCTAACGTTGTAATAGATGGCAGCTCTCAGGCAGCATGGCCGGCACTCGGTGTTTCGGGGGCGAAAGTAATTTTGGAACCAGAATACACCAACACTACATTCTCAGGATTAGTTATCGGTCAGTACGCAAGTACTCAGGTCCAAACCACAGGAGTTGAAATTTATGGTTTATATATCCGCAATTTCGCAAACATCACCAACCTGCAAAATGTAAATATGAGCCAGGGATCGGGTATTGTACTCGATTACCGTGCAAACAATGTCACCATTGGCGCACCCGGAAGAGGAAACGTAATTGGTGGCAATATCAATGGGATTGTCATCCAGAACAGTTATTTCTACAGCAACCCGGTATCGACCAAAATTAAAATTCAATCGAATTTAATCGGCGTAATTTATGATGGGGTTACACCCAATACGAACGTAAACGGGATTTCGGCCAGTCTTTATGATTGCGCATTAGATGTTGGGGGTGATAATGCAGGCGAGGGGAACGTAATTGCCGCAAACCGCATCAATGTAGACATTACCAGATCATCTTACTCTACTAATGCGCGATTTGATATCAATGTGATCAAGAATAAAATTGGGGTCGATTATACAGGAAAGAAAGATTTCCATGAGTTACCCATCTTTCTATCCTCATCTTCTCTGGAAATTGCAGGTTTAAAAGTGAATGCTGTAAATACGGCGCTATACGTCCGTAACAACATTATCAGTGGTAACCGAACCACAGGTATTTTGATCAGCAATTCAGATTTCATTTTAACCGGAAATGCTATTGGTACCGATGCTACCGGAACAGTAGTAATGGGCAATGGTGTCGGTGTGAAAATAGAATCTGGAGCTGGTGGAACTATCGGTGGTGCAACTCCTGCAGAAGCGAACTTAATTGCGAACAATGATTACGGGGTGGAAACAGTATCGTCAAAACCCGTAAAAATTACCAGGAACAGTTTCTTTTGCAACAAAACATTTGGAATTGGGAAAACCTTGACTATCCTACAGCCTTATATTCAAGTGCTCAAAAAAAGAAATAATTATGTTTCTGGTAAGGCCACACCAAACTCGGAAGTAGAATTATTTTATACTGTGAACTGCCAGGGCATCTGCGAAGGCAAAACCTACATCGCCACGGTACAGGCAGGTAGTGATGGGCGATGGGAATACAATGGAAGTCTTAGCGGGATGGTTACCGCCACTGCCAGTTTATTAAACGCCACCACCTCTCCTTTTTCTACGGCAGAACTGTTACCAAATGAAGCGATAGTGGAGCCCGTAACCTGTAATGCCAATGGATCGATCACCATCCCCGAAGTGCGCGAAGGTTTTACATTTACCTGGGTTAAAATAGAAATCAATGGCAGCCGCATACCTAAAGGCAATACCCAAAGTATTTCCAATTTAGATGTAGGCACTTATGAGGTAACCGTTAACGACGGCTGTAAAGCATTCCCAACAGTATTCATTATCAAAGACCAAAAGTTAACCAAACCAACAATTCTACCAGTTTCTCCTTTATGCGGACAAACCTCCTTTACGTTTACAGCAGAAGTTTTAAGGGGAAAAGGTGAATTAAAATATGAATGGATAAATTCAGCGACAAGTGCTGTGGTAAGCAATACAAATCCAGCTAGCTTACCTGAAGGCACTTATTATGTAAAAGTATCAGATGAAGCTAGTTGTGCATTAAATTCTGATCCGATTACGGTTAAAAGAAAACCTCAACCGAAAATAGGTTGGCCAGCCAATACAAATCCTGCTGCATGCGGCAAGGAAAACGGTTCCATTACCGGCATTACCATCACAGATGCAACAGGAACATTAAGTTATAAATGGTTTAAATATAATCCGTTGACCGGAATTTTAGGCACTGATGTAATATCGACATCATTGGAACTCGAAAATGTTGGCGGTGGTAGTTATACCTTATACGTTTATGATCAAGGCCAATGTTCTCCTGTTCCTTCACAATCATTTTTTATTCCCACTTATAGCGATGTTGCGATTAACGGCGGTACGATTACCCCAGCCAGATGTGGCATTAACAATGGTAGTATTGATGGTATTTCAATTAGCAATGCCGATACATACGAATGGATAGGGCCGGATTTGCAGAGCATAAAAAAAGGACCATACTCGCCGGGCATGTCGTTAAAAATGACAGACCTTGCTCCCGGGACTTACACGCTCAGGGCCAGCAATTCGCTATATATCTGCACTTTAGACAGGTATTTTAGAGTTGAGGCTTTACAACCAACAATTTACACCTTAACACCTACAGTAAATAATACCACTTGCGAGTTGATCAATGGCAGTATTAACCTTAATTTTAGCTCTACGTTGCCTTCACGGTTCGAATGGAGAGATGAATCGGGCACCATGATTACTGGTGCAACCAAGGTTGGAAATATCATCGAGCTTAAAAATTTACCCGGCGGGAATTACAGAATGTTCGCTTACGACGTTAACAATTGCGAAACTATTTTAGGCCCGTATCCAATCAATGTTACGCCAAAACTAAACATCGTATCCAATACTGCAACCGTAATTAAAGATGGCTGCACCTTACAGAGAGGTTCCGTTAAAGGCATACAAGTAATCGGGGGCATTCCGGCCTACGATTTTAAATGGATAAATGAAGCTGGTGAAGCCGTTCAGTATACCCAAGAACTGATCAATGTCGGTGCGGGTACTTACCGTTTAGAAGTTCGCGATAAAACATCTTGTGGCTATGCCATTAGCGAGGCGTATACCATTATTGATGAACCCTTCAAAATTCTAACACCAATCATTAACGATCTCCGTGTTTGTTATGTTTCCGATATTGTTTTACCTGTAATTGCACCCGAAGAAGGAACGTATCAGTTATTTGAAAAAATCGACGATTCCAAGCCATTTTTAGAAAGTACTACAGGTGTATTCAAATTTAAGGTAGCCAAAACAGCCGATTATCTCGTAAGAAGGAAATTAGGGTCTTGTACCAGCGAATTTGCCAAAGTACACGTGGAAGTAACGCATGATAATCTGGAAATCACCAATACCATGACACCAAATGGTGATGGGATGAATGATGTTTGGCAAGTAAGGGGCTTACCAGATTTCAAGGGTACAAACATTAAAATTTACACACGTGGCGGCCAACTGGTGTTCGAATCAATCGGCAATTATACTAAACCATTCGATGGCTTATTTAGGGGTAAGGAATTACCTGCCGGGGTTTATTATTATGTGATCGATTTAAGGGCCGAATGTAAACCGCTAGGCGGCAGTATAACACTTTTACGTTAGAATTGCCTGCTCGGACAAGCTACCTGATAACGGTTATTCAACAAAATGCCCAGTACAATTTCGTGCGTACCATTATTTACCGAGCGTAAACCTGAAGTATTTACATCATAAGAATAACTCAGGTTTACCAATGATGCAATGTTAAATCCGGCCAAAAGAGAAAAAGAATCGTTGTTTCTAAAGCTTGTACCTACCCAAAATTTATCCTGATAGGCAAATTTTAAGTTGGCATCGAATGTAGCAGGCGAATTGGCCCAATAGGTAATCAAAGCCGAAGGGATCATGGCAATATCTTCATCCAGAAATATTTTGTAACCTGCCGTTCCATAAAAGGTAGCAGCCTGATAAGCATCAGTTTTAATCTTATCATTTACGATGGTACTTTTACTACCCACAAGTTGCTTTGCAGAAATACCTGCAAAAAACCTTGGGCTATATAACCAAACACCCGCACCAATATCTGGTCGTATTTTGTTGTTATAGTCGGCAGAAAATAATGGATCACCAGATTCGTCTGCAACAATTTCACGCACATCAACACTAATCGACTTAAAACCGCCTGATATGCCCAGCGATAAATTGACTTCGTTGGTAAGGCCAAGATGATAGGCATACGTTATGTTTACATTAGTTTGTCGCACCAAACCCGCCTTATCTGTCATGGCCACTAATCCTATACCATGATGCGGTTCGGCCGCCATGTAATTATTTACATAACTCCTGCTCATCGGGTTTTCTCCATTCCCAGCAAATGAATTTACATTACTCCGCACAAAGTCTTCGCCAATTGCCGTACTTAAAGAGAGGTACTGTGTACTTGGCGCACCTTCTAAACCACTCCATTGTTTACGTAAACCAATTTTCAAATCGGTATAGTTATCAATTGCTGATAATGCAGGATTTAACAGGATGTTATTAAAAATATATTGGGTGCTTCGGGGAATTTCTTGTCCATAGCCAGAAAAAGAAAGACAAGCGAGCAGAGAGAGCGCGTAAAAAAATCTCATTTAAACTTATAGTGATGCGTTAATTGATTGATAATAAAAAGCCTATCAATGCAAGGGCTAAGATAATAAGTTGTAGCCAATTCTAAAGTATTTAATATTTATCTGTTAATTGGCCCCTCGTATTTACTCAACATGATATTATGGAATAACTTCTCAAGGAAGTACCATTCTTAATCAAGATTAAGACTTAAATACCTGCATTTCAATTGTCTTTTTTCATATTGATAAAAAAACTATAATTTTTATCCCAAAAAAGACCAGTTCTTTTGATGTGACCTCAAAATATTGTAAGTTTAAAGTTTTTTAAGCGCTTAGCTTATAAAAATTTCAATTCCAATCAATGTTACGTGTCGATAGTTCTAAAGCTTGTAAAGTGGTGTACTCTTTGTGCAAACATGAGTACTTGGGCTATTTAATTGAACCACATGTAGTTCAGCTTAATCCACAGGGCGATTTCTCCTTTACCTACCAGCGAGTTTTTACCCATACTGCAGAAGAATTTAATGCCTGTTTGAGCGAAATTGATTATAAGCTGATCAAAATTTTAGATGATATAGAGCAAGACTCGCTGATTAAAAAGTATTATAAAAAATTAATCAGGCCTACAGAGTTCTTTACCAAAATTTTCGACGATAAGTTTTATGAAAATGTACGTCCTAAAATTGAAAAGAAACTTGCCGAAGCTTTAGAAATTTTAAAGGTTAAAAACGAGTTATATGTGATGGACAAAGATGGTTGGCCGGTAGAACGCAAGATCGAACTCGCCGATGAACCTGCGTCTATTCTTTTCCATTTCCGCAGGAATGAAACCGAAACACGTTATTTCCCGACCATCAAATATCAGAATCTGCGCATCGAATTTATGTTCAAAGAGGCACAGATTATTAGCAACAAACCTGCCTGGTTATTGCTCAACGATGTATTGTACTTTTTCGATCAGGATATAGAAGGCAAGAAATTACAGCCCTTTTTAAATAAACGTTTCATTGCCATACCTAAAACTACCGAAGCAACCTATTTCGAAAAATTTGTAGCACCCCTAATCGAGAAACACCATGTGTATGCAGAGGGTTTCGAAATCAGGACCGAACAATTTGAGGCCATACCCGTAATTAAAGTTTTATATGTTGATGGCGGTCTTTCTCAGATCCAACTTTATTTCAAATACGGCGAATATACTTTCCCGGTAGAAAATGCACATAAAGTTACCGTACGTTTAGAAAAAACGGCCGATAACTATATTTTCCACCGGGTAAAACGCTCGGCAGAATGGGAGAAAAAACAATTCAATCTGTTGTTATCTTTAGGACTTAAAAAAACAAGTTCTCTGTTTAGCAACTTAGAAGTGGCTGCTGCTGATGAAAATCCAAGTTATGGGGCTATTAACTGGGTAAACGAGCACATCGAAATATTAGAGGCCTCAGGTTTTGAGATTGAACAGGCTACCGGGCAGAAAAAATTCGTATTCGGCGCCAGTAAAATCGATCTCGAAGTTAAAGAAGGAAACGATTGGTTTGATATTAATGCTGTAGTATGGTTTGGTAAATACCAGATCCCTTTTCTATCGTTAAAACAACATATTTTACATAAAAAGCGTGAGTTTTTATTGCCCGATGGTGAAGTGGCCATTATTCCTGACAAATGGTTTACCCAATACGGCAGTTTATTCAGTCTGGCAGAAGCCGGAAAAACGCTAAAATTAAAGAAACACCATATTGGTTTAATCAATGATCTGGCTGAAGATAGTTTGGCAAATATAACCCTGGAGCGCAAGCTTCAGCGTCTATCAGACTTTGAAGATATTGCCGATACACAGATGCCTGTTCATTTTAAAGGCAGTTTGCGCGATTACCAGAAAGCCGGCTATAACTGGTTTAGCTTTTTGCGCGAATACAATTTTGGTGGTTGTTTGGCTGATGATATGGGTTTGGGTAAAACCATCCAGACCTTAGCCATGCTCCAAAAAGTGAAGGAAGATGATCAGTTGCTGGAAACGCAATCCACCTCACTGATTGTGATGCCAACTTCCTTAATTTACAACTGGTTAACGGAAGCAAAAAAATTTACTCCAAAGCTTAAAATACTGGCCCATACGGGTACCAACCGAAATAAGGATGTGGCCAATTTTGCCAATTACGACATTATCATCACCACATACGGTGTAACCAGGGTAGATGTAGATGAATTAAAGAACTTTTATTTCAACTACATTATTCTCGATGAAAGTCAGAACATTAAAAACCCGGCATCTAAATCTTTTAAAGCCGTTAGAAGTTTAAAATCGAAACATAAACTGATTTTGAGCGGTACGCCTGTAGAAAATTCGGTAAGCGATTTATGGTCGCAGTTAACTTTCTTAAATCCAGGTTTATTGGGTACCCAGGCATTTTTCTATGAAGAATATGTGCAGGCAATAGAAAAGAAAAAAGACGAAGAAAAAGCGCGCAAACTGCAATCGATCATCAAACCTTTTGTTCTCCGCAGAACGAAAGAACAGGTGGCCGCAGAATTACCGCCTAAAACGGAGCAGGTAATTTATTGCGACATGAGCGAAGATCAGGCGGCTTATTACGAAAAAACTAAATCTGCATACCGCAACGATTTGTTGCAAAGTATGGATGATGGAACTTTTGCCCAAAAACAGGTTCAGCTTTTACAGGGATTAACGGCTTTACGTCAATTGGCCAACCATCCGGTAATGATTGATGGAGAATATATCTCCGATTCGGGAAAGTTTGAAAACGTGATCCACACTTTAGATAACGTGCTTAAAGGCGGACATAAGGTTTTGGTTTTTTCTCAGTTTGTAAAACACCTTGATATCTTCAAAAAACATTTTGAAGCTGAAAATATTCCTTTTGCTTATTTAGATGGCTCAACCCGTAACCGTGGCGAAATTGTTTCCGAATTTCAGCAGAATACCGATCTAAAGGTTTTCCTTATTTCGATAAAAGCTGGTGGTGTAGGTTTAAACTTAACACAGGCCGATTATGTTTTTATCCTCGACCCATGGTGGAACCCAGCGGTAGAACAGCAGGCGATCGACAGAACACACCGCATTGGTCAGGATAAAAAGGTTTTTATCTATAAATTTATTGCCAAAGATACAGTAGAGGAGAAAATCCTTGCTTTGCAAAACCGGAAAAAGTCGCTGGCAAATTCTTTAATTACGACTGAGGAAAGTTTCTTTAAATCACTGAGTAAAGACGATATAAGGGATATATTGAACTAGGCATTCAATATTAGCTCGTCATCTCGACTGAAACACAGTGGAATGGAGAGATCTATCTTAATGGATCTCACATTTAATTTTCTTTTCAAAACTCATTCCTCTCTTACTTGTTATACTGTAGTACATAAATTCTACCATCATGACAAATCAAGATTTTAATAGAGCAGTTAATAATGTTAAAGAGGCCTGGAAATACCCTGAATTATTCGAAAACGTTTCAAAATCTGAACGTTGGTTATCTGGTGCAGCCGGTACCTATCTCCTTTTTAAAGGCATCACCAGTATTTTTTCACATCCGGTTATTGGCTTAACAGGCGCAGCAATTGGCGCGGGACTATTATACCGTGGCATTACAGGTTATTGCCCTATGCGCGATTTAGCCGAACAGAGAAGAGAAGAACTCGCCCCTGATGAAGTAATTATAAGTGAAACCTACGTTGTTGACGATTTGGGGTAAAATTTTAAATACTAAATTTCCATTTCTTAATAAACTGGTTAACTTTAAAAAGTTAAACCACAATTATGAACAAGTACACACTATTATTTATTCCTGTTTTATTTGCAGGGCAAGCTATGGCACAAGATAAAAAACCAGATCCTGCCAAAGACCCAAAAACAACCGAGGTTTGGGAACCCGTTCCAAGCATCGTTACACCAGGTAAATTGCCTCAGGATGCACCATCTGATGCAACCATTCTTTTTAATGGTAGAAATTTAGATGCATGGCATTCGGTTAAAGATCCATCAAAACCAGCTGCGTGGACAATCGACGACGGATTTTTCACGGTAAAAAAAGGCACCGGAAATATCGAAACAAATAAAAAATTTACCGATTATCAATTACACATGGAGTGGAAAATTCCTGAAAACATATCTGGCGAAGGCCAGGCGCGCGGAAATAGCGGTGTATTTTTAGCTTCAACAGGTGGAGGTGATGACGGTTACGAAATCCAGATTATGGATGCTTATAACAACAAAACCTATGTTAACGGACAAACGGGTAGTGTTTACAAACAAGCTATTCCATTGGCAAATGCCAACAAGAAACCAGGTGAGTGGCAATATTATGATATCATTTGGAACGCACCACGTTTTAATGAAGATGGAACAGTACAAAAACCAGCAAGCGTTACCCTGTTTTTAAATGGTGTGCTTTTGCAGAACGGTTATGTACTAAAAGGCGAAACCAGGTATATCGGAGCCCCTGAATATAAAAAACATGGCCCGGCTTCAATCAAGTTACAAGATCATGGCGACCCAAGTCCGGCCATTAGCTTTAGAAACATTTGGGTTAGGGAATTATAATTTCAACAAAACAACAATAAGGAACCTGCAGGCCAAAAACTTGCAGGTTTTGTTTTATAATATAATTTGACTGATAATTGTAATGGATTATTTAAGGTCGGATTTTATGAACAAAGGCAGATTAGAAGCATTTAGCGATGGTGTAATTGCAATTATCATCACCATTATGGTTTTAGAGATTAAGGTACCCGAACATGGCGATATTTTAGCCAGCTTAAAACCGCTTATCCCGAAATTCATCAGCTACATTTTAAGTTTCATTTATGTAGGCATTTACTGGAACAACCACCACCATTTATTGCATGCGGTTAAAAAAGTAAATGGATCAATGCTTTGGGCCAATCTTAATTTCCTGTTCTGGCTATCACTTTTCCCTGTAGCTGCCGGTTGGATGGGCGAACATCATTTTGCCTTATGGCCGGTTATTATGTATGGTGTGGTACTTTTCTTGGCTGCACTTGCTTACACCCTATTGGTGATCGTAATCAAAAAGACAGAAGGGCAACATTCACTGGTCGTAAATGCCATCGGGAATGATGCAAAAGGCAAATACTCACTCCTTTTTTATATTGCCGGTATTGGCTTCAGTTTTATAAATCCATGGATTGGGGTAGCGCTTTACTCCACCGTGGCCTGCATTTGGTTTATTCCAGACAGAAGGATCGAAAAAGCCATGCGCGAACAGGGTTTGATTGATGGGGATAACTCACATTAGTATCAAGCCATCTGAAGCGTTTCCATATACAATTCCCTGCTGATCATCTCTGCGCCCAAACTCATTAAATGATCGTTGGGTAACTGGCAATCTATTAAATCGATATTCATTTTACTTAAAAAAATGAGTGCGGCTTTCGAGGCATTGCTTACATGGCTAAACATACTTTCGCCACAAAAAACGCGGTTAACCTTTAAACCATATAAACCGCCTACCAATTGGTCATTAAGCCAAACCTCTACACTGTGTGCGTAACCTTGTTGGTGTAGATTAATATAAGCTTCCTGCATTTCGTTGGTGATCCAGGTACCGTCTTGTCCCTTTCTTTCGGTATTTGCGCAGTTCAAAATTACATCAGAAAAAGCTTCGTTAAAGGTGACTTTAAAAATCTCCTCTTTTAAAACCTTTCGCATGCTCTTGCTGATTTTGATTTTATCCGGATAAATAACGCAACGCTCATGTGGCGAATACCAGAGGATCGGTTCACCCTCGCTAAACCATGGAAATATGCCGTTTGAGTAAGCAATTAATAGTCTTTCCGTACTCAAATCGCCACCAATGGCCAATAAACCGTCCTCTTCTGCCAAAGCCGGATCTGGGAAGCCAGGGTTATCATCTAGTAATTGAAAAAACATCAACAAAAATAAGAAAGAAAACAAAGATTAAACCCTTGCGTTTTAAAGATGTCTTAAGTAAAACAGGTTACTATGAGCGCAAAAGATAATTTCTTAAAAGTAAAACATCTTTATAACCGGGCAGGCTTCGGGATTTCCTATACAGACCTGGAAAAATTAAGCAGAAAAAGCCTCGAGAAGGTTGTAGATAACATGCTTAAAGAAGGTCAAAAAAAAGATCCCATCGCTTTAGTGAATGATTTTGAATCGAAACGGCAGCTTTTGGTACAGGCGGGTTTATATTCGAAAAAAGACCTGAACGATGAGGAGAAGAAAATGCGCCAGCAGATTATCCGCGAGCAAAACGAAGTGAGCCGCGACCTGAACATCGCCTTCGTGAATAAAATGATCAATACAGATGCGCCATTAAGAGAAAAGATGACGCTATTTTGGCATGGCCATTTTGCCTGCCGCAGCAACAATCCTTTTTACGCGCAACAGTTAAACAATATCCAGAGAGAAAATGCACTGGGGAGCTTTAAAACTTTATTGGTTGAAGTTTCTAAGTCGCCCGCAATGTTGCAATACCTAAATAACCAGCAAAACAAAAAAGGCAAACCCAATGAGAACTTCGCCCGCGAACTCATGGAGCTTTTTACCTTGGGGAGAGGAAATTATTCGGAACAGGATATTAAAGAATCTGCCCGTTCTTTTACCGGTTGGATGTATGATAAAGATGGCTCATTTATTTTCAGACAGAACCTGCACGATACCGGAACAAAAACGTTCTTTGGTAAAATCGGAAATTTCGAAGGCGAAAACATTATTGATATTATTTTAGAGAAACCAGAAACTTCACAGTTTATCGCCCGTAAAGTATATAAATTCTTTGTAAACGATAACCCAGATGAGGCTCACGTTAAAGAACTCGCCACACATTTTTACAACTCGAAATACGACATCGCCTCGATGATGAAAAAAATGTTTACTTCCGATTGGTTTTATAGTCCTGAGAATGTAGGCACCAAAATTAAATCACCCGCCGAATTTCTGGTGGGCTTAAGTCGCGAATTTTACGTTACCTATAACAAACCTCAGGTTTTAATTCAGTTGCAGAGCAGTTTAGGGCAGTACCTGTTTAACCCACCAAACGTAGCGGGCTGGCCAGGTGGACAAAACTGGATCGATAGTTCCTCTTTAATGTTGAGGATGCGCATTCCTTCACTGGTTTTAAATGATGGGGAAATCGATTTTAGTGGTAAAGCCGATCCTGAAGATGAAGCCGTAATTGCATTAAGCCGTACCGCCACTAACAACGCAAATGCCAATATGAAACCAAAATCGTATGTAAATGCAAATGCCGACTGGCCTAAATTTTTGGATACTTTACCAAAAGGATTAACACCGTTGCAACTCACCCAATTTTTATTACAACCAAAATTAAACGCTAAAATAACAACAATGGTTAGCGATAATAAAGGATTGCGCAGTACAGCAGTCGAAATTACCAGCATGCCCGAGTATCAACTGTGCTAGTCGCTTATTTTGGTTGATGGTATGATGGCTCATAGTTGATAGCCGGTTAGTTAAACACCCAACCAATGAACCATTGACTATAAACCATTAACCATAAGCAATCAGCTAAAACTAACAAGATGAACAGAAGAAACTTTTTAAGAAATACAGGATTTGTTGCAGCAGGTTCGCTATTCGTTCCCGCTTTTATGAAGCCTCTGGAGGCTATGGCGCTTGATGAACTGAGCCTTTATAAAAATCTGGTTGTGGTACAGCTTTCTGGGGGAAATGATGGTTTAAATACAGTTGTCCCATTTGGAAACGACATCTATTATCAAAAAAGAAAGAGCATAGCCATTAAACCCGAAGAGGTAATTAAACTGAATGATATGCAGGGCTTAAACCCAAATATGGCTGCCCTGCAAGAAATATACGATCAAGGCTGGATGACCATCATCAACGATGTGGGTTACCCGAATCCAGACCGTTCGCATTTCCGTTCAATGGATATCTGGCAAACCGGTAGCGATAGCAATCAATTCCTTTCAACCGGGTGGATTGGCCGCTACTTAGATAGCAACTGCCAAACCTGCAAATTTCCTTACACTGCAATTGAGGTAGATGATTCGCTTTCTTTAGCCATGAAGGGGCAGACCAAAAAAGGTATTGCCCTGAAAGATCCCGCAGCTTTGTTCCGCAATACCAACGATCCCTTTTTTAAATCGATGTTGCAGAACGACAAAGAACATTTAGATGAAGACAATCTGGGTTATTTATATAAAACCATGATCGAAACTTCATCTTCTGCCAACTATATCCAAAATACCTCTAAAATCTACCGGTCGAAATCTACCTACCCAACTTCTGGATTTGCCAACCAATTGAAAACGGTTTCCAAATTTATTTCTTCGGGATTAAAAACAAGGGTGTATTATGTTTCGTTAAGCGGTTTCGATACGCACGTAAATCAAATCGGCCAACAAGGAAACTTGCTTAAACAATATAGTGAAGGCATGGCCGCTTTTCTGAAAGACCTAAAATCGAACAATAAACTCGAAGATACTTTGGTGATTACCTTCTCTGAATTTGGTCGTAGAGTGGAACAAAATGCCAGTAACGGCACCGACCATGGAACAGCAAATAATATGTTTGTTTTCGGCGGAAAACTGAAGAAACAGGGCATTTTTAATGCTGCGCCAAATCTAAGTGATTTAGATACCGGGGATCTAAAATATCAACTGGATTTTAGGCAGGTTTATGGTACCATTTTAGATAAATGGCTGGATGTGAATAATGCGGACATCCTAAACAAGAAATTTAACATGCTTGATTTTATATAGTTATTTAAGAAGTCAAGTTTCATAGCACGTTGTCCATTTAAACTTGACTTCTTTTATATTTATTTCCTTTTCAATACATACACTGGCCGATTGGAATCTGAGGCCACCTGCTCCGTATAAACATTAAACAGTTCATAACCGTAAGCTTTCATTTTGTTTACGGCATCAATGGCTGAATTAAATTCTAGTTTTTTGCCATTATCATCCCTGATGTAGAGTTCGCTATAATCATCTACCTTTTGTCCATACTCCAGCGCGATCCATTGCCTATCGGCTAAAAAACTTTTCGCTGCACGGACCTGGATATAATCTGCATGTATATCAGTCAGTTTTACACCATTTACATTTTGGGCTTTGGCGCGCGACAGACCAAAGCAAGCGACGAATGCCGCTGCAAGAATTAATTTTTTCATATTGAGTTTCTTTTGTGTGTGATTCTAAATTACGAAGAATGATTTATACTTTTAAGATGTATAATCGAGAAAATTAGATTTTAATAATATCACTATGAGGGAACGATAAAATGGGATTTGGCTTCAATCTGTTCTTTGCATTTTTACTGACTCCCTTAAGCATTATTCTTTTTGTTTTCTATCTCGTAAAAGGCAATAAATACGCAATCAGAATATTAGCTGGGTTATGGATCTTTACCATCGGAATTGTGTTTTTATCCTATACAATAAGATTTCTAACGAGTAAAAAGAAACTCAAAAAGCACGATTTTTATGGAACGTATGTTATTGATAGATCTTACTTTAAGGGAAGACAGGCTGATTGGCAATACAATAATTTTCGCTTCGAAATTAAACCTAACGATTCAATATATTTTCAGATCACAGATGGAGAAAAGATTAATAAAACTTTAAAAGGTTCCATTGCTACCATTAAACCTTATAATTCGGAAAGTTTAATGATTGAGATGAAAGATCAAAGCCATCATATTTTAGCAAGCGATCCTACCATTTATAGAAGTAACTGGGACTTTATATTGATATTCCATTCAGAAAAGTTTGGCAATATGTATTTCAAAAAGGCGAACTGGTCGGCAATAAGAAATTAGCAGGTCAATAATATGTTTACTGTAACAAAACACCAATTATGAAATCTTAACTTAAAAACACAATGAACTTTTTAGGCAATATTATCTGGATTATTTTTGGCGGCATCTTTATTTTCTTCGAATACATCATCGGAGGTTTAATCCTTTGCCTAACCATTGTAGGTATTCCTTTTGGTATTCAGTGTTTTAAATTTGCCATTGTTGGTCTGGCACCATTTGGCGTTAAAATTACCGATACTTCATCCAATACAGGTTGCCTTTCTACCATCATGAACCTGATCTGGATTTTTTGTGGTGGTTTCTGGATTGCCTTAACCCACCTATTTTTTGGTATCCTGCTTTGTATAACCATTATTGGTATTCCGTTTGGCCGCCAGCATTTTAAGTTAATGAATTTGGCATTTACTCCTTTTGGGAAGTCGATTTCTTAAACCGAAAGGAACCGAAATATCTTCAGCTAAGAGCATCCGTTTTTTAATCAGAATTTAATATTTTTTTTGAAAATGAAAGCCAGTATCCCATAGCCGCTGCAATCCCGCCATTTGCTGTAGCCCTCATGATCCCGATGAAAAATCGGGACGGGGCTGTCGCTCCTGTCGGGTTTATTGCACGGTGGTCTGGTCCCATGAGCAAAAACTTTGTGCCTAGCCCCGATTGAATGGACTCCGACAAAGGCGGGAGGAAGGAAAGCGGAACTATCGAAACCGATGCGCACAGGCATTGCGCTCCAAAAATTATTGGATCAACCCTATTGCCTTAGAATGTTCAATCGCCTCTTCACTACTATTAAATAAACAAGCGCTCACGCCTTTATCTTCAACTTTCTTAAGCAAGCCGCGGCTTTCTACTTCTTTCTCCGGACGAATATTCCTGATATATACTGCTTCAATATTTTCGGGATACTTTTCTACTATAGATGAGTAGATCTCAGGATCTTGTTGCGAGTTATCGCCAAAAAAGATAAACTTCTGATTGGGAAAAGCATCCAGAATGCGCATTACCCTCAATAATTTACCCTCGTGACCGGTTTTGCCGGTTCTGATTAAATCCTTCCACCGTTTTAGCGTATTTAACAGAAACGCACCATCCGGCAACTTATTAAACTTAAAAGTTTCGATCAGATAATCGTACAGATTCCATTCGCTGCTGCTCACATAAAAAAAAGGATTGGGTTGATTGGATTCGGTATGAGAAAGCGCCAATTGCTGGTAATGACTGGCGGCTTCAGGAAAGGTCTTCCGGGTGTGTGGATTTTTGATAAACAACTCTCTCAGTCGTCTCCCGATGGTTGCCGAATGCGAAATCATCACCGTATCATCCACATCCGAAATAAAAGCATATTGGGTAATGTGTGGCACATAAATTTTCCCCTCCCCAACATTTAAAATCTCCCCATGCTCATCAAGCGCCTCCACTTTTACATCATGCCAGCCTGCCGGAATATCATAATCTGCTTTCCATTCGAACTTAAAAAAACCATCGGCTTCAGTTTTGTTATCAATAACCTGTTCAAAAAACCTTAACCGTACACGAACAAAAGCATAAGGTTTTAAGATAAAAAGCTTAAACAGATGTACAATATTTACAAAGATGTTGTTGCTGTAAATCTGCTGCGTTTTTGCCTTGCGTTTAAAAACATGACCATAAACTACCAAATTTTGGGTATGGCCATAACCGTGATATACTTTTACACTAACAGATTTATTCATCGTTATTAAAACAGAGTTTATTAAAAGTTGTTTGTGATTAAACATAAGGCCACCACATGAAATTACTATTCATCATCAATCCAGGCTCTGGCAGTCACGATATTAATTTAAAGGAAGTAATTTCTACACATTTTAGTGCAAAAAAAACCGAGGTCGATCTTTTCGAATTGCCAAAAGATTGTTCCTTAGAGAAAATAAAGGCAAAGATTACCAGCTCGAAGGCAGACCGTGTGGTAGCCGTGGGTGGGGATGGAACCTTGAAACTGGTAGCCGAATGTTTGCTGAATACCGAAACTCCAATCGGAATTATCCCTGCAGGTTCGGCCAATGGCATGGCTAAGGAACTGGGTATACCCACTGATATTGAACTGGCATTGGCCATTTTAGACGCAGGTAAACTTCAGAAAATCCATGTGGTTAAATTGAATGATGAAATCTGCATCCACTTATCCGATTTAGGTTTTAATGCCTATTTGGTTAAGAAATTTGATACCCTGCCCGAGCGTGGCATGTGGGGTTATGCGAAAGCCACCTGGCATGCCCTGTGGAACCATAGCAGAATGGAAGTACAGTTAAAGCTTAAAGATGAAACGATCACTTCTAAAGCAGCAATGGTAGCCATAGCCAATGCAACCATGTACGGCTCTGGCTTAAAAATAAACCCGGACGGAAAACTGGATGATGAACTTTTTGAAGTGGTTTTGGTAAAGGACTATTCTTACCTCGAAATATTAAAAATCTGGATCACCAAACTACCTTTTAATCCGAAGAAAATTGAAGTCTTCCAAACGGCAGAAGTAAAGATTTCTTCGAAACACAAAGCGCATTTTCAGGTTGATGGAGAATATATCGGCCGGGTAAATACCGTTGAGGCAAGCATTCTTCCCGCCGCCATTACCGTGGTTTTACCTAACGGATCAGGCCCGATAGCCCTCGGGTAATGCCCGGTGAATCCTAATCGTAAAATACAGCCGAAAGAATTCGCCGATAAAACAAACACGGAATAAGATATCAAACCACCGATCGCCAAGGTTTAATACTTCTGGCAGGTAGGTGATAAAACCGATAGAAAATACCCACACCACTAAGCGGAAGGGGAATTGAATGTAATAGGTGATAAAGCCAAATTTCTTAAATAAGGCTAAACCAATTGCCGAAATAAACAACGACACAAATAAAGGCAATAACAAAATCACCTTGGCCTGTGAAAGGATTTGATCGGGAATTTCATTTAAATGTGTTAATATCTGCCAAAACTGCCTGGCGAGTAATACAATGCTGATGACATCTAGTAAGGCAAAAAATTTGGTGGTGTTTTTCATTAATAGTTACTTACAATACTTTGCTAAATAATCATCCGCCAGTTTACTGCCCATGTATTTAACAAAAGTAAAATCTTCGCAAGCTCCCTGCTTATCGCCCTGTTTTATCTTTTTTAAGCCCATTTTTATTCTGTCGCCAAGATATTCATCATCAATACCAAGCTGGTTCTTGATTCGAATAATCTGAATTTCCTGCCCGGGTTTTGCCTGATCAATATTTTTATAAAAATTAATCACAGAATTGGTTAAAGCTTCTTCGGCCTGATAACTGCGGATGGATTCTTGCATGGATTCGCTCGATTTTCCTTCACAATTGTAACCCGAAAGCACAAAATTTACTGGTGCGACGATCGAAACCGTGGTATCATAACCAGCCGGAACCTGCCATTTGCCACTGCTCATCCGAACCAAACGTAGTGCTTCTTCATCAAGATCAGATAATATGCCTTTGCTCACTTTTGAAAAATAGACTTTTCCCTGCTCATCAAGTTTAAAACTCACATTCACCGTTCCCTGGATACAATTATCTTTAGAGAACCGGGGATAAATGATATTCTCTCTTAAGAAATTAGTAAAACCACTTTTACCTGATTTAAACTGAACCTGAGCCATAGCTAATGAACAGCAGAAAAGTAAACAGATGGTGAATAGCTTTTTCATAATACTAATTTACGGTTTTAACCGCAGAGCACGCAAAGTTTTTCGCAGAGGGAAGAGAAGTAGTTTGTCACGGAAGCACAGAAATTATTCCGTGTTAATCTGTGTCCGTGGCTAATAAAAAAACATCTCCATGTTCTCGGTGCCTTCCTTCGGTGTTCTCGGTGGTAAAGCTAGGAAAACGTAGCCTCTAAAATAAAATTCGGATCGGGGCAGTTGTTCAGGTATTTTCCCCTTTCACTAAACTTACACACCCCTGGGTAATCGCCTTTTAACCCTCTCATATCTTCAATTAATTGAAAATGAAGATGCGGTGGCCATGATCCGTTTTCTTCTTTTGCACCTAGTTCAGCAATTTTTGTTCCTGCAGGGATAAATTTACCCTCTTCAAGACCATTTAACGAAGCAAGACTTAAATGCCCGTATAAGGCGTTAAATTTAAACCCATCTATATTGTAGGTTAGAAGGATGGTAGCGCCATAATCGCCAGGGTGATCGTTATAGGCAAAACTTTGCACGGTTGCATCGTAAAAGTTGTAGATCGGTGTACCTGCCGGCCCCCAGATATCTACACCTAAATGTAACCTGCGCGGTTCTTCTCCCGTATCAAAATGCGCACTTCGGGCATAAATGGTGCGGTGTTCGTTGTATCCGCCAATTCCATAACGGGTATTGTTTTTTGCCAGCTTTTCATTCACCCAATCGGAGAACAGATCGGTATCATCCAAAATTTCAGCTGTTAACTCCTTATTAGCCGCCGTAAAATCCAAAGGCAGAAGCTGATCGTTTTTTACATCAAAATCAACAACTTTTTGAATCGATGAAATGTTTGATCGGATAATCTGCTCGAAAGTTTGCATCTATAATTTACTTAAAAATATAAACGAAGTTGTAAATATAATGAGATAAAGCTCCTCCAATTACAAACAGGTGCCAAAGTTCGTGACTGTGCATCCACCTGAACATTTGTTTGTCCTTTGCATAATAATAGGTGCCGGCAATATAAAAAACACCACCGAAGAGTAACCAGAAAATAGCACCAATTGGTAAGGTACCCAGCATTTTCTGTAACAAAGGAACAATTAAACAGCCCATTAAAATATAAATAGACAAGGATATAGCGGTGCTTTTTAACCGGTTAAAGATTTTAAGCAAACAACCCACAATAGCGATGATCCATACTATGGCGAACAAGCTCCAGCGCAACCACCCATCGAAAACCAATAAAGCAGTAGGTGTATAAGAGCCTGCAATCATCAGATAAATGCAACAGTGATCGAATTTTTGCCAAAAACGCACGCCATAATCGGTAGCGGGATAGCCGTGATACATGGCACTTACACCAAAAAGGATAAATGTACCGATGCTGTAAATCCATGCGGCGGTATATTCGATTGGGGTATCGCACTTTTGAAGCAATATATACCCTGCCGGAATCGCGATTAATGCCGGTATAAAATGAGTGAAGAAATTAACGGGTTCCCTTAGCTTCCTCACAAAGATTATTCGCTGTCTTCGTCTTTTTGTCTTGGTTCTTTTGCAATCTTATCGAAAAGATGGTCCATACGCTCTACATATTCGTTTGTATCATCTACAAAAAAAGTAAGCTCTGGCACCACTCTAACCTGATGGCGGATTCTGCTACCCAGTTTATACCTGATCTCGCCCGAATGTGCGTTAACCGTATTGATAGAAAGTGTGGTGTTATTGGTATTAAAAAAGCTCAGGTAAACTTTAGCCACTGCCAGATCCGGCGACACCCTAACCCGGGTAATGGTTACCAATGTATTAGGCAAAAATGCAGCACCTTCACGCTGAAAAACCTGTGCCAACTCCTCCTGTAATACTCCTGCAAATTTCTGCTGACGTTTACTTTCCATAATGTATTTATCTATCGTTATTGTGATGGAAACCTCGCAGGTTTTTAAAACCTGCGAGGTTTATTTCTGCACCCCAATGACGGAATTTAATCTAATATAACAAATTACTATCATACGGGTATCTTGCCACATGCGCAGCTTTAACCTTATCGTATAAAAGTGTTTTAAACTCTTCTAAGTTTTCCTTTTCTGTGGCCGATATAAACAATACAGGCACTTTATCATGGCTCATCCAGCTTTTCTTAAAGTCTTCTAAAGTGAGTTTGCCATCATCCTCTTCATCATTAAGCTCTGGCGAAACATAGGCATCAATTTTATTAAAAACCAAAATCATGTCTTTATCAATCGCGCCGATATCTTTTAATGTTTCGTTAACCGTATTAATCTGATCTTCGAAGTTAGGATGCGAAACATCAACCACGTGGATCAACAAATCAGCCTCACGCACTTCATCAAGGGTAGATTTAAAACACTCTACCAAATGGTGAGGCAGTTTACGGATAAATCCAACGGTATCAGAAAGTAAAAAAGGTAAATTTTCGATCACCACTTTACGAACAGTCGTATCTAAGGTTGCAAACAGCTTATTCTCTGCAAATACTTCCGATTTCGACAGCATATTCATAATAGTAGATTTACCTACGTTGGTATAACCAACCAGAGCTACCCGAATCAACTGACCGCGGTTTTTACGCTGTGTTTCGTTCTGACGGTCGATATTTCTTAAACGCTCTTTTAACAAAGAGATTTTGTTTAAAATAATCCTTCTATCACTTTCAATCTGCGTTTCACCCGGACCACGCATCCCGATACCACCCTTCTGGCGTTCCAGGTGGGTCCACATACCGGTAAGGCGCGGTAAAACATATTGCAATTGCGCCAACTCTACCTGTGTTTTTGCCTGTGCAGTTTGGGCCCTGTTGGCAAAAATATCAAGGATCAGATTACTTCTATCCAAAACCTTTACACCAAGTTCGCGGTCGATATTGCGCAGCTGCGATGGCGATAATTCATCATCGAAAACCACCACATCAATTTCTTCCGATTTTACATAAGCCTTAATCTCTTCCAGTTTTCCCGTACCCACAAATGTTGCACGTTCTGGTTTAAGCATTTTCTGTGTAAAAATCTTTTCCACCTTCCCACCAGCTGTATCCACCAAAAAGGCCAGCTCATCTAAATATTCTTTTGTTTGGGCTTCTTTTTCGCCTGGAGTAACTACCCCAACTAAAATTGCCCGCTCCTGCACTACGGCAGTATCGTACGTTTTTTGTTTTCCCATGTAATTGAGGCAAATATACGAAATTTGCCAACGACCTTTCAAACCTTAAAGGTTTTTACAGGTTATATCTGCGCTACAAATTCTTTTATTGCAGCACCCGGATGATCTGTTTTCATAAAATTCTCACCGATCAAAAATCCGTTAAAGCCAGCTGCTTTTAATTCCTTAATCGTTTGTGGGTTGCTGATTGCACTTTCTGAGATCTTTAAAAATTCATTGGGGATTTTATTCACCAGATCAAAAGAGGTCTGAATATCTACTGTGAAATCGCCCAGGTTCCTATTGTTAACACCAATGGCATCCAGGTTCGGGCAGATGCTCCGCGCTAACTCTTCCAGATTATGCACTTCTAACAGCACGTTTAAACCTAAATCTTTTGCAAATTTCCCAAAATCTTTGATTTGTTGTGGCGTTAATATGGATGCAATCAATAAAATAATATCAGCACCCCAGGCTTTTGCTTCCAGGATCTGATATTCATCGATCATAAAATCCTTTCTTAAGATCGGAATATTATTTGCCGCCCTTGCCGCCAGAATATCCTCTGTTTTACCCCCAAAGAAATCTACATCCGTTAATACCGAAAGTGCAGATGCGCCTGCAGCATTATAGGCTTGTGTTACCTCAGCAACATCTGCAATGCCATTAATTAAACCTTTCGACGGGGAACGGCGCTTAAACTCAGCAATAATACCAGTACGGTCTTCTGCCAAAAGAAACTCTTTAAAAGAATAAGGTGTTCTGTTAAAGTGCACCGAATTTTCTAAATCCCGAACCGAAACCAAAGCTTTTGCATCTGCGATTTCTTCCTTCTTACGTAATACGATTTTATCTAAAATGTTCATTCTATTAGATTAATCGTCATTGCGGGGCACGAAGCAATCTCACAAACAGATTGCTTCGTGCCTCGCAATGACGGAATTTCTTTTAAGTTGTCAACCAATTCTCCATCATTTGCTTGCCGTACTCAGTAAGCACACTTTCAGGGTGGAACTGTACACCCCGCACGTCCAATGTTTCGTGTCTTAAGGCCATAATCTCACTCTTATGATCTCTTGCTGTGATTTTTAAACACGAAGGAAAGTTTTCTTTACTCACTACCCAACTGTGGTAACGGCCAACATTTATGGTTTGCGGACATTCCCAGAACAATGGCTCATCGCCATCTACAACCGTCACAGGAGTGGCAATTCCATGCATGGGTCTGCCTAAATTCAACAAAGTACCGCCAAAAACTTCTGCAATGGCCTGCTGACCTAAACATACACCAAAAATACTTTTGGTTGGTGCATAGGTCCTAATTACATCCAGTAATAAGCCTGCTTCTTCAGGGATACCCGGGCCGGGAGAAAGTAAAATTTTATCGTATTGATCTACATCGGCCAAGTCGAATTTATCGTTTCTCCAAACTACAGCTTCGTAACCTACCTCATTAATCAAATGCACCAGATTGTACGTAAAGCTGTCGTAGTTATCGATAACCAGAACTGTTTTCTTATTTATATCTTTCATTGTATTTCTTACTAGTGGATTTTACTCCAAACTAAAAACTCATCACTCCCAACTATATTTCTTCTGCCATCTGCACCGCTTTACGCAATGCTGCAATTTTATTGTTTACCTCCTGCATTTCGGTTTCAGGCACAGAATTGGCCACAATACCCGCACCTGCTCGGTAATGTAATTCGTTATTCTTGCTCATAAAAGTCCTGATCATGATGGCATGGTTAAAATCTTCGTTAAAACCCATAAAACCAATTGCTCCTGCGTAGAAATTTCTACCCAGTTTTTCGTTTTCATCAATCAGTTGCATGGCTTTGTATTTTGGTGCACCACTTAAAGTACCCGCTGGGTAGGTATCGGCAACTACTTTAAAAGCGCTTACATCTTCCTGCAAATGCCCGCTTACTTTACTTACCAGGTGGATCAAATGCGAATAATATTGCACCTCTTTAAACGACTTTACTTCAACGCGGTTACAGTGCCTGCTTAAATCGTTTCTGGCCAGATCGACCAGCATGACGTGTTCGGCACTTTCTTTTGGATCCTGCTCTAATTTACGTGCCTGTTCAGCATCTTCAATATCGTTTCCACTGCGTTTAAATGTGCCGGCGATCGGGAAGATATTGGCCGAATTGTTTTTGATGGTGATCTGCGCTTCCGGCGACGAACCGAATAATTTAAAGTTTCCGTAATCGTAATAAAACAGGTAAGGCGACGGATTTATCGAACGCAGGCAACGGTACACATTAAATTCATCACCAGAGAAAGCTTGTTTATAAGCTCTTGAAGGTACAATTTGAAAAACATCGCCCCGGTAAATGTGCTTTTGCAGTTTCTCTACCAGATCCATAAAACCCTGATCGGTGAGGTTCGAACTCTCTTCACCACGCAATTGAAACTTATATTCAGGATAATTTTTATTCTGGATCAGGTATTCCATTTTTTCCAGTCCGCCCTCTTCTTCTCCTTCAAAAGTGTTTTTGAAAAGTGTGATTTCATTTTTGAAGTGATCGATGGCAATGAGGTAGCGGTACAAATGGTACTGCATTTCCGGAATCTCTTCCCCTTCGGGTGTTTCGGAAGTAAACTTGATATCCTCGAAATGCTGCACGGCATTCCAGGTAAAGTAACCGAACAAACCGCTCGAAATAAACTTGATCTCAGGCAATTCCGTTTCTCTGAATTTATCCTTAAAATCGGCAATTTCTTCAATCAGGTTTTTACTTTCGGTAATTTCTACCGTTCCATCAGGGAAATAGGTTTCCAACCGCGATCCCTTTAAAATAATCCCGGCAACAGGATCTGCACAAACAAAACTCATTGAGTTTTCCCTACTGTGGTAATCAGAACTTTCTAATAAGATGCTGTTGGGGTACACATCACGTAAGCGTAAATAAATGCTCACTGGTGTGGTGGTATCGGCAAGCATTTTTTTGTAAGTGGTATTTATTTTATACATCATTTTACTGTGTTGTCGTCATTGCGAGGTACGAAGCAATCTTAATGCGGTGGGTTGAAACGCCTGCTATCGTTGTAGGATTGCTTCGTGCCTCGCAATGACGAATTAATTATTTTTTAAACAATAAAAAACCCGGCGTGTGGTTCTACGCCGGGCTTTAATGGTTCTTTTATAAGGTTTAGGTTGATAAACTATATTTTTTTCATACGCAGCCAGCGCAATTCATTCGAATTACTTTGCCAAAGCCATGTATGTATATTGTTGATCATGAGCAACAAAAATATAAAGAATTTTGAAAAATGGAAATATTTATGAAAATAAATTTAGTCCGAAGTCTGGAGTCGGCAGTCCGAAGTCGATTGCACACAAGATTAACCTTGATTACCTACGCTTTTCGCCATGCGCCGGGCCCTATGCTTCTAAACTTATTATGAAATCCCGAAAAACGTTCTTCCAGGTACACTTTTCGTCATTAATAAGATCGAAACAATAATCAAAATTAAAGCTAATCCGAAGAAAACAGCAATGGTACGGTGTTTTGCAACGGCATCGGCTACTTTTTTCGATTTAGCATTACCTACCGTGATTAAAATAATTGCAACAACCATCATTGTAATGTGCTCCATTTTAAAATAGCGTACTGCTGGCGCCCCTGCACTGCTCAGTTTATACCATCCTTCGCTGAAATACAACACCAAACCGATCAGCAACTGAATGTGTGCACTAATCAATGTAAAAACATTTAGCTTTCTGTCGCCTTCTGTATACGTTTTATTGCCAAACCAGCCAGATAAAGCCTTAACAACAGCAATAATTAACAAAAGAAACACTACATAGCGCCATCCAGAGTGGGCACTTTTTAAAATATCGTTCATATCAATAAATTTCTATGTTTCAAAAATAGACATTAATTGTAAAATATAGGATATTCAGCAGAATGAACGCTAATTTATATTAGTTTTAAACAAATTAAACCTAAAACTTATTATGAAGAAAATTTTACTCGCCATTGGGCTGGTAATTTCTACTACATTTCTGTTTGCACAGCAAACCACCTTCCCTGTTAACGGTTCTTTTGATACCCGGCCAGGAATGTTTGCCTTTACCAATGCAACAATAGTAGTTAATGCCAACCAAACCCTTACAAATGCCACACTTTTAATCAAAGGACAAACTATTCAGGGCGTTGGAGCCAGCTTAGCCGTACCTAAAGGTTATGTGGTAATCGACCTGAAAGGGAAATTTGTGTATCCATCTTTAGTTGATGCTTTTACCAGCTATGGCCTGGCTGAAGCACCCGCACAACAACGTGGCTTTGGTGGTCAGCGGCAATCTATTTTTGTATCGACCAAAAAAGGTGCTTATGGCTGGAATGAATCCATCAGACCTGAAACTTATGTAAAAAATATTTTTTCTACCGATACTAAAAAGGCAGACGAATTACGCAAAGTGGGTTTCGGAAGCGTGAATGTAATCAGTCGCGATGGCATTGCACGTGGTGTTTCTGCTGCCGTAACTTTAAATGAAGGTGCAGATAACAGCGTGATTTTGAAAGACCAAACCGCAGCCAATTATTCTTTTAACAAAGGCACTTCATCAAACGATTACCCAACTTCGTTAATGGGCTCGATTGCTTTATTGCGCCAAACCTATTACGATGCGCAATGGTATGGCAAACAAAAAGAGGAGTACAATATCTCTTTGGATGAATTCGGCAAACAGCAAACCATGCCCCAGCTATTTGAAGTGGATGGATGGCAGAACATCCTCCGCGCGGATAAAATCGGCAAGGAGTTTGGCAAGAAATACATTATCAAATCAACAGGTGATGAATACCAACGCATTAATGAAGTAAAAGCTACTGGAGCAAGTTTAATTATTCCTTTAACTTTCCCTAAAGCTTACGATGTGGAAGATCCTGCGGAAGCCAGAAACCTAAGTTTATCACAAATGAAAGGCTGGGAACTGGCGCCAACCAATCCGGCAAGTTTAGAAAAAGCTGGGATTAAATTTGCTTTAACCGCTTTCGGTTTGGAAAACAGCCGCGATTTCTGGGCAAACATCCGCACGGCAATCGAAAACGGGCTGACAGAAAAACAGGCTTTACTATCAGTTACCGAAATTCCGGCTTCTTTATTGGGCATTTGCGATAAAGTAGGTTCCTTAGAAAAAGGAAAAGTAGCCAACTTTCTGATCTCTTCAGACAACCTCTTTAAAAACGGAAACATTATTTTCGAAAACTGGGTACAGGGCAAACGTTTCATTGTAAACAAAATGGATGTGAGCGATGTTCGCGGTACTTATAACCTAAATGTTGATGGTGTTGGCGCTTTAATGTTAAAGATAACAGGCACCGGTGGTGGCTCTACCGCTTCAATAGAAAGAGTTGGTGCAGATAGCGTAAAAACTACGGCCACTTTTACCAGAAACGGCGATTGGGTAAGCATTAATTTTAATTTAAAGAAAAACCCGAAAGGTGATATCCGTTTAAGCGGTTACATTATTTCGGCAAATCCGGTTACGTTAAAAGGCGAATCAGCATTGGCAGATGGTACTACCGGAAAATTTACGGCTACTTATAAAGAAGCAGCAAAAGAAACACCTAAAAAAGAAGAACCAAAAGCCACTCTAGCATTGGGGCCTGTAATTTATCCTTTCTCTGCTTTTGGCAGTACCGAACTTCCTAAACAGGAAACGGTATTGATTAAAAATGCTACGGTTTGGACGAACGAGAAAGATGGTATCCTGCAAAATGCTGATGTGCTATTAGAAAACGGCAAGATTAAAGCCGTTGGTAAAAACCTTTCGGCAGGTGGCGCGAAAGTAATCGACGCTACCGGCAAACACGTTACCGCTGGTATTATTGATGAGCACTCGCACATTGCAGGATCTGGTGGCATTAATGAAGGTGCGCAGTCAGTTTCAGCTGAAGTTCGTGTTGCCGACATCATCAACTCAGAAGATGTTAACATTTACCGCCAATTGGCCGGCGGGGTTACTACATCACATATTTTACACGGTTCGGCAAACCCGATTGGCGGTCAGTCGCAGTTGATTAAACTCCGTTGGGGGAAATCGCCAGAAGAACTAAAATTTGTTGGCGCAGATGGTTTCATCAAATTTGCCCTGGGCGAAAATGTGAAACAGAGTAACTTCGGTTCAGGTGCCCGTTTCCCGGTTACACGTATGGGGGTCGAACAAACATTCGTAGATGAGTTTACCCGTGCAAAAGAATACGCAAAAGCAATTTCGATTAAAGGCAACAGTGTACGTAAAGATTTAGAATTAGATGCCATTGTAGAAATCCTGAACAATAAACGTTTCATTACCTGCCACTCATACGTGCAGAGTGAAATTAACATGCTCATCCATGTGGCGGATAGTTTAGGCTTTAAGATCAACACCTTTACCCACATTTTAGAAGGTTATAAAGTGGCCGACAAAATGAAAGCACATGGTATTGCAGGTTCTACCTTCTCCGATTGGTGGGCCTACAAAAATGAAGTAGCCGAAGCCATCCCTTACAACGGAAAAATTATGCACAACGTAGGCATTACCACAGCCTTCAACTCTGATGATGCCGAAATGGCCCGTCACTTAAACCAGGAAGCTGGTAAATCAGTTTTATACGGTAACGTTCCTGAAGAAGATGCACTGAAATTTGTAACCTTAAACCCGGCCAAAATGTTGCATATCGACGATAAGGTGGGCAGTTTAAAAGCGGGTAAAGATGCCGATGTGGTGATCTGGACAGCCAACCCACTTTCTATTTATGCCAGGGCAGAGAAAACTTTTGTTGATGGTATTGCTTACTGGGATATTGATAAAGATGCACAGGTAATCAAAACACAGCAGGCAGAAAAAGCACGGCTGATTCAAAAAATGTTAGACAGCAAAAGCAAAGGTGGCCGTACACAACGCCCGATGGGTGATGCCCCACGCCTTTACAATTGCGAAACTTTAGAAAACTATTCAGCAGAATTAACCGAGAAAGAACATGCACACTAACATGAAAACATATTTATTCAGTCTGGCTTTTTCGGCATCAAGCCTGATGTGTTTTGCACAGGCAAACATTTCGCCAGCTAAAAAACAGAGCAAAACCATCGCCATTACGGGTGCAACCGTACATGTTGGTAACGGAACAGTGATCGAAAACGGCACCATCCTTTTTGGCAACGGAAAAATCATTTCGGTTACTGCCAACGGCCAGGTTCCTCAGGATGATGTAATGCGTATTGTGGCCACGGGTAAACACATTTACCCTGGTTTTATTGCCGCCACTACCAATTTGGGTTTAACAGAAATTGAAGCGGTAAAAGCTACCCTTGATTTTCAGGAAATCGGCGATTTTAATTCGCACATCCGCTCCATCGTGGCATACAATACCGATTCGAAAGTACCGGCAACATTGCGTAGCAATGGCGTATTGATGGCGCAACCTACCCCACAGGGTGGTACCGTTTCGGGCAGCTCATCAGTTGTGCAGCTCGATGCCTGGAACTGGGAAGATGCAGCAATTAAAACCGACGATGCCATGCATATGACCTGGCCAGTTACGCCACGTTTTAGAGGTGGTTTTGGAGGTTTCGGCCGTCCACAACAATCGCCGGAAAGCCTGGCCGAAAGAACACAGGCGGCTATTGCACAGCTCACATCTTTCTTTGCAGAGGCCAAAGCCTATTCAGAAATGGGCAAACCAGAAGTAATTAACACCCGTTTCGAAGCGATGAAGAAAGTATTTGCAGGCAATGAGAAATTGTTTATCGCAGCCGAAAGTCAGAAGGATATTGTTGCTGCGGTTAACTTCGCTAAGAAATTCGGCATTACCCCGGTAATCACGGGGGCCGATGAAGCTTATCTGATTATCGATTTCTTAAAAGAGAACAACATCACTTTGGTAGTAAAGCAACCTCATGCCTTGCCCAACAACAATGATGATGATGTAAATATGCCTTACAAAAATGCTGCTGTTTTGGCCAATGCAGGTTTAAATGTGGTATTGAGTATTGATGGTTACTGGCAACAGCGCAACCTGCCTTTTATGGCGGGTACGGTTACAGCCTGGGGTTTAGATAAAGAAAAGGCTTTATCAACCATTACCTTAAATGCAGCTAAAGCCATGGGCGTTGATAAAAGCACGGGCAGTATCGAAACCGGTAAAGATGCTACTTTCTTTATTTCTGCAGGCGATGCTTTGGATATGCGTACCAACAAGGTAGAGCAAGCTTTTATACAGGGCAGAGATATTAATTTAGATAACCTGCATAAACAGTTGGATAAAAAGTTCAGTGATAAATATACCGCTGAGAAGAAATAGATTTTTAAAAGCTGGCTGGGCCAGCCAGCTTTATGGAATGAAATGCCAGATCCATGGTACCATTTGTACCATTGAACGATTAGTTGTTTTATAGTTCTGATACTTTATGTAAAATTTGTAAATGAGCCGTAAATACAAATTTCATAATAAGGAAGGATTATACTTTGTCAGTTTTGCAACGGTATATTGGATAGATGTTTTTGTGAGGCGTTTATATTGCGATATTATGGTTGATAGCTTAACTCACTGTAGAAAAAACCTCGGTTTAGAGCTTTATTGCTGGTGCATCATGTCAAGTCATTTACATTTAATATTCAGTGCAAAGAATAATAATCCCGACGTTCTATTGGGCAGGATAAAATCGTATACTTCTAAAGAAATTGTAAAAGCAATTAAAGAGAACAAAAAGGAAAGTAGAAGAGAATGGCTGCTGTGGATGTTTAAGCGGGCCGGTTCAAAAAGCAGTAATGTTACAGAATATCAATTTTGGCAGCATAACAATCAACCAATAGAATTGTGGAGTACAGCAGTTATTGAACAAAAGGTCAATTACTTACACAAAAATCCGGTTGTTGCTGGCTATGTTGATGAGGCCTGGCATTGGAAATATAGCAGTGCAATAGATTATAGCGGAGGCAAAGGACTGATAGCGTTGGACGAACTGTAATATTACCTAGCTATTCTAGCGCACGCGTTCCGCTTGTGCTAACGATGACATTCGTTCACCAAAAGAAATAGTATACAATGAAAACGAAGAATAAAACAGAAAAAAAGTTCGATACAGTAAAAGTTTTTAGAGAAATAAAAGAGAAAATTGCGAAAGAAACTGAAAAGATGACTTTTGAACAGTTTCAGGAATATTTGTCGAAAAACCAATTAACCCCAGCAAAATAGTTACTACCTACTCTGCTGGTGCACTCGCAAAGTCATTAAGTTAAGCCCTGGTTACGGGTAACATAATTATATATTTAAAATTTCTTCAACAGTTAAGTCTTTAAAGTAAAACCTATTACAGGTTTCAGTACTGGTATCTTCCAACCATTTTTGATCTGCCTGTCGTTCAGGAAGTGAAAGCTTTAGAAATTCGATAAAATTATAGCCAAAGCCATCAACATATTCAACCGGATATAATACCTTACGCCACTTCGATTCATCAAAAAGGTAGAAAGTCTGTAGCAGCGACAACGATACATAAGCTTTTCCATCGAAATATATAATATAGTATTCGTTATCGTATCTTCCTACAACTGAGTAGCGGGGCTCGGTGTAAAACTCTTCTATATAAGTTTGGTTTTCGCCAACTTTCAAAAATTTAGCCTGCGCGACATTACTTCCCGACTGTATAAAATTACCCTGTCCGAAATAAACAAAAGATTCCTTTGTTACTATATTTTTAAATCTGGTTTTTTCAAGTTGTGACTGTCTATCGTTTACCTGTTTTGTCCATTCCTCATCAGGCATCTGTTCAAGCTGATTGATCATCTCTCTGGTGTACGCGTTTCCCATATGCCTATTTAGAAAATAGTATATTAAACCAATTACTACAGCAATTATTACGATAATCAAAATTGTTTCCATGGAGTTACTTCCTATTCAATTAATGTATCAACCAATGCTAGCAATTATTATACTGGCCGATAAGTTTATCGAAGTTGATATCTTTAATACCAAATGTCGGCGTTCCAAATTTTTTCTCATAACAGCATCTAGCTTTTTCATCAAGAATAATTGGGTCGATAATTTTGCTGAGTGGACATATTGGTTTTCCCAGAAAAAAAGCATCATGGGTGGCATAAATATCGAAATCTAAACAAGGAAAGCCTGCTATAAATATGTATTGAGTATCCCGGTAAAACAGCACGCTTTCAACATCAAGTTCTACCAGAAAGTAAGCCGGTGTTCCTCCTGTAAATTCATCTACAACTGCCGCTACTTCTGCAATCCTTTTCGAATGTATACCAAAAACAGTTGCCTTTCCATTATTAATGTAGCCATTTAATTTTTTTATTTCAGCTCTCAAGTATTTCTGGTCGTAATAAATACATATTGGAGTAAAAAGGACATAACCAAGAGAAATCATCGCGATGGTACCCAAACCAATAAGCAAAAGTTCATTCCCCGTTATTTTAATTAAAGCAATGCATATCAATGCAATTATACCATGGATCAGGATTTTCTTATACTTTAATATTTCTTTCAACTTCTTTTGCTCTCCGGCTAAACGCAGATTTAAAATCTGCATCTCTTCTAAATTAAAGTCACGTGTATTTTTAAATAGCTTCATGTTTTGTTGCCAATAAATTCTGTTTATGTTTAAGCCAACACCGAGCTTGCCTGCGCCAGCGGCTGTAATTTTATCGTTCAACAAGCTCAAGCGCTTCTTTGCTAAACTTTAAATAGGTAACAGTTAGTTTTGCACCTACCGGGTAACGCGAATAATCTTCTGGCTTTACCCTAATCCTGATTTTATCATTTTTAGCAGGCCCCGCAAAAGTTAAATATTCCGCATGTTCTGTTTTATCGCGGTTGATCACTACACTTGTCAATTTGTTTTTACCCTGGGCTTTATCCTTTTTCCAATTGGCACTATCGTACCGCATCACCAGCAAGGCGAAGAAATAACAAAAACCATACATCGCAAAGCCAGCACCTACAAATAAGATATATTCGTAGTACCTGAAATTTACAAAGTGATCCCAAATTAAAAAAGTAATAAACACCATAATAAAGAGTGTACACCCGCCTAAAATAGCCGGTAAAACACTTTTAATTCCTTCTTCCTGGGTTTGGATGTGTTTTAGATCCGCATCTGTTAAAGGAATGTTTTCTTCTAATTGTATTATTGAATCTTCAATCATGACTCTGGCTAAAGTGATTAACAAAACTCGCTTGTTACTTGGTAATTGTTTTTGGTATCAGGTTTTCTTTTATCGATCGGTATGGATTTGGTAGTTGATTTTTGAAATGGGGCAAAAGTTCCTCCGTACCTTCCCGATTTTGAAACAATACCAATAGCGTTAGTTTTTTCTATCCACCGTTTTGGTGTCATTACAAAGCTATTCAGCCCTGCTTTTTTTCTAAACCCCTCGAATTCGAGGGGTTTAAAACCTGGATTATAAATGGTTTCCCAAAAGCCCAAAAGTTCAATGGTGTTTCGGTTTCTCATCCAATTCTGAACGATGGTATCAGTATTTTCCGGGTCTTTATGTCGTGCTATATCAGTCAGCGAGATGAAATCATGCTCATTATCTTCATACAAGATAATATCAACTCCCTGAACGTTTATCTTTTTAGTTTTTGCCATAATAAATTCTGTACCCTATAATTTTACAAAAAAAGAGCCCATCGCATCAACCCAAATGAGATAGTGATTTTGATGAATTAACCTCTTTTTTCTGGCTGGCGCAAGTGTCCCGCGTACGCTAGGATATAGTTCCATCCTTTTTATGCCTCGCGCCCAGCGGAATCACAATCCTCCCATTCTCATAATCGGCAACAAACTTTTCATGGGTGCTTTCCCAGATTTTGATCAACCGGTCTAACTTAAAAAAAGAGGTTTTAAGCTCCACCAGCAATGTTGGAATGGCATTGTTAAATCCTTTACGTTCGGCTATTACTACCCTCGGGTTATCTTTATGCTTTTTAAAATTCTCAATATGTTTCTGGAATATTTCAAGATCATCTTTCGAAACGCCATAGGGTTTTAGTTCTTCTGCTAAAGCTTCAATGCGGGCATAAATATTTTCCAATGCCGGTATCAATTGTTGATCGGGCAAACGTTCGAATTGGGTTACCGATGTACTCAATGCATCGAACAAAATGGTATCCCCAATTTCCAGTGCATGAATCTGTGCCAAACCAGCGTATTTAACCGCACGGCTAATGGCGGCATCCGCAGCCTGGTATTTGGTTGCCGTAGCTCCGGTGCTTTTTACACCACTGCGGTTAATCGCTAAATTTATACTTTTTACATCTTCTTCAATTTCGCCTACAATTTTACCGAATGCGGCCTGATCAGACCAGATGGATTTATTCGCATTCAATATCTGAAGCGTTACATTCGCCATGGTTAGATAATTCTCTTCTTTTTGTGTCATTGTTTTTGTTTTTAGGTATATGTTATAAACTGTTTTCTTTTATCTCTTTTGGTATCGCTTGCTTATCATAGCACTGTACTTTATTAACAGTCTCCAATGTTTGGCAATAACAGCGGTATGTTTCATTGCCATACTCAATTGTTTACTATACAATGTGCTTTGCTGAGCAGCAAGTGCCGATTGTTTCACTTACAGTGCGCAATGCTCTGCTTCCACTATCAATTGTTACACTTCCACCTTCAATTGCTTTGTTTACACAGTCAATTGGTCAGCATACAGCATCATATGTTTCGCCTCAACTGACGTTTGGTCAGCTTCCAGCATAAAAAATTATTAAAACAACGTACCATCAGGCTTTACGCCTAAGCACGTTTAATGTGGGATAATTCGGCTTTCGCCTTTTTGGGATGAGATTCGGTGTTCAAACACCTTATTAGGGAAATATTGCCAGCGAAACAGACCTGTTGGCTGGTAATGGTATAACTAAATTAATCATTATTGATAAAAGTGGAAATAATTTTATCAAAAATTTATTAATCAATATGTTGCCAAAGAGAAACAGCTAACATTATCTTAACACGAAAGGCCAAATATTAATTTATCTGCGGCATTTATTTTAACATCGGCACTAAAAACCGCCAAGGAGTAAACCTATTATTAATATTAAATCAGAATTCAGTTAACAGCATAGTAACATCTTTGTGATCATAAAAAACCAAAAAACTAATCATGATGAAACCTGCTTGAGCGGCAAAAAAATAAATACACTCAAGCAAGCTTCCTCACCCCTAAAAAACACAAACGATGATGAAAAATTTACTTATTGCAGTGTTGCTGCTGTTTTGTCTTGTCCCAAACCGGGTACTGGCACAAACAACCCAGGCATCAATCTCCGGTATTGTAACGGATGAACAAAAGAAAGGAATTCCTGGCGTTTCCATACAGATCCGGAACAACTCAACTGGTTTTACCACCAGAACATCAACCAATGCCCAGGGCGAGTTCACCTTTAAAGAGCTTCCTTTAGGTGGCCCTTATACGGTTAAAGCCATTTACATCGGTTATGCAGAGCAAAACAGAACAGGTTATATGTTAAACCAGGGCGATGCTGTAAGGGTGGCCATTAACATGCAGGAAACTGCTCAAAACCTCGATGGTGTAGAGGTTAATGGATCTTCGTTAAGAAACAAAGTGCAACAGTTTGGTGCATCTACCGAAATTTCGTCAAAAACAATGAACTTATTACCGGTAAACGGCCGTAATTTCTCTAGTTTAACAGATTTATCTCCTTTATCTGGCCCAGGTGGTATATCTGGTCAGCTGGGCTCTTCTACCAACTTCACTATTGATGGTATGACAGCAAAAAACCCAACATCTTCTGGCAGTACAACTAGTCGAAGCGGTGCGCCATACTCTATCTCTATCGAAAGTGTTCGGGAATTTAAAGTGGTTACCAACCAATATGATGTAAGTTTAGGCCGTGCCGGTGGTGGTACAATCAGTGCCGTAACAAAATCGGGTACCAACGAAGTTACAGGTAGTGCTTTTGCTTATAACAGGGCCGATTTTTTAGCCAGCACCTACGACATTAGAGGAAATAAAAGAGTAAACGATTTCTCTACATACCAGTACGGATTTAGTTTAGGCGGACCAATTATTAAGGATAAATTACATTATTTTGCTGCCTGGGATCATCAGAGAGATTCGCGACCATTAATTATTGCCGATATCAACTCTTCAGCAGATGAGGCCCGTTTTAATGTGACAAACGCTACACTAAATAACTTTTTAGCGGTTGCCAGAAGCAAATATGGTGTAGCCAATACACCTCAATTTGGTTCTTTCGATAAGAAAAGAGGAACAGATGCAGGCTTTTTACGTTTAGATTGGCAGATTAACGATAAAAACTTATTAACCGTACGTGATAACTATACCAACGATAGAAACCCACTTGGTTTGGCCGATAATACTGCGATAAACTTTTACGAAAGTTATGGCACCGATAAAAATGTCGACAACAGTTTGTTGGCTACATTGCGTTCTACCGTGAGCAGTAAGGTTACCAACGAGCTAAAGGTGCAACATTTATACACCTATCAGGCCAGTACACAAAACGATGAGCTGGGTTTTGCTATCCCCAGGGCTGTTGTTTCTAACTTAGAATCTACTTTGCCAACTGGAAGTATATTAACTACTGCAGTTCAAATTGGTGGGCATCGCTTTGGGCAGGAAGGTTTTACCAATAACGTTTTCCAATTGGTAGATAATTTATACTATAATACCGACAAAATTAAATACACATTTGGGGTAGATATTATGTATACCCATGCCCTATCATTATACGGCAGTGAGGTGAACGGACGTTTTACATTTAACAGATCGGGTACCGCTGCGGCAGGAAACGAACAAAAGGCTTTACAAAATTTTGATAACCTGATACCGATAAGCTATTACAGGGAAGTACCTTTAGTTGCCGACCCAAGTGTTGTGGGCAAGTTATGGAATTCTGCTATTTATGGCCAAATGCAAACCAAACTCGGTAAAGGTTTAGACTTTACAGGCGGTTTACGCTTAGATTATAGCCAATATCCAACATCGCCGCTTAATCAACAACTGTTTGATGCCATTGGTGTAAGAACAGATCATGAATTAAAGCAATTTTTAATTCAGCCCCGCATCCAGTTTAACTGGGATGTTAATGAAAACCATACCGATTACTTACGTTTGGGCGCCGGGATTTTCGGATCAGATGTAAACAATTATGTAACCATTAACAACTTAACGTTTGATGGTAAACACCTGGCTACTGTTGATGTTACAGGTACAGGTGTACCAAAGCCAGATTTTATCGGTTACAGGAACGGAACCGCTACCGCACCAACGCTACCAGCATTACAAATCCCAACCATAAATACTTACGCTGAGGATGCCAAAGTACCAGTGGTTTACAAAGCGAACTTATCGTATAACAAATTAATCAACGATAAAATACGTATCGGCATTACCGGTTATGCAACTTTAGCCCGTAATAACTATATGTATGTGGATAGAAATATGGTGGCCAATCCTTTCTTCACCTTATCGAATGAAGGAAACAGGGGTGTATATGTACCCGCAAACTCGATTAATACAGGTAACGGAAATACAGACTGGAAACTGGGCCGCTTAACCAACCAGTTTGGCCGTGTATTAGAATTGAATAGTAAAGGTAAAGTAAATCAATTTGCTGTTGTTGTAGATGCTTCCTGGAAATACTTTAAAGATGGGGAAATTTCGGCAAGTTATACCTGGAACGATGCCAAAGACAATACCTCATTCAACGGTAACGTAGCCAACTCTGCAACGCTATCGCTGCCAGTAGTTGATGATCCAAGGAATTTAAGTAAAATGACTTATTCTAATGGTCAGTTCCGGAATAAGGTAATTATTTATGGAACATTACCATCATTCCATGGCATTAAAGCTGGTATTCGCTATTCGGGTATTGGTGGTACCAGATATAGTTTATTATCTGGTGGCAATACCAATGGTGATTTTGTTGCAACAAACGATTTGGCATATATCTTTAATCCATCAAATACAAATGTACCGGCAGCGCTTAGAACTTCTTTACAGGCATTGTTGGCAAATGGTGATGCAAGCCAAAGTTTAAAAGATTACATTACAAAATACGAAGGTACTTTTGCTGAACGTAATGGCGGTATTAACGGCTTTTATGGAACAGTTGATTTAAGGTTAGCCTATCAGTTTAAATTTGGCCAGGGTAAAAAACAAAGCATTGAAATTTCAGGCGATTTGTTTAACGTAGCCAACTTATTTAAGAAAACCTGGGGTACATCAGAAACTTTGGGTACGCAAGCACTATATGCGGTTACGGGATATGATGCTGCAAGCGCCAACTACAACTACCGTTTAAACAATACAGGAATTGTAATTCCAACGGGTAACCCTTGGCAAGCGCAAATCGGTTTACGTTATGGATTTTAACAAATGTTAGCTAAGTATCTTAGCTTAAAGTCATAAAAAAGGGGAATGGATTTTTATCCGTTCCCTTTTTTTATGTTTGCATTCACAAACAACAAAACTTAATGGGATTATTAATCAACTACCTCAAAAACCACAAGTGGATTGTGGCTTTGGCACTATTGCTTGCAGGTATAAATATTGGCTTTTCTTTAATGGATCCTTACTTTACCGGAAGGATTCTGGATTTATATATCAACAAAAGAGCATCTTTCAGTGATAAAAGCACCTATATCTGGGGTGCTTTAGGCTTCATTGGCCTTGCCATCGGTGCGGCAATGGTATCGCGTATCGCGAAGAACTTTCAGGATTACTTTACCAGCGTAATTGTTCAAAAAGTTGGTGCAAAAATGTATGCTGATGGTTTACAGCACTCTTTAAAATTACCTTATCAGGTTTTCGAAGATCAGCGCAGTGGCGAAACATTGGGCATTCTTCAAAAAGTACGTTTAGACTCCGAAAAGTTTATCACTTCTTTTATCAGTGTGCTTTTTGTAAGTTTAATTGGGATGGTTTTCGTAATCGTTTATTCGGTTTCGATCAGTTATAAGGTAACATTGGTGTATTTTGCTGCAATCCCGATCATCAGTTTTGTGAGCTGGTTTTTAAGCCGCAAAATCAAAACCATCCAACGTTCTATTGTTGGCGAAACCACTGCTCTGGCAGGTTCTACAACCGAATCGCTAAGAAACATCGAACTGGTTAAAAGTTTAGGTCTGGCCGATCAGGAAATAGAAAGGTTAAACAAAACCACCTACAAAATTTTAGGTTTAGAACTTAAAAAAGTAAAGTATGTGCGTAGCATGAGTTTTGTTCAGGGCACTACGGTAAACCTGGTTAGAAGTTCGATGATTGTTGTATTGTTATTGTTAATATTCGACAACACCATCTCCCCGGGACAGTATTTCTCTTTCTTATTTTATTCCTTCTTCCTTTTTGGTCCTTTACAGGAATTGGGGAATGTAATATTGGCCTGGCGCGAGGCTGAAGTTTCGTTAGGTAATTTTAAAAAGATCCTGAGCACGCCAATCGACAAGAAACCAGAAAATCCAACCTCAATTGCAAAAATTAAGGATTTAACTTTTAGCAACGTGGGTTTTAAACACCAAACGGCCAATAGAAATGCCTTAGAAAATATTTCGTTCAAAACCCACAACGGACAGACGATTGCTTTTGTTGGTCCATCTGGCTCTGGAAAAACTACATTGGTTAAGCTACTGGTTGGTTTGTACCCTGCAAAAGATGGCGAGATTTTATACAACGGCATTGCAAGCAACGATATTGATCTGGATGCCTTACGCGAGAAAATCGGTTTCGTAACACAGGATACGCAGTTGTTCTCTGGTACAATAAGGGAAAACTTATTGTTTGTTAATCCAAATGCAACCGACGAAGAATGTTATAAGGTATTAAACCAGGCTGCTTGTCAGACTTTACTGGCCCGCGCCGATAAAGGTTTAGATTCGTTAATCGGTGAGGGTGGTGTTAAAGTTTCGGGAGGCGAAAAACAACGTTTATCCATTGCAAGGGCATTACTCCGCCAACCGGATATCCTGGTTTTTGATGAGGCAACTTCTTCTTTAGATTCGATTACCGAAGAAGAAATTACCAAAACCATCCGCTCTGTTTCAGATTTAACCGACCACATTACGATTTTAATTGCGCACCGTTTATCAACTATCAAACACGCCGACAAAATATATGTGTTAGAGAAAGGCCATATCATAGAGCAGGGACGCCATGAAGAGCTAATTGCACAAAATGGTTTATATCAGGCCATGTGGCGCCAACAAATTGGCGAAAGAGTTGTTGAAGCTTAGGAACAAAAAGATTTTATCATGTTACTAGCTCAAGTAGAAAGCAATCAGATTGCAATTATCATCATTATCGCTGCCATACTTTGGCTCGCATTGATATTGGCGGCATTGTACCATATATCGAGAAACAGCAGTATGGTTTTCCCGGTAAAAGTACTGTGGTTTATCATTATCCTCTTGGCGCCGTTTTTAGGCTCAATCATTTATCTGATGTGGGGTAAGAATAAGAAGTTTTAATGTAGCGATGGTCCGTGTCTTCACGGACCATTTGTTTTTCACCACCAGGTATTTCAGAGTTGTCAACTTTCTGGCAACCGCGTTATTAAAGTTGACAACTCTTATCGCAATGGTCTGTATCCTTACGAACCATTTATTTTTTACCACCAAGGAACAAAGGCACAACTTTTTTTTGCATGAGGGATAGCAGTGGAAATCCTTTTTTGATTCTTCATCAAAAAAGATTGGAACGGATAGCCCGACCCTTGCGCAGCTTGGGGCATGCCCAAGTCATTTGAAATTAAAAGAGTGGTTAAAACGTAGATCTCAGAGTTGTCAACTTTCTAACAACCGCGTTATTAAAGTTGACAACTCTTTAAACAGTTTTAGTCGTCTGCTCGTTAATATCCTGCAAACTCAATTTGGTCAGCGATTTTGTTTTTAACCAGGTAATGCCAGCAATGGCTATTGTCATACTTCCTCCGAAAACCACCGCAGGTACCAACGTTAATAACTTCGCCGATAGTCCTGATTCAAATTCGCCGATTTCATTAGACGATCCGATAAACATGCTGTTTACTGCCGAAACCCGTCCGCGCATATCATCAGGGGTAAGCAATTGCATGATGGTTTGACGGATAATTACGCTTACACTATCGAAAGACCCTTCTAAAAACAAAAAGAATAATGTTAAATAGAAGTTTTTAGATAAGCCATAACAGATTATGCTCAACCCAAAGCCCGTTACCGCAATTAATAAGTTACGCCAGGGTTTCCCCATTGGCGAAAAGCGTGTCATGGCCAGCATAGTTAGCACAGCACCTAGTGATGCCGCTCCCCTCATCATGCCCAACCCATAGGAACCCAAATGAAAAACATCTTTTGCAAACATGGGCAACAAAGCTACGGCACCGCCAAAGAATACCGAGAAGAGATCGAGGCTCATCGCCCAAACCATCATTTTGGTTTTGAAAACAAACTGGATTCCTTCTTTTAAACTGTGAAATATATTCTCTTTCGGCACATAGGTAGAAGGGTGTTTCTTGAAATTGAAAATGCAGATCAGTGAGATAGAAACCAGTACAACAATAAATGCATATGCGGCGGTAATACCCCACCACCAGTTTACGAAACCTCCTGCAACCGGGCCGATAATAGTTGCAAATTGCCAGCTGCTGCTATTCCATGTACTCGAATTTGGGTACAACTCTTTCGGTACAATTTTAGCCATTAGTGAAAATGTAGCGGGGCCAAAAAAACCACGGGCGATACCAATACAAAATACCAGTCCGTACATAATGAGTACAATCAGATCCTCTTTAAGATGAAGGTATTTACTGGTAATAATGAGCATCAGAACCGAAGCCAGCCACACGCCAGAAAAGATTTTGATCAATAAACCTCTTTTTTCACTCTTATCGGCAATGTAACCACCATATAATGCAATCCCAATGGCAGGAATAGCTTCACATAAACCTACCAGGCCTAATTTTAATGGATCGTGTGTTAAATCGTAAATATGAAAGCCGATAACAACAGCCTGCATTTGGTAAGCAAGTGTAAAAAAGAACCGCATGCCGAGGAATGATCTGAATTCTTTATACCGCAAAGCGGCGAATGCATCTGGTTTTACGATAACCGAATTGGGGTCTGAATCTGCCACAGAAAAAAGTTTATCTGCAAAACTACGTTATGAAATTTAAAAACGGGAACGGATAAACATTTAAGGTGATTTCTTTTTCTATTGAAAAGTAAAAATACCGGATTGCTCAGCCGAAATATTATGACATAAAAAACCCGATGAATCATATGATCCATCGGGTATATAGCATGGTTAACTTGTTAAGTAAACCCGGGTATTTCAACCCGAGATTCTCATAGATCCGTACGTGAAGGTTTCCCTTCATACGGCTCTTATTATCCAACCATCGACTTCATGTCAAGCATCCCGCGTGCGAAGGTTGGACTTGGATTTCTCTGTTATTTCCCATTTCTTAAAAAGGTTTTGAACCGAACTCCCAATGCGGAAATAAGGCTGGTTGTCTAACTGATATTCCCTTTAGCCACATGATGGCTTTTAGCAAGCTCGTTCGGAGCTTCTTGTACTTGCGACGTGCCCAGCGGGCAATCATTCGATTTACATTTTGCATAAAGTCCTTTAATTCTGTTCGGTAAAACTTACCGTAGTAATTGATCCAGCCTCTTAAAACAGGGTTTATTGCTTTCGCTATATCCTCGATCTGTACATCTGATGCCCGAAGTATCGTCCAGCTTTTCATCTTCTCAGTCATAGACTGTTTCGATTTCATGCTTACTGCAGGCAGCCAGTTGCTGAAAGTTTCTTTACGGCCACTGTGTTGAGCTTGTCTTGGCCTGAATGTATGGCCAAGAAAGTCAAACTCGCCGTAGGGTTCAAACTTCCTTCTTCTGTTGCTGTCCTTGCAATACACGATCTTCGTTTTCTCAGAATGCATTTCTAGTCCACATTCCTGCATTCTTTCTCCCAATAATTGCTGTACTCTTTCAGCCTTCGGCCTACTTGCGCAATGGATCACACTGTCATCTGCATAACGCTCAAACGGGCAGTCAGGATGGTTCCTGCTTAGCCATAAGTCCATGACGTAGTGCAAGTAAAGGTTAGCCAATAATGGCCCGATTACCGATCCTTGCGGAACGCCTTTCGTTCTTGCCACTATGGTTCCATCCTCCAGTTGCAATGGTGCCACTAACCATCTCTCAATGTATAGCAGCACCCATTTGATGTCCGTGTGTTTTCTCACAGCTTTCATCAGCAGATCGTGCGGAATGTTGTCAAAGTAGCCACGGATATCCATGTCTATCACCCAGTCAAATTTCCAGCAACGCTTACGGGCTTGCTCGATTGCCTGATGGGCTGATTTGTTTGCACGGTAGCCGTAACTGTCTTCATGGAAGATCTTGTCCATATCTTTTCCCAGCAGGTCTTTTACTACGGTCTGACCCACTCGGTCTACTATAGTAGGAATGCCCAGCGGCCTTTTACCGCCACCTTTCTTCGGGATTTCAACCAACTTCACCGCACTGGGAATGTAACTGCCAGAACTCATCTGGTTCCACAGTTTATACAGACGGTTTGCTTTGTCTAGCTCAAAGTCTTGTAAACTCATCTGATCCACGCCTCCGCTTCCTTTGTTCGCTTTAACCTTGTTGTAAGCATTCATTACTTCTAGTTTTCCAATTGTAAATGGTTTTGTTTTCTTCATTTCTGTACCTCCTGCTGTTAAGCAGTTTCCTTCTATGTTTTCTAAAACTTGAATAATACTCCCCCTTCCCTCCAGCCCCATTACAGAGCCTTCAACAGTAGTACGAGGAGTTCCGCCCCCGTGAAGCGCATCGGTACTTTCCCTCTTGCTGGCACTCCGGCTTGAGGTTTTCCCTTGGCATCGCTACGACAGGTTCGCACGTTCCGCATTAAAGCCTGTGTTGAGATCACGCCGTCTATATGCCGGATGCCGTAAGGTCAGTAAACAGGTAACTTCCTTACTTATCCCGGGGAGCTACTGGTTCCCGGTTCTGACATCGTCCAATCCTTTCGACACCTCATCGATCGGTTCGCTTTCGCTCGTCTTCTTAACACTCACCTGGCACCTCTTACGATGCCTTTTCCACTAACGCTCGCCACCATGGCTCTTTACCACAGCAACTTAGTGGTGGTTTGGCTTCGGCACCTGTATGCCGAGCCGAGGGGCCTGCCCTCATCTTCACTACAGCATTGCTTATTTCACAACTAGCATTCGTGCCACTC